>CAMLFK010000136.1 GCA_946479255.1 uncultured Oxalobacteraceae bacterium
ATCGGGATCATGCGCAGCAGCGCCATGCCCCAGCCGAAGAAGGGGATATACAGGATCTCTTTTTTGAAGACGTACACCAGCGGGCGCAGCATGTTCGGCAGCAGGAAGATGGTTTCCCATGCCGACTGGTGCTTGGCCAGCACGATGGCGGGCGAATCGGGCAGGTTCTCGTAACCCTTGAACTGGTAGCGGATGCCGCAGATGACTTTTGCGCACCAGATCACGAAGACGTTCCAGCGCGAGGTCACCCAGAAGCGCTTGTTGTACGGCAGCGGCGCGGCCAGGAAGCAGACGAAGGCCCACACCACGGTGGCGATGACCATGACGATGGTGAACAACAGGGAACGCAGGAATGGGATGGTATTACGCAAAGAACTCTCCGGGAGGTGGTATCGGATCGGGTAGCGGATCGCTGGGACGAAAAAGTCAGGTTGGAATGTGGGCGCCGGCCGCTTTGACCTTGAGCAGCGAGTTGACCATGTCGGACAGGTCGGCAAACACCTGGGTGCCGGGCGGCAGCCCGCCCACGTCGTTGGTCCGCTCGCCTTTGCCGGTCAGGACCAGATAGGGCACGCAGCCGCTGACAAAGCCGGCCTGCAGGTCGCGCAGCGAGTCGCCCACGGTCGGCACGCCCTTGAGGCTGACCTTGAAGCGCTTGGCGATTTCGTCGAACATGCCGGCCTTGGGCTTGCGGCAGTCGCAGCTGTCGATGGCCGCGTGCGGGCAGAAGAAGATGGCGTCGATGGTCGCGCCGACCTGTTGGGCACTGGCGTGCATCTTCTGGTGGATGGCGTTCAGGATGGTCATGTCGAACAGTTCGCGCGCAATGCCCGACTGGTTCGACGCGACCACCACGCGATAACCAGCCTGGTTGAGGCGGGCGATGGCTTCGAGCGAGCCGGGAATCGGCACCCACTCGGCCGGCGACTTGATGAACTCGGGCGAGTCATGGTTAATGACGCCGTCGCGGTCGAGGATGATCATCTTCATGGCTTGCCCTCGTCGCTTACGCCGCCAGCTTGGAGATGTCGGCCACGCGGTTCATCATGGCGTGCAGAGATGCCAGCAGCGCCAGGCGGTTGTTGCGCAGCGCGGCGTCTTCGGCCATCACCATGACGTCGTTGAAGAAGCCGTCGACGTCGTCGCGCATCTGCGCCAGGGTCTTGAGGGTGCCGGTGAAGTCGCGCGCGGCGAATGCCGCATCGACTTCAGGGCGCACGCGCACGATGGCCTGGTACAGCTTTTTCTCGGCGTCTTCCTGCAGCAGCTCCTGATTGATCTCGCCGCTCGGGGCGTCGGTCTTTTTCAGGATATTGGTGATGCGCTTGTTGGCGGCGGCCAGCGAGCTCGATTCCGGCAGGGCGGCGAAGGCTTGCACCGCTTCCAGGCGAAGGGCGATATCGTGCACGCGGTCCAGGTGGCTGGTCAGTACGGCTTCGACTTCGTTCGGCGTAAAGCCGCGCTCGCGCAGGATGCCGCGCAGGCGGTCGAACATGAAGGCGCGCACGTCCAGCACCGGATCGGTGAAGCCGGCGATGCCCTTGAAGCGCTTGTTGGCAAATTCCAGCAGTTCGATCAGCGAGATGTCGATACGCTTTTCGACCAGCATGCGCAGCACGCCCAGCGCGTGGCGGCGCAGCGCGAACGGGTCTTTCTCGCCGGTCGGCTGCAGGCCGATGCCCCAGATGCCCACGAGGGTTTCCAGTTTATCGGCCAGGGCCACGGCAGTGCCGGTCTGGGTCGATGGCAGGGCGTCGCCGGCAAAGCGCGGCTGATAGTGTTCGGTGGCGGTCAGCGCGACTTCGTCCGGCTCGCCGTCGTGGCGTGCGTAGTAGCTGCCCATGATGCCTTGCAGCTCAGGGAATTCACCCACCATATCGGTCAGCAGGTCGGCCTTGGACAAGAGCGCGCCGCGTTCGGCCAGCTGCTCGTCGTAGCCCAGCACGTGGGCAATCTCTTTGGCGATGCCGACCACGCGGGTCGAGCGCTCGGCCTGGGTGCCCAGCTTGTTGTGGTAGACCACGTTTGCAAGCTGCGGCAGGCGCGCTTCCAGCGACTTCTTCTTGTCCTGCTCGAAGAAGAACTTGGCGTCGGACAGGCGCGGGCGCACCACGCGCTCGTTACCGCCGACGATGTGCTGCGGGTCGTCGGTGGCGATGTTGGAGACGATCAGGAAGCGCGAGCGCAGCTTGCCGGCGGCGTCGGTCAGCGCAAAATACTTCTGGTTGGTCTGCATGGTCAGGATCAGGCATTCCTGCGGCACGGCCAAAAACTCTTCTTCGAAGTGACACTCGTACACCACCGGCCATTCGACCAGGGCGGTGACTTCGTCGAGCAGGGACTCGGGCATCAGCACCTTGTCGGCGCCGGCTTTCTCCAGCAGGGAAGCGCGGATCTTTTCCTTGCGCGCGTCCAGGCTGGCGATGACTTTGCCTTCGGTTTCCAGCGTTGCGGCATAGTGCTCGGCGTGCGGAATCGTCAAGGCGCCGGCGGCGGCGAGGAAGCGGTGGCCCAGGGTCTCTTTGGCGGCGTTCAGGCCGAGCAGGCTGACCGGGACCACGGCGTCGCCATGGATCGCGATCAGCTTATGCGCCGGGCGCACGAACTGCACGGTGCTGCCATCCGGGCGCTGGTAGCTCATCAATTTAGGAATCGGCAGCTTGGCCGCGGATTCTTCGACGGCCGACTGCAGGCCGCCTTGCAGGGCGCTGCCGGTCACGCTGCGGGTGTAGAAGAAGCTCTCGGCCTTGCCGTCGACGGCGCGTTCCAGGCTGGAGAGCGGCAGGTCGGGCACGCCGAGTGCGGCCAGTTTTTTGGCCAGCGGCGCGCTCGGCTTGCCGGCGGCGTCCAGCGCGACCGAGACCGGCAGCACTTTTTCGCGCAGCGATTTGTCGGGCGAGGTGGCGCGCACGCGGGTGATGGAGACGGCCAGGCGGCGCGGGGTGGCATAGGCGGTGGCGACGCTGTCTTCTTCAAGGAAGTCGCGCGCTTTGAGGCCATTGACGATGCCGGCGGCAAAAGCGGCGCCCAGCTTGGCCAGCGCTTTCGGCGGCAGTTCTTCGGTCAGCAGTTCGACGAGTAAGGTCTGGTTCATGGTTCTGTTCTTGTTCGGTCAGATCGGGGTGGCGGCGGCCTGCTGCGGCAGCATCGGGAAACCAAGCTTTTCGCGCGAGTCGTAATAGGCCTGGGCGACCAGGCGCGAGAGCGTGCGCACACGGCCGATGTAGGCGGCGCGCTCGGTCACGGAAATGGCGCCGCGCGCGTCCAGCATGTTGAAGCTGTGCGAGGCCTTCATGATCTGCTCGTAAGCGGGCAAGGTCAGCTGCAACTCGATCAGGCGCTTGGCTTCCGATTCGTGGTTGGCGAACTGGGCGAACAGCAGCTCGGTGTTGGCGTGCTCGAAGTTGTAGGTCGACTGCTCGACTTCGTTCTGGTGGAACACGTCGCCGTAGCTGAGCTTTTTAGTTACGCCATTCTCTTCCCACTCGGTCCACACCAGGTCGTAGACGTTTTCCACGCCCTGCAGGTACATGGCCAGGCGCTCGATGCCGTAGGTGATTTCACCCAGCACCGGTTTGCAGTCGAGGCCGCCGACTTGCTGGAAGTAGGTGAACTGGGTCACTTCCATGCCGTTGAGCCAGACTTCCCAGCCCAAGCCCCAGGCGCCCAGGGTCGGGCTTTCCCAGTCGTCTTCGACGAAACGCACATCGTTCTGCTTCAGGCTCAGGCCCAGCGCTTCCAGCGAACCGAGGTAGAGCTCGAGGATGTTTTCCGGTGCCGGCTTCAAGACCACCTGGTACTGGTAGTAGTGCTGCAGGCGGTTGGGGTTTTCGCCATAGCGGCCGTCCTTCGGGCGGCGCGAAGGCTGCACGTAGGCGGCGCGCCAGGGTTCCGGCCCGATCGCGCGCAGGAAGGTGCCAGTGTGGAAGGTGCCGGCGCCGACTTCCATGTCATACGGCTGGAGCAGGGCGCAGCCTTGCTTGTCCCAGTAGGTTTGCAAGGTCAGAATGATTTGTTGGAATGTGAGCATCTTGTGTGAGGTCGCGCGGCAGAGGGCGCAAACGATGTGAGTTTGCTAAAACGACCAATTTTAGCGGGTTTTGACGGGGTTCTGGGGGCGAACTGACAGCAGGATCATGATTTTCGGCGGTCTTTGCTCCAAATCTTCGCCCAAATGAGTGAGGCGGCAAAGGCCAGCACGGCCAGCGCCAGCATCGTATAGTTGCCGAAGCGAATAAACGGCGTCATCCCGCCCATGCCCTGGACGCGCACCGCCAGGGTGCCCTGGGCGTACATCGGCAGCAGGGCGGCGACCTTGCCGCGGCCGTCGATGACGGCGGTGGCACCAGTGTTGGTGGAACGTAACATCGGGCGGCCGGTTTCGATCGAGCGCATCTGGGAAATCTGCAGATGTTGCGGGATGGCGATCGATTCGCCGAACCAGGCCAGGTTGGAGACGTTGAGCAGCATGGTGGCCGGCTGCGGCAGGCTGCGCAGCTGCAGGGCGATTTCCTCGCCGAACACGTCTTCGTAGCAGACATTGGGCAGCACCAGCTGGTCCTTGACCGGGAAAGGCGCCTGCACTTCCTTGCCGCGGGTCTGCTCGCCCAGCGGGATGCGCATCATGTCGACGAACCAGCGAAAGCCCAGCGGCACGAATTCGCCGAAAGGCACCAGGTGGTGCTTGTCGTAGCGGTAGTCCGGGCCGCCGGCGGGCGAATAGCCGGCCACGCTGTTGGAATACAGGCCAGGGCCATCGGACAAGGGAATACCGAACAGGATGTGGCTGCCGCTGGCGGCGGCATACTGCTTGAATGAATCCAGATAGCCCGGCGGCAGGTATTGCGGCAGGGTCATCACGGCCGTTTCCGGCAGGGCGATCAGGTCGGCCGGCGCTTCGGTGACCAGTTTCTGGTAGAGCTCCAGCGTGGCGACGGCGTGATTGACATTGAATTTCTGGTCTTGCGGAATATTGCCCTGCACCAGGCGCACGGAAATCGGCTTGCCCTGCGGCTGGGTCCACTGCGCAAAAGTGAGGCCGAAACCGATGGCCAGGGTCGTGCCGAGCACGGCGGCCCCAAGCAGGCGGCGGCTTTGCGTCAGCATGGCCAGGGCGCTGGCGCAGACGGCGGCGATGACGCCGATGCCGTACACGCCGACCAGCGGCGCATAGCCTTTCAATGGGCTGATGTTATGGGCGTAGCCGGCGGCGACCCACGGAAAGCCGGTCAGGACCCAGCCGCGCATCCACTCCGACAAGCCCCAGGCGAAGGGCAAAATCAGGAACAAAAAGCTGGCCAGCGGCAATGAAAAGCGGCGCCGCAGCCAGGTCGAGACGCCGGTGGCAAAGGCAGTGAACAGGCCCATGTAGGCGCCCAGCAGGATCACCGCGGCCACCGCCAGCGGGCCGGGGATGTTGCCGAAGCGATTCATGGTGATGTATAGCCAGTGCATGCCGGCGACCGACCAGCCGAAGCCGAAGGCCCAGCCGAGCAGGGTGCCGCGGCGGACAAGCGGGCGGATGCCGACCTGGTAGAACAGGTAGCCCAGGCAGGCGAATTGCAGCGGCCACCAGCCGAACGGGGCGAACGAGAACACGCTGGCCGCGCCGGCCAGCGCTACCAGCAGCAGCCGGAGTTTGCTTGTAGCTTCGTTTGACTCGGTGCGTACAGCGGCGTCCCGATTAGCGCGGCGCCGCAGCATCAGTCGTGCTGGTCTTCCGCCAGGGGCAGCTTTTCAACCAGCAGCACGTGGATCTGGCGCGCGTCGGCACGCAGCACTTCGAAGCGCAGGTTGTCGATGTCGAACACGTCGCCCTTGTGCGGCATGCGTCCCAGGTGGCTGGCCACCAGGCCGCCGATGGTGTCGACGTCGTCCTCGGGCAGGCTGGTGCCGAGTTCTTCGTTGAACTGCTCCAGCTCGGTCAGTGCCTTGACCCGCCAGCGCGGGCCCAGCTGGCCTTCCTTGATGGAGAGGATATTGTCTTCTTCTTCGTCGAAATCGTATTCGTCTTCGATGTCGCCGACGATCTGCTCGAGCACGTCTTCGATGGTGATCAGGCCGGCCACGCCGCTGTACTCATCGACCACGATGGCCATGTGATTGTGGTTGGCGCGGAAGTCGCGCAGCAGCACATTCAGGCGTTTCGATTCGGGGATGAAGATGGCGGGGCGCAGCATGTCGCGCACGTCGAACGATTCTTCGGCGTAATAACGCAGCAGGTCTTTGGCCAGCAGGATGCCGACCACCTTGTCGCGTTCGCCTTCAACGGCGGGGAAACGCGAGTGCGCGGTTTCCAGCACGGTGGGCAGCCAGTCTTCGATGGGTTTGCTAATGTCGATCACGTCCATCTGCGATCGCGGCACCATGATGTCGCGCGCGGACAGATCCGATACCTGGAACACCCCCTCGATCATCGACAAGGCGTCGGCGTCGATCAGGTTGCGTTCCTGCGCGTCGTGCAGCACTTCGAGCAGCTCGGCGCGGTTTTCGGGCTCGGGGGAAATCAGTGCGGTCAGGCGTTCAAACAGTGACCGGTGTTGCTTGGCGTCCGTGCGGACGTCATAAGGGTGCTCTGGCATAGTTGGCGTGAGCCGTTGTTGCGATGACGGGTAGGATACACCAAAAGCGCGGGTGCCCGTTTTTTAAGCGGAATTCTTTATGGGTTTGGCAATAGCTTCTGCAGCGTACTGTGCGGGCGCGCGCGATTGAGGGCGATCTAATGGCAGGGCCTGGCACCCGCCGACAATCCATGCTTTGTCCCGAGCCGACGAGCCCTCCAATGAAAAATTATCTAAGCCTGCAATCGCCGGTCCCCTGGTGTCTCGGTAGCGCCAGCCTGCTGCTGGTGGTCTACCACGTGCGTTATCTTTTGTTCGTCAATTACGGCAGCCTGGCCGACCGCTCTTTGTGGATCGATGCCTTTTATTTTCTGAGCGGCCTGGGCCACCAGGCCTTCGGCGTGTTTTTCGTGGTCCAGGCCTATCTGCTGGCCGGCAGCATCGCCCGGCTGGGCAGCTACCGCGCGGTGCTGGTAGCCAAGAGCGCCAGCACCTATGCCTGCCTGCTGCCGGTGCTGCTGCTGGGGATCGTCCTCGACGGCACCGGCTCGCGCTATCTCAACGATACCGGGCTGTACACGGCCTTTCCCGACTTCGCGGTGCTCTCCATGGACGCCTCCACCCTGCTGGGCCAGCTGGTGATGGCCCAGCCCTTCTTCGTGCCTACCTTCGGCACCAATGGCGTGCTGTGGGTGCTGGCCTTCGAGTGGTGGTACAGCTGCATATACCTGCTGCTGGCGGCCCAGCTGCGCCGGCGCCGATGGCTGGGCCTGACCCTGATTGCCCTGCTGGCGCTGGCGGCGCTGTACAGCTTTCCGTCCGATTTCATCACCTGGGGGCTGATCTGGCTGATGGGCGTGGTGGTGGCCCGGCCGGGCGTGCGCGCCGTGCCGCTGCGCCTGGCCTTGCCGCTGTTCCTGATTGCCCTGCTGCTGTCGCGCTACATGGAATCGCAGACCGTCATCCTGGGCGGTCCGCACGGCCTGGTGTTCAGCTGCCTCAAAAATCTGAGTTTCGCGGCCGGCTTTTCGCTGCTGCTGCTGGCCCTGCAGCGCAAGCCGGCCGAGCTGGCGCCGGACTTTTCCACCGCGGTGTTCTTCGGCCATTTTCCGTTGATGATGTTCATCGTCGCGCTGGGGGCGCACTGGCAGCCGCTCAAGCAGCCACCGGGTGCCGCCTCGCTGCTGTGGTTCGTGCTGGCCACGCTGGCGATCTACGGCTGCACCTGGGCGCTGTACCGCGCGCTGCGGCGCTTTGCGCTGGACAGGAGACAGGCGCGCTAGCGTGCGCCTTATTTCGCAATTGGTCGCTCCTTGCCGTCGGCTGACTTGGGCAGCGAATGGATGTCGACAGGTGAATCATCCATCAGGTGCCAGGTGATGTCTGCCGCGGGTAGTTTGAGAAACCAGTCGTGTTCGGGAACCGGAAAGTCTTGTCCCTTCCTTACCCACGCCTGGCGCCACGGCTGGTTGACGATGGCACTGAGCGGATGGGTTTCGGCTACCCAGGGTTGCCAGGTTCCGGTTCGCGGACAACGTTGATCCGAGCTTCTGGCCAGCAGTGGCAGGGGGCGTGGCCGAACGACCGTCATGCCGGCGGGCGCAAGCGGTCGTACCGTATTGCTGGGGTTATGCACCGTTCTGAAATATTGCCATCGCGCGGCCGTGACGGCACCGGGGCCGGTACGTTCGAATGCTTCGTTCGCTTGGTACAAGCCTGGCATCGGTTCGCCATGCGCGGCGCTGCCTGAAGCTGATGAGGCAGCCGCGACGGCTTGCCAGTAGCCGGCAAATGGTGCCGTGCGTTCGCTCGTCACGAAATCGGTCGCTTCCAATAAGAAAGCTTGGTCCAGAAAATAACGGCCAGTTCGTTTTGCGTAGATGGTTGGGTCCGTTACTGGCGGTGGTGCGGTGATCCCGCGCGCCGCGTTCAGTAAGGTATCCCGGTCGCCGTTCCATGGCGGCAGCTCGGACGGTGGTAACGGCAGTACCTTGTCCAGGTTTGGAAAGCGGTCGCTTGGATCGAAGCTCAAGGCCCGAGATAATACAGCATAGCGTTCGCTTCGAGCCTTATCGGGTGGCGCGAGCGCATATCCGTCTCCGAAATCCCCCCCAAACACGATTGAAATACTTCTGGCCGCGGTGCGGCCTCCGATTCTCACCCCGTGGTGAAGAATACGAAGAGCGTATGACTTGTCGTCGCTTGTAAATGGTGGATATTGAGAATGACGATAGATCGTCGCAAAATCCCAAGCTGCCCCACCGTATCCACGCCCCAATGAGCATTCCAGCATTTTGATGGCCACAGGCAGATTCGCCCACGCTCCTTCGGACGGCTTGTCCTCACTCGCGATGAGATTTTTTCCCAAGAACCACATGGATTCACCACTTCCCATCAGCGCCGCTTTGTAAAAGAAGCCCTCCGCGTTCGCTCGACTGCCCGGAACGCCGGTACCGTTCAGATAGAACGTACCCATCCGGTCATACGCCTCGGGAATGCCGAGCTGCATGGCCTTCTCGACGAGTTTCACAGCATCTTCGGGGCCATGCTGTGGATCATGTTTTTCAATATAGAGGCTCGCGAGGTTCAACATGGCCTTCCAGTGCATGCGGTCTGCCGCCGATCTTGTCAATTCAACGATCGATTTATAGTCGCGGTCCGAGCGAAAAATTTCCCGACTTTCCAATGCCCGAGCGGTGAGGAACCATGTGTTGGCTTGCGCATCAAGAAGTGGATACCCTGTGGTGGCGGTAGTACAGTCGAAATCAGGTACATGCGGATCAAAGAGCGGCAGCTTTTCATTTCGGGGCAGCGTCGGCTTGACTATCGATTTGGCACCTTCTTTCATCTTGCACGCTCCTGAAAGACAAATTAATAGAAGTGCGGCGGTAAAGGGTGCGCACGTTAGGATTTTTTTGGTCGGAATAGAGTTCATCTTTAGTTCAGCCGGAAGGTCGAACTTCTGGTGTCGTTTAGAGGAAGCAAGAAACCTTTAATTCGCTGATTCTTCAATTTCTGCGCTTGGTTATCAATCATTTGCTCGCTCCACTTTTCGAAAGCCGACTCGATCTCGTCGCTTGTCCCGTGGTCGCCGGTCACGTTACCCCCGCTCAGCTGACTCCATATCCGCTTGCGAAGGTCCGTGGCCAAAGCTGGATCAAGGACGCCAACGTTCATCTCGCTGTCCACCGCCATACTGCGAAGATTGAGGTTCGCGCTTCCGATCGTAAAAAACGTGTCGTCGACGAGCAAAAGCTTGGAATGGATATAGATTTCCCGATAATCCCACCCCTTGTCATTGATACCGCAGGCATTGAGCATCGCCGTGCAAACCTTAATGCCGTATTCTTCTTCCAGTTCAAGTAACGATGGCTTATCGATTTTTTTGGCGGCCTGCACGACTTCAGGAATGTCGCGCGATGTATGGATTACTGCGCCACGGTCGTCCTGGGAAACGGTCGACTGCCGCTTGTATTCGAGGTCGACCATATCGCTCTGTCCAGCCAAATGCTCGTGCTGACCCAGCGGCGCCAGCGTCTCGTAGGTGCTCGGAAGCATCTCGGCAAGTTCCGGTACCGGGATGACGATGAAGATATGCAGTAGCGGCATTTCTCGACTGACTTTTAATCCGCCCGATTTCGCTCCTGCTTCCCACCGGTTGACGACCTGTTTCCGGATTTTCAACAGGTGTTGGGTCCACTCAGGCCAGTAAAAATATTGGTTTTCCAGATACATGTAACCGCCCGCCAGAGCCGCCTGATCGGTGGCCTGGAAATACAGGTGGCGCACAGTCTTGTCTTGCTCGTCCGGCTGGGTTCGCACAATCTGAATCAGTGGATTGCCTTTTTCTCCTTTTGCCAGGCATGCGGCCGGCATCCCCCGTTTTCCAAGTTCTGTTTCGCCGCTTTTCAGATTGCTGTCTTCCCGTTCCCACGCCTTGACGAAGTTGTTGTACACCGCGACCAGCGCGCGTCCGCCGTCGATCCGGCACGAATAGTCGCGATATGGCTTGACGGTCTCGAACGCGGTCACTTTTTCCACCCGCTTTGCTTCTGCCAGCGCGTTGGCGAACTGGCGTTCCAGTGCCATCAGTTTGCGCGGATCGCTCTCCTGCTTGATCGCTTTCCTGTACCGCTCGACCTTCGCTTTTGCCGCGGTGCGTTCGTTCTCAAAGGGCAGTGCCGCGTCGTAGGCACTGGCCTTTTCCATTGCCCCGTTGCGATCTTTCACGTGCTCCAGCTCGCGGCGCGGATCTTCCAGGCGGTGCGCGGTCGTGTCCCAGTAGTCGGTGACGGAATTGAGACCCATCACGTAGCCGATGGCTTTGACACCGTCCTGATGGAAGAAGTCGATCAGGATGGTTTTTTGATGGTGGGTCCCCATACGTTGCAAGCCCTGCTTTTCCACGAACTGTCTGGTTTTGTTGGGTTCTTTCGACAGGCTTTCCTGGACGGCATCCGTCGTACCCATGCGCATGCGCAATTCAATGCCCTTCAGCCCATCTTTGTTGCGCGCACACCTGATCCAACGCGTGCAGTAATCGGCACGTGCCTGACGGACGACTTCTTCGACGGGGGTGCGCTTGGTCGGGTTTGCGGCGTGTGCGTCATGCAAGGACTGTTGCGGCGTCGGTATTTTGCTTCTTGGTTTAGTCGGGTCCCGGTGAACCATAAATTCGACATCGTGCGTCAGGCCAACGATATTTTTGGGATTGAGTTTTCCGCGTGCCCAAGGGTCATGCCAGACGAGTAATCGAACCTGGACCCCGCGTGCAGCTGCCTCAACGAGCAGTTCCCCGTAGGTTTTCCCGCGTGGCCAATGCTCGGCGTTAGGAGCGCGTTCCAGTTCCATGCCCGGATCGAACCCCCAGCAGCAAAGATCGATCGATTCTTTCGCCGTCGCGATTTGCGCCGCAATATCGGCAAATCCCTCTTCGCCGCAGATCAGCACCTTCAGTTTGCTGTTGTTGCACATCGGATGCGTCCCGGCCCTGTGGTGGTTCTCAAGCAACCACTGCGTCGATACCGTCGCGCATCCTTTGGCCTCGTCGATTTGTACTGTCTCGCAACGTTTGATCTTGTCTGTCATCGTGTCCCCCTCTTGATCAGCCTCATTATTAAGACGTTTCCTTCGGAAAAATTTGACGTGGATCAAACCTCAGGCGCTGCTCAAGACAAGCGCCAATTGTTACGATTCGAAGTCTGTTTATTCAAGGGGACCGCGCGCCGAAGCGCTTTATGCCGGCGCAGATGGCGAGGCGCGGGTGCGCCGGGTGGTGTGCGCGCTCGATTGCGGCCTGACCGCGGCGCTATGGGGCGAGATCACGTTTGAGAAGGGCCGGGTGCAGCAGTCCAATTTTGGCGACTACCGCATGATGCGCATGAACTAGGCGCCCGTCGTGGAGGTGCACATCGTCGCCAGCAAAGACGAACCGGGCGGTATCGGCGAGCCGGGAACCTCGGGAATCGCGCCGGCATTGACGAATGCGGTGGCGGCGGCCACCGGGGTGCGGGTGCGCAAGCTGCCTTTGTCGGGTGCCGATTTGCGCGCCAAGCCGGCACGCGCATAAACACGCTACTCAGGCATACGGGTCGGGGTAGCCAAGCGACTCGAGGATGTCGCGCTCTAACTGCTCCATCTCGTGCGCTTCGGTGTCGTCGTCGTGGTCGTAGCCTTGCGCGTGCAGCACGCCATGGACCACCAGGTGGGCGGTGTGCTCTTCCAGGGTCTTGCCTTGTTCCTGCGCCTCGCGTTCGAGCACGTCGGTGCACAGGATGATGTCGGCCCGGGTCGGCTCGTCGTCGCCGATTTCCTCGCCTTCGTTGTAGGCGAAGGTCAGCACGTTGGTGGCGTAGTCCTTGGCGCGGTAGTCGCGATTGAGCACGCGGCCTTCCTCGGTATCGACGAAGCGGATGGTCAGTTCGGCCGGCCCGAGCAGGGCGGCCGTCACCCAGCGGCGCAAAAGCGGCCGGGTGACGGTCGCTTCCAGGCGTGGATCGGGATACTGGACCGAGAGCGAGAGCTTATTTTTTACGGACATTTTTAGCGCCGACAGGTTTAGGCAGCGCGACCAGTTCCAGCTCGGCCGCGGTTTCGTAAGCGTCGACGATGCGCGCCACCAGCGGGTGGCGCACCACGTCGGCGCTGGAGAAGTGGGTGAAGGCGATGCCGCGCACGTCTCTCAAGACGTGTACCGCGTCCACCAGGCCGCTCTTCTGGGTCTTGTGCAGGTCGACCTGGGTGACGTCGCCGGTGACCACGGCCTTGCTGCCGAAGCCGATCCGGGTCAGGAACATCTTCATCTGTTCGACGGTGGTGTTCTGCGC
>CAMLFK010000137.1 GCA_946479255.1 uncultured Oxalobacteraceae bacterium
GCGCGCGCACGACAACGAAGCGGCCAGCGCACAGCTGGCGCGTGAGCGCCTGCCTGACGCGCTACTTTCCGAACGGATCGCGGAACTGGTGATGGCAACCCGCCACGACGCGCTGCCGCAGGACGCCGACGCGCGCCTGCTGGTCGATATCGACCTGGCCATCCTGGCTGCGCCGCCGGCGCGTTTTGCGCAGTACGAACAGCAGATCCACGCCGAATATGCCCACGTGCCTGAGCCTGAGTTCAACTTACGCCGGACGGCGGTAATGCGTGCATTCGCTGCGCGCTTTCCCTTGTTCCTGACAGTTGCGATGCGCGCCCGCCTGGAAGACCAGGCTCGCGCGAACCTTTCTCGCTACATCTCTTGACTTTGGCGGGCGCGCTAGCGGGCGTCGACGCTGACGCTCACGCTGTCGTAATGACCGGCCGAATCGATGACGGCGATGCTGTGCGGTCCGGTGCCGATGAAGGTCAGGTTGTGGCGCCGCTTGCCGCCGGCGCCGGCCTGGACGCCATCGAGCAGCCAGTAAAAGGTGCCTGCGCCGCCCACCGCGTCGAGTGCGAGCGTCACAGTCTGGCTGCCCGGCGCGGGCCGCAGACGGCTGCCGTTGCGCACGCCCATCAGCTTGATGCTGCCGCCGGCCACGCCGTGCTGCGGGCAGTCCGGCGACCAGTCGGCCAGGCCGCTGGACTGGCGCTTATTGGGCGGCATCCAGGCTTCGAGCAGCGCCGGCCAGCGCGCCACTTCGCGCCGTTGCGCGTGCGGGTGGCAGTCCGGCGTGGTGCGTAGCAAGCTGGCCGGATCGATCCAGACGCTTTCGACCAGCCCGCGCCCGCGCAGGCGGTCGGGCAAGGTGGGCGGTACTGTATCGCGCAGCACCCAGGCGGTGCGGCGTGTGTGGCAGTGTTCGGGCGCGGTGGCGGATGCGGCGGTGCCGAGCGGCCAGCACACCTGCGCGCTGCCAACCTCGGGCGGACGCGCCGGCGGCAGGCTGGCGCCATGGGGCAGGGCGAGCGCAATCTGCTGCAACAGGGGCGCGGCTACATTGGCGCCAAAAAAGCCCGGGTTGGGCGTGCCGTCCGGACGGCCGATCCACACGCCCAGCGTATATGGGCCGCTGACGCCGACCGCCCAGGCATCGCGAAAGCCGAAGCTGGTGCCGGTCTTCCAGGCCAGGCGCATGGCGTTGCCGGGGTCCTGGGAAAATGGCTGGTCGGGGTGGCTGGCGCCCTGCAGGATGCTGCGGATGATATAGGCGGCGCCGGCGCTCATCATGCGCGCCTCGCGCACAGGCGCCTCAAGCGTGATGCGCGGCTTGCCGGCCATCCCGCCGGCCGCCAGCGCGCGGTAGGCGCCCACCAGTTCTTCCAGGCTGGTGCCCGCGCCGCCCAGGATGATCGACAGGTTGGGCGTGGCGTCGCTTGGCAGGCGCAGGCGCAGCCCGGCGCCGGACAGGCGCGCCGCGAAGCGCGCCGGGCCGACCCGGTCGAGCAGGTCGACGGCAGGCACGTTGAGGGAGCGCTGCAGCGCCTCGGCGGCGCTGACCGGGCCGGAAAAGCTGGCCTGGAAGTTACCGGGATCGTAGCCGCTGAAGGACTGCGGCGTATCGGCCAGCAGGCTTTCGGAATGGATGATGCCGTCGTCCAGCGCCATCGCGTACAGGAAAGGCTTGAGGGTCGAGCCGGGTGAGCGTATGCCGCGCACCATGTCGACGTGGCTGAAGCGGCGGGCATCGGCAAAGTCGGCCGAGCCGGCAT
The DNA here is from genome assembly GCA_946479255.1 of uncultured Oxalobacteraceae bacterium. Next base: position 1,758 of record CAMLFK010000137.1, read on the forward strand.
AGGCCAGCACTTCCATGCTTTTGCTGTCCATGACCATGGCGGCCATCGAGACGGAGCGCGGCAGCTGGCCGACCCGGTCGGCCAGCATGCGTTCGAGCGTGACCTGCATGTCGCGGTCGATGGTGGAGCGCACCACCGTGGGCCTGGCGCCGCGGCGCGCGCCCTGGTGCAGGCGCTCGGCCGCCAGCGGCGCCAGCCAGTCCATGCGCGGCGGATTGGCGCCCACCGTTTCGATCATCGCGTCCTCCACCTCGGCGCGGCTCCAGTGTTTGAGTTCGGCCATGCGCCGCAAGACCTTGTCGCGCCATTGCTGCGCCAGTTGCGGATGGCGGTCCGGGCGCAGGCGCGACGGCGCCTGCGGCAGTACCACCAGCAGCGCCGCTTCGGCCGGCGACAGGGTGGCGGCGCTCTTGCCCAGATAGCTGCGGCTGGCCATGTCGACGCCTTCGACGATGCCGCCCATCGGCGCGTGGTTCAGGTACAAGGTGAGGATTTCGCGCTTGGACAGGCGCAGTTCCAGCTGCAGGGCGCGCGCCATCTGGCGCAGCTTGCCGCCTAGGCTGCGCGGTACCGGTTCGAGCGCGCGCGCCACCTGCATCGACAGGGTAGAGCCGCCCGATACGACGCGCCCGTCCGCGCCCCATTGCCAGGCGGCGCGCAGCATGGCCAGCGGATTGATTCCGGGATGCCAGTGGAACCAGCGGTCTTCATATGCCAGCAGGGCTTCAAGGTAGAGCGGCGAGACCTGTTCGGGCGTGACCGGAAAGCGCCAGACGCCGTCGCCGTCCGGCCAGCCACGCAGGGGCGAGCCGTCGCGCGCTACCACCAGCATGCCGGGCCGCTCCACGGGAATCGGCGGCGGCAGCAGCTGGTCGCACAGGAGAAGTGTGCTGAGCAGGGCAGCAAGGCCGGCGCGCCAGGGATGGCGCACGGCCCATGCCACGGGTTTGACCCAGGCTTTATTTCGCGGCGCCACGCGGATCGACCACGGTGACCGGCTCCGGTGAGGCGCCGTGCCCGCGCAGGTGCGGGCGGTACATGTCTTCGGCGAAGGTGCCGGGTACGCTGAAGTGCCCTGGCGTGACCACGCGCAGCATGTAGAACAGGTGTTTCGGCTCCGGCCCCAGCGCGAGGGCGGCGACGAAGCGGTCGTCGCGGTATTCCATGTGCTTGATGCTGGACTCGGCCATGCTGGCCGCGACCTTGCGCCCGCCGATGCTGAACTCGGCCGCTTTCGGGCCGGCCGACAGGTTGAGGTTTTCCACTTCCAGCCCGGCCGGAATATGGTCGACCACGAGCGCGTCGTTGATGGTCTGTTTGGCGCTGGCGTCGAGCTGCACGATCAGCATGTCGCCCACCTTTAAAGGCCCGCCCTTCCACTCGGCGCCGGCCATGGTGAACCAGCGCCGCTTGACGCTGATCTCGGTGTCGTTCGGCGCCGGCGCTTTCAGCGGGAAGCCATTCGCTTCGAGTTCCACCCAGATCGGCTGCTTGCCCTTGTTCTCGGCCTTGACTCCCTTGAGGGCCTCGCTGATGGCCAGCGGCCGTACTTCGGAGATCCTGGAATCGAGGGCGGTGCTGGTATCGCCGGCGGTCAGCTTGGCCTGCCACGGGGCACCGGCGTCGCCGCCGGCGGCGCGCGCGGCCATGAACAGGGCGATGCGCTCCTGGGTGGAGTAGTAGTGGCGCGCACCGAGACGCTCGGCCATGCTCACCAGCATCGTTTCGCGCTGCGGGTGGCTGATCTGGTGGCGTACCAGGAGGCCATAGGCCATGGCACGGTCGCGCAGCACGCTGCCATAGTCGCCCATCCAGTCGTCGCCATCGGTACCGTCGATGCCGTAAGCTTTGACCATGGCCTCGTCGATCGCCACCTGGCCGCGCTTGGCGTCGCCCATCAGCTTGAGGGCGATGCCAAGGTGGACCAGCGGCAGCGGCGAGGCGGCGCGTGCGCGGTACTTGTCGTGCAAGAGGCGCAGCGAAGCCAGCGAGCCTTTCTGCTCGCGCGCCAGCATGTAGCCGATGTGCGCCAGCTCGGCGAAGCGGCGGTGGCTGTTGGCCAGCAGCTCGCGGTCTTGCCAGCTATAGCGGCCGTCGGCGCCGCGCTTGACCGCCTTGGGCAATTCGCCGAACTGGTTGGCGGCGCCGTTCAGGCGTTCGACCATCCAGGTATCTACCCGCTTGGTCATCGTCTCGGGCACGTTAAAGCCGGCGTCGCGCGCATCCTTCAGGAAGCTGGCCACATAGGCGGTCAGCCAGCCTTCATAGTCGCCGCTGCTGCCGCCCCACAAGCGGAAGGCGCCGCTTGAACCCTGCATGCCGGCGATGCGGCCGATCGCGCCTTCGATGAACCTGGCGCGCTGCTCGCGGGTGCGCGGTTCCAGTCCAACCGCCCTGGCACCGGCTTCGTCGATGAACACGTGCGGGTAGGCGGCGCTGGTGGTCTGCTCCAGGCAGCCGTATGGATAGTCGAGCAGGCCCTTGACGATGCTGCGCACGTTGATCGGCGGCTTGTTCGACATGCTGACGCTGACCAGGGCGGAGCCGCCATGGAAGCGTTCAAGGAAGCGCCCATCGAGTGCCGCGCTGGCGCCGGGTTCGATGCGCACGCGCACCGCCTCTGATTCGCGCGCGACCGGCGGCTGCACCTGCAGCGCGAATTCGCGGCGGATCTTGACCGGCTTGGGGCCGGCGGTGGCGATGTCGAGCGTAACCCTCGCCAGTCCATACGGTTCGGCCGCCTCGACATTGAAGCGCACCACGCTGCGCTGGCGCGGCGCCAGCTTGACGCTGCGTTCACCATCCGCCAGGCGCAGCAGCCTGTCGGTACCGAGTCTAATGCTGACGGTCTGCTCGGTACCCATCATATTGGTCACGTCCAACGCCAGGGCGGCGCTGTCGCCGGGGCCGATAAAGCGCGGCATGGCGATTTCGGCGACGATTGGCGCTGCCACCGTCATCTCGCGGTCGGCGTGGCCGAAGGCGTCGTCGGTCGCGGCCACCACCATCAGGCGCAGGGTGCCGTTGAAGTCGGGGATGTCGAGCGGGATAGAGGCCTCGCCCTTGGCGTCCAGGTAGACCGGTCCGGAGAAAAGATCGATCAGCTTGACCTTCTTGGGCATGCTCTGGGTGTCGCCCTTGCCGGCGTCGCCGCCCCATTTGAGTTTGCCGGGCGCGCCGTCCAGCCGTTCGATCAGTTTGCCGTAGATGTCGGTCAGCTCGGTCTCGTAACGGTGCTGGCCAAAGTAGAAGTCGGCCGGGTCGGGCGTTGGGAAGCGGGTGATGTTGAGGATGCCGGCGTCGACCGCCGACAGCGTCACCAGCACCCGTTTTCCGGCCGCGTTGTCGACCTTGACTTTGGCAACGGTGCGGCGTTCCGGCTCGACCTGCTTGGGCGCGGCCACGCTGACCTTGAGCTTGCGGGCGTCGCGCGCCAGCGGCAGCCAGGCCATGCCGATCGCGCGCGCCGGCGTCACCCGGTCACCCTGGCTGCCCGGCCTGAACACCACCGTCGAGATGTACATGTCGGAGCGGTTCCAGTTTTTGTCGACCGGGATGCTGAGGGTGGTGCCGGCGGTAGCGACGCTCACGCGTTTGCTCCACAAGACCTTGTCGGCTTCGACCAGCACCAGGGCCTCGCCATCGTGCGGCGGCAGGATACGCAGCTTGACGTCGTCGCCGGGCTTGACCGGCGCCCCTTCGAGCTGCAGGCGCACGCGGTCGGGGCGGTTGCCGACCGCCTCGTCACCCTGGGCGTTCCAGCCGGCGTAGAAGCGGTAGCGGGCGGTCAATCCGGTGGAAGGGTCGCTCACTTCGAGCAGGTACTTGCCCCAGCCGACCGGCACGGTCAGCTTGGCGCGCTGGCGCATGTCCAGCACACCGCTTTGCACGGTCTCGCTCGATTCGGTAAAGCCCGAATGCCAGCCGCGCCCTTCGTCATGGCGCCAATAGTACTGGCGGTCTTCGCGGATCACCTTGAACGGCGCTTGCTGCAGCGCGGCCAGCTGGCCGGCCTGGTTGACGCGGATGATGTCGAATTCGGCGATGCTGCCTTCGGTGGTGACGTGATTCTCAAAAGCCGGACGAATGCCGATCAGCTGGGCCGCGGGCCAGTAGATCCTTTCGATCGAGCGCACCACCGGGCGGCCGCCCGATTCCAGCAGGCTCAGGGACGCACGGACGCTCAGCGGCGAGGTGCCCAGCTTTTCGAAAGGGATGGCCAACTCGGCCTTGCCCTGTTCGTCGAGCGCCAGTTCGTCCAGTTCGGTGCGCTTCTTGACGGTGGCTTCATCGTTGACATCGCCGAAGTAAAAGCCGGGCCATTGCTTGGCCAGCGGATTGGACGCTTGTTGCTGGGCCACGCTGCCGAGCAGGCGATTGCCGCCGGCGGGGGCGCCGTACAGGTAGTCGCCTTGCACCTCGACATCGAACGCGGCGTCGCCGGCCAGCGGCGCGGTGGCGCTCTTGAGCGTGAGCTTCATGCGCTCGGGCAGGAATTCCTCGACCTTGAAGGTGAAGACCGCATCCGGCCGTTTGGCGCTCGGGTTGACGCGCAGCTCCAGCCGCCAGTCGCCCGTCGGGGCGTCGGCGGGCAGGGCGATGTTGTGACGCAGGTAGCCCGGGGTTTTCGGATCGGGTTGCCAGACCTTGGCGTTGACCACGTCGCCGCCGGGTTTTTTGAGCTGTGTGCTGACCGGCACCGGCGGCATCAGGCCGCCATCGGCGCCGCGCACCAGCAGGGACACGGTGAATTGCTCGCCGGGCCGGTACAAATCGCGCCCGGACCAGGCGAACAACTTGGCGTCGCGCGCCAGGTGGCCGCCGATCTCGAACTCGGAGAGGTCCAGGCCGGCTTCCTGCAAGGCGATGATGGAAATTTCCTTGCCGCGCCGGGCCAGCAGCAGGCGCGCCCTGTTGTCCAGCCCCGGCAGTACGCCATGGCCGTCGCCGTCGGTCTTGCCGCGAGTCAGTACCTTGCCGTGCTCTCCGAGTACTTCCAGTTCGATGCCGCCTTCGGCCTTGCCGGATTTGAGGGAGGTGGTGAATACATCGGTCTGCTTGACCTGGCGGCGCGCGTGCAGGCCGATGTCGCTCGCATAGAAATAGCTAACCTGATAGTCGTCGGCGAAGTGGCCGGGACGGCGCATGACCGCAACGTAGATGCCCGGTTCCTTGAGCTCGGCGATTTTCTCGACCGGCAGCAGGCTGACTTTGCGGCTGTTCGGCTCGCTGTTGGTGAGGAATCGGCTGCTGTAGACGCTTTCGGCGATGCCGTGCAGCTTGTTGAGCTGGTAGCTGTAGGTCTGGCCTTTGTATTTGTTGTCGCTGCCGCCGTAGTAGTAGCTTTCGTCCTCGCCGGCTTCGCCTTCGCTCTCGCTGCTGGAGCGGCGCGCGCCGATCACCAGTTCAATGAAAGCAGGAACCTTTTCAGGCGCTACGCGCAGAAATTCGACGTCGACTTCCGGCACGTTGACGGTCACCACGGGCAGCCCGCCGTTCAGGCCGGCCGGCAGCACCGTGCCCTTACTGGCGAAGAAGAACGAAGGCGACATGGCCTCGCTGCTGACGGTGCAGTTGTGTGCTGTCGCCAGTTTGCGGCCGGATTGGCTGGCGAGTTCCTTACTGAGTGTGATCTGGTAGTCGTGTCCCGGCTTCACGAAGGGAAAAACCAGCACGTAGGGATTGTCGGTCACGATCCAGCCGCCGGACAAAACGTTCTTCCTGGTGCTGGCCGGCTTGACGGTGTTGGCCGCAGGCTCGGCATCGCCGTCCTCACTTTTCTTGGGAGTCTCGCCCGCATCGACCACGGTCAGCAGCTTGTCGAGCGGCTGGTCGGCATCGACGACGTCGGAGAACACGACGGCCAGGGCCGGTTTGTCGTCGTGCAGGCGGGCCTGGCAAGTGTTTACCGCGAAGTCTGCGCTGACATTTGTCATCACGCCGGAACCGCCCGGCTTGGGAGCGGATGGCCTGGCAATCCACCACGCCGTGCCGGCAGCGGCTACCGCCGCCGTGAGTGCTACGCCCGCAACTGCTTTCCTCGACAGCTTGATCATGGTTTCTCCGGCAACGGTTCATCGACAAGGCAACAAGCCGCCGGCATCCGCGCTCTTCTATTGTAAACTTGTCAAGCGTTTCTGAGAAGGAGGGGGGCTGCGGCGCTGGAAGATGATCGATTGCTTGCGCTTGGGAAAATTTTGCCGGATCAAAGACTTGGGAAGGGGAGCACGCCGCGCGGGAGCGGCTGCCGTTCAGGAGCCGGAGCCGGCGCCAATGTTGATGCCCACCCGCGCCGGGCCCGCCTGCTAATGCACCCGTCGCGGGGGATGGCCGGTGCGTACCGGCGGGCGCATGCGCAAACGGCGGTCGCCCATCATGACGCGCAGATCGTGCACGTGGATGCCTGTGACCTCGTGGATACGGATGATGAGGCCGGGGCAGACGCTGCGCTTGCGGTTGCGGATCTTGCTTAACAGGGGAGGGGTGATGTCCAGCAGGCGGCACAGCGAAGCGTCGTTCTTGAGACGCAGGCGGTAACGCAGATGGTCGAGCATGTGGGCCGGGTCGAAGCCGCTATGGGTAATGACGATGGGCGCAGTCATGGTCCTGATTCCTGTTACGGTTGAGTGGAACCTGTTGGACAGCACCGGTTCGGAATGGTTGAGTCAGGCGCCCGCCTTTCGGCGCGGTGCTTGTCCTCGCGCAAATCGATATTGCTCAGCTAAAAGCTTTCGCGTGATGCCTCCTTGTTCTTCAACAGCAGATAGGCCAGGCCGGCCACGGCTGTGACCACGGCGGCTTTGCGCACCAGCCCGGCGCGGTTGTGCTGCCATTCGGCCTTGATACCCATTTCGCCCAGCACATTGGGCACATGGCCGTTCATCAGGTCCTCGCCGATGCCTTCGACCATGTCGACCCGGTCCGCCAGAAGCAAGAGCATGAAGTGGCGGATATCGTTTTCCGTCATCTTGTAGGCCAGCCGCCGCAGCCTGCCGGACAGGCCCTTGGGCGGCGCGCTGGTGCCGAACAGCGGCGTGATCGAGGGCCGCTCGGGCGACACCAACACTTCCATATTCTGCGGCTGCTGAGAGGGCGGCTTGAGGGGCGCGCCTTCAAGCCGGGGCGGCATGTGTTCCATCGGCACGGCGGGGCGGTTCTTGCGGTCGAGGTCGACGCCCCAGCCACGGATGTGCGACATGTCGCGCCCGGCCCGCGGCGCGCGCGCCCGCTCGTGCTCGCCCTGGCCATGGCCGCTGTCGCTCAGCGCCGTCGACCCGAGCCCGGTCTGGCTGGTGTTTACTGTTTCCATACGATTCTCCTTGGCTCAATGCAGGGTGCTGTCGGCGACCTTGCGCACCTGCTTGGCGTTGGGCGGCACCAGGATGGTCTTGATGCAGTTGTCGAGCTTGCTCGAAAAGATGTGATACGCGTCCGACACTTCTTCCAGCGGTAAGCGGTGGGTGATGATTTCTTTCGGGTTGATGTGCCCGGCCTGGATGTGCTCGATCAGGCGCGGCAGATGGCGCTTGACGCTGGCCTGGTTCATGCGCAGGGTCAGGCCCTTGTTGAGCGCGTTGCCGATAGGAACGGCGTTGAAGGTCGGGCCGTACACCCCGACGATGGACACATTGCCGCCCTTGCGCACGGAATTGATGGCCCAGTGCAGCGCGGTGGCGGAACCGGCCTGCAGCTTCATGTAGCGCCCGGTCAGGGTCTGGGCCGCGCTGCCGGCCGCTTCGCAGCCGACCGCGTCGATACACACGTCGGCGCCCAGCGAATCGGTCATTTTCTTGATATGCAGGGCCATGTCATCGACTTCCTTGAAGTTGATCACCTCGCACTGCGCATACTTCTTCACGAACTCCAGCCGGTACTCCACCTGGTCGACCACGATGACCCGGCCCGCGCCCATCAGCCAGGCCGACTTGGCGGCGAAGATGCCGACCGGTCCGGCGCCGAACACCACCACCGTATCGCCTTCGCTGATGTCGCCCATTTCCGCCGCCTGGTAGCCGGTCGGCAGGGCGTCGGTCAGCAGTACCGCGTCGTCCTGGTCCAGGTCCTGCGGAATGATGGTGGGGCCGAGGTCGGCCATCGGCACGCGCACCAGTTCAGCCTGGCCGCCATCATAACCGCCGGCGCTGTGCGAGTAGCCGTAGATGGCACCGACTGCCGTGGCTTCGGCATTGGTGTTGTGGCAGTTGCTGTACAGCTCGCGGTCGCAGAAGAAGCAGGAGCCACAGAAGATGTTAAAGGGCACCAGTACATGGTCGCCCACCTTGAGGCGCTGGACCTCGCCGCCCACGGCTTCGACCACGCCGACGAATTCGTGGCCGAAGGTTGTGCCGATGCGCGTATCGGGCACCAGGCCATGGTAGAGGTGCAGGTCGGAACCGCAAATGCACGAGCGGGTGACGCGGATGATGGCGTCGCCCGGGTGCTCGATCTGCGGATCGGGCTTGTGTGCGGCACGCACGCGGTACGGCCCGCGGTAGTCCATCGCCAGCATGTTGTTCCCCCTTGAAATAGCAATGATCGTGTAGTCCTTGGACGAATAAGTTAAAGCAAAGTTATCCGGCAAGTCGATACGCGCACGGCAAAGAATCGGGGTTTATCGCCTTATGCAGTCGAGCGGGAAAGGTTCGCGATGTCGTCCGATATGGTCATCCAGTTTCTTCCGCTGCCGATGGAAGTGCTCCTACACCCTCGTGTGCCGTGCGCTGATATGCATTGCTGAGCACATCGATACCATATTGACAAGTCCGTAATTGCGCCCAAGTCAATCCAATAACTGTAACAAATGTTGCAGTGCATAATTCAATGATTGTGAAATTTAGCAAAATGCTACGATCCCCCTTAGATAGTTTTCCAAAAACTGTATCTGACATCCGAGCAACGGGAATTTTCGTTATGTACGCCAACTCTCAGTCCTTGCCCAACGCCGCAGCGCCCGGCGCACATCGCGTCCACAGGGCTGTGCGGATGCGCAAAATGGAGGGGGCAGGCGTGCCGAAATTTAACAATTTGGTATCGACAGGGGCAGCGCGCGGTCCATCGAAGGAGAGCGCATGAAGGCCCCCGGCGATTTTTTCCGCGGTTTGCCCACGGTCGAGGCATCGGCGCCCGGCCGGGTCAACCTGCTGGGCGAGCATACCGACTACAACGACGGCTACGTGCTGCCGATCGCCACGCCGATGCGCACCACGGTGACGATCGGTGCCAGCGGCGATGAGGCGCACCATTTCCTCTCGGCCGACATGGCCGGCATGGTGGTGGTGGGCCGGCGCGGCAAGCTGGCATCCGGCTTTGGCCGCTACATCAACGGCTGCTTTCGGGTGCTTGAGCAGCAAGGCATTGAGGTACCGCCGCTGAACGTGTTCGTCAGCTCGACCCTGCCGATCGGCGTCGGCCTGTCTTCCAGTGCGGCCCTTGAAGTGGCGACCCTGCGCGCGGTGCGCGAACTGATGGGCTTCGAGATGAGCGACGTGGCGCTCGCGCTGGCTGCGCAGAAAGCCGAAGTGATGTATGCGGGCGTGCATTGCGGGATCATGGACCAGATGGCGGCCAGCCTGTGCGATGAGGCCCATATGCTGTTCCTCGACACCCGCACCCTGAACAGCCGGGTGCTGCCCTTGCCGGCCGGTGCCGAACTGATCGTCATCGACAGCGGGGTGAGCCGTACGCTGGCGGGCAGCAAGTACAACGAACGCCGCTCCGAATGCGGCACCGCGGCGCTGGCGTTGGGCGTGGAGGTGCTGCGCGACGTGACCGATATAGCCGCCGTCGAGCGGGTCGATCCGCCGTTCCGCTTCCGTGCGCGCCATGTGGTCAGCGAAAACCTGCGGGTGCTGGCTGCCGCCGGCGGCATTGGCGCCGAGCGCTTCGGCGAGCTGATGAACCAGTCCCACGCCAGCTTGCGCGACGACTACGAAGTGTCGATCGTCGAGCTGGACGAATTATGCGATTTACTGCGGCGCCATCCCGATGTATTCGGGGCCCGCCTGACCGGTGCCGGCTTCGGCGGCGCCTGCGTGGCCTTGTGCCGCAGCGGACAGGCGGGCGCGATCGGCGCCGCCGTGACAGCGGCCTATAACGCGCGCGGGCGCAAGGGCCGGCTATTGATTCCCGCACAAAACTATTGCACCCCCCAAGAGGAGCGACTTGATGACTGATTTCGCCTATCCGCGGCCTCAGCTGGAACGCGACGATTGGACGTCGCTGAACGGACCGTGGGATTTTGCCTTCGACGACGCCATGCACTTCAAGCTGCCGAGCGATCCGATCGAGTGGACCCATACGATTACCGTGCCGTTCGCCCCGGAAGCCCCCGCCAGCGGCATCGGCGACGAGGGATTCCACCCCGCGGTGTTGTACCGCCGCGAATTCGATGTGGCTCCGGGAGAGGGCCGCGTGATCCTGCACTTCGGTGCGGTTGACTACCAGGCCCGCGTATGGGTCAACGAGCAGCTGGTGGCCCAGCATGAGGGCGGTCATACGCCGTTTTCGGCCGATATCACGAGCGCCTTGCGCAGCGGCGGCCGCCAGGTGGTGGTGGTCCATGTGACCGACGATCCGCACGATCTGGCCAAGCCGCGCGGCAAGCAGGACTGGCTGCTGGAATCGCATTCGATCTGGTATCCGCGCACCACCGGCATCTGGCAGACCGTATGGATGGAACGGGTCGCCGGCACCCACATCGAGCGCCTGCGCTGGACTCCGATCTTCGACGGCTATGAAATCGGCTGCGAGATTTTCGCGGTTGGCGAGATTAATGAAGACTTGTTCGTGGAAGTTAAGCTGTGGCACGGCGACAATCTGCTGTCGGACGACTATTACAAGCTGGTCGGCCACGAAGCGAACCGCAAGATTGCCGTGTCCGACCCCGGCATCGACGATTCGCGCAACGAGTTACTTTGGAGCCCAGAGCGGCCGACCTTGCTGCGCGCCGAACTGACCTTGCGCCACCGCGGCACGGTGCTGGACCGGGTGCGTTCCTACACCGCGCTGCGCTCGGTTGCCATCACCCGCGACCGCTTCATGCTGAACGGGCGTCCATATCCGCTGCGCCTGGTGCTCGACCAGGGCTACTGGCCGGACACCCTGATGACCGCGCCCA
>CAMLFK010000138.1 GCA_946479255.1 uncultured Oxalobacteraceae bacterium
GTGGTTCGACCAGTAGCCGTCCGCCGGCATGCGCTTGATGTCCAGGTTCAGGCCGGCCCTTTTCGCCGCCAGCTGGACGATCTGCGCGGTGTCGACCGAACCGCCGGCGGCGGTCGATGCCACCACCGGCAGGCTCTTGCCGGCCATGCCGGATTTCTGCAGGTGGAACTTGGCCTTGTCCAGGTCGAACTTGCGCTGCGGCAGGCCGGCCAGGTAAAAGCGGTTGGAGCTCTGGATCGGCTGGTCGTTGGCGACGCTGCCGAAGCCGCGCATGGATGCCTTGAGGATCTGGTCGCGGTCCAGCAGGTGTTTCATCGCCAGCACGAAGTGCGGATTTTTCACCGGGCCCAGATTGTCGCGCATGATGAGGTCGGTATAGTGGCCGGTCTTCGATTCGAACAGGGTGTGGCCGGGAGCGGCCGTCACGGTGCCGGCCGAGCGCGGGTTGATGCCATTGATCAGTTGCACATCGCCCGACAGCAAGGCATTCACGCGCGCCGCCTCGTCGGGAATCGCGAAGTATTCGATTTCATCGAGGTAGGGCTTGCCCGGCTTCCAGTATTCCTCATTGCGCACGCCGACCGAGCGCACGCCCGGCTTGAATTCCTTACACTTGTAAGGACCGGTGCCGACCGCGGTGCTGAAATCGGCCGTACCGTCCTTGATGATCGAGAAATGCGATGTGGCCAGCAAGGCCGGCAAGTCGACATTGGGCGAACTGAGTTTGATCTGAAGTTCGTTCGGGCCGGTCGCCTTGACTTCCTCGAACTCGTCGGCCAAGGCCTTGGCCTTCGATACGGTGGCGGGATTCTTGTGACGCAGCAGGGAATACACGACGTCCGCCGGGGTGAGCGGTTTGCCGTCATGGAAGCGCACATCCTTACGCAGCTTGACGGTCCACAGCGCGCCGTCCTTGCTGCTGATCGATTCGGCCAGCGCCATCTGCGGGGCCAGCTTGGCGTCGATGGTGGTCAGGCAGCTGTAGAACATGTAGTGCCGCACGTAGTCGGCCATGTTGCTGCCCTTGGCCGGATCGAGGGTGTCCGCGGACGAGCCGGCGCCGGCGGCGACGCGGATGCGCCCACCCTTTTTGGGCGCCTGGGCCAGGGCCGCGCCGGGATACACCAGCAGGCCGCCGGCGGTGGTCGCCAGCATGCCCCCCGCCGCCAGGGTGCGCATCATGTCGCGGCGCGACAGTGTGGACTGGATGATGTCGAATTTCTGGTCGCTCATGTTTATCTCCTCCAAAGTCTTCAATAGATATTTCGACACGCTCCGCCGGTCAATGCAACCAGTCCTGCAAGCGATAGTAGGCGCCGACGAAGGGCAGGAACCAGGGCTTGCCGAAATGCCCCGGAACCGCCGGCCAAGCCAGTTCACGCCAGGGATTGAGCTCGGGGCGCCCGGCCATGACATCGGCCATCACCTGCCCCATGTGCACCGACATCTGCACCCCATGTCCGCTGTACCCGGTCGAGTAGTACATGCCGCGATGCTCGCCGGCGCGCGGCAGGCGGTCCGCCGTCATGTCCACCAGCCCGCCCCAGCAATAATCGATACCCACCCCGCGCAAGTCGGGGAACATATCCTCCATCGCCGCGCGCAGGATCACACCGCTCTTGGCGTCGGAGCGCGGATTGGACATGGCAAAGCGGGCCCGCCCGCCGAACAACAGACGGTTGTCCGGTGTGACGCGGAAGTAATTGCCGATATTCCTGGATGTGACATAGCCGCGGCGATGCGGCAGCAGGCGATCGATCAGCACACTGTCGAGCTGTTCGGTCGCAACGATGAAACTGCCGACGGAAATCATGCGGCGGCGGAAATAGAAGAAGGGCCCGGTGCGCGAATTGCCCGTCGCCAGCAAGACCTGCTTGGCGTCGATGCTGCCGCGTGCGCTGGTGATGCGAAAGCCGCCGTCGGGACGGCGCTCCATGCCGGTTACCGCCGCCTGTTCATACACCCGCGCACCGCTGCGCGCGGCGGCGTGCGCCAGGCCGACGCCGAACTCGCCCATGTGCATCTGGGCGCTGGTCTTTTGCAGCAGGCCGCCGAAGAAGCCCTCCGCCCCCACCTCCTCCTTGAGGCGCTCCGGCAGTACCATCTCCACATGCGGATCGACTTCGCGGCGCAGGAGGTCGCAGCTGCGTGCCAGCTTGTCGTAGTGCTCGGGCTTGGCGGCCAGTTTCAGCTTGCCGACACGCGCGAAGTGGCAGTCGATGCGCTCGTCCCGCACCAGCTTCTCGACCGTATCGACGGCTGCGTCGTAGGCCTGGTAGAAGGCGCGCGCCTTGTCCAGCCCGAGGCGCGCGGACAGGGCGCCGAAATCGTGCGCCAGTCCGGTGTTGCAATGGCCGCCGTTGCGCCCGGACGCTTCGCCCACGACCCGCCCCGCTTCGAGCACCACGACCGAAGCGCCGCGCTTGGCCAGCGCCAGCGCCGCCGACAAGCCGGTGAAGCCCGCGCCCACCACAACGACGTCGGCACGCCCGGACACCGGGCCTTGCGCGCCTGCGGTGAAAGCCGGCGCCGTATCGAGCCAATAGGAATCCATTTTCATGGCTGCGTCCCGAAGTGAGATTGTTGATGGATAGGCGCGTTCATGGCCAGCGCGCTTACAGGCCGACCAGGGCCGGCAGGCCACTCAGGTCCTTGATTTCGTGGTAGTTGTAGAACGGGGTGCCCGGTTCGTGGCCGCGGTTGACGAACACCTTGTTCTTGATACCGATATCATGCGCGGACATCAGGTCGTAGCGCAGGCTCGAGGACACGTGCAGGATGTCGTCCGGGCTGCAGCCCAGCTGGTCGATCATGTATTCGAAGGCCTGCAGGCGCGGCTTGTAGGCGCCCGCTTGCTCGGCCGTGTAGACGCGATGAAAAGGCGCGCCCAGCTTTTCCACGCTGTGGGGGATCAGCTCATCCATGGAGTTGGAGAAGATCACCAGCTTGTACTCCTTGGCCAGCTTGGCCAGCGCGGCCGGCACATCCGGGTGCGGCTTCCAGGTCGACACCGCATCGTAGAACTTCTGGCCTTCGTTGTCGCGGTACTCGATGCCCCAGTGGCGGCAGGTACGCTCCACGGAATTGCAAACAATCTGCAGGTACGGTTTCCAGTCGCCCATCACTTCATCCAGGCGGTAGGCGGAAAAGTCGGCGGTGAACTGCGCCATCTGCTCGGGGGCGATGCGGTCGGCGAAAATCTCGCGCGCCACGTCCGCCATCTGAAAGTTGATCAGCGTCCCATAGCAATCGAACGAAATGTATTTTGGCCTCAGGTTGGTAGTCATGTTTCAGGTTCCTTTATTCGATGGTTTCGTGCCGATGGAGGTTGGGAGGCGCCTTTCACTGCGTGGTTTGTGCTGTTTGAAAGCGCGTCTCCTGATACGAATTACATCATTTTTAGCCTGTATAAATGTCCCGTTTTAGCGAAACCGAAACACAGAAACAGCGGTATTCGAGGCGCCGCGCAGCATAAACCGCTGCGCCCTTTTCATGCCTCTTTGGCGAAGTCGATCAGCACACTCTTGAAGCGCAAGTTCGCCTCGTAGGCCTGGCGGCCCAGGTCCTTGCCGATGCCGGAGCGCTTGTAGCCGCCGGTCGGAATCACGAAGTCGGAGGTGCGCCCGTAACGGTTGATCCATACCGTGCCCGCCTCGATGCCGCGCGCCATGCGCATGGCGCGGCCGATGTCGGCGGTGTGGACCCCGGCGGCCAGGCCGTATTCCGGATGGTCGGCCAGCGCCAGCGCTTCATCTTCGTCGTCGAAGGTCTGCACCGTCAGCACCGGCCCGAAGATTTCGGCCTCCACCGCTTCCATGCGCGCATCGACATTGGACAGGATGGTCGGCTGGTAGAAGGCGCCATCGGTTCCGGTCGCGACACGTTTGCCGCCGGCGACCACGCGCGCCCCGGCATCGACGGAACGCTGGACGATGCCGTCGATGCGCTCCATTTCGCGTTTCGAGATGATCGGGCAGAGGGTGGAATCCGGCTCCCAGGTATTGCCCGCCTTGAGCTCCGCAAGGATCGCGCCAAGACGCTCGATGAAGGGCTCGGCAATGCCGCGCTGGACGATCAGGCGCGAACCAGCCACGCAGACCTGGCCGGCATTGACCGTGATGGCGCGTGCCACGGTGCGCGCGGTCTTTTCCAGGTCGGGCAGGTCGGCGAACACCACCTGCGGGCTCTTGCCACCCAGTTCCAGCGTGACCGGCCTGGTGCTCTCGGCGCAGGCGGCCATGATGGTGGCGCCGGTGCGGTTGGAACCCGTGAAGGTCACTTTGGCGATGCGCGGATGGCGGCACAGGGCATCGCCGGCGATGCGGCCGTCGCCCTGGATGATATTGAAGATCCCCTTCGGCATGCCGGCTTCGATCGCCAGTTCGGCCAGGCGCAGCACGCTGAACGGCGTCATTTGCGAAGGCTTGAGGACCACCGCATTGCCTGCCGCCAGGGCCGGCGCCACCTTCCAGGATGCCATCACGAGCGGCAGGTTCCAGGGCGCGATGGCGCCCACCACGCCATAGGGTTCCGCGATGGTCATGCCCAGGTGGTCGGTACGGGTCGGTGACAGGTCGCCGCCGATCTTGTCGGCCCATTCGGCAAAGAAGCGGATGCCTTCGGCGGTGAACGGCACGTCCCAGCCGGCCGCTTCCTTGATGGGGCGGGTGGAGCCGATCGCTTCCAGCCGCGCAAGGGTCTGCACATCGGCATCGATCAGGTCCGCCCAGCGGCGCATGATGCGCGCACGCTCACGCGGTGCGCAGCGCGCCCAGTCGCTGGTTTTGAAGGCCTGATAGGAATCCTGCACCGCCCGGTCGACCAGGTCCGCATCGGCCATCGGCAGGCCGGCATAGACCTTGCCGTCAGACGGGCGACTCACATCGCTCATGTCGGCACCGCCCTCCACATAGCGTCCGCCGATAAAATGCGCGCTGCGCACGATAACCTGATCCGGGTCGAAGCGTTCCATTCCCAATCCTTTCAATAGATGGAGGACCTGGCTTCCAAAGGGTGCGCCGGTCCGGGTGACGATGTATGAATTGTATGACCGGTGGGGGAGCATTATCTGCGGCGCCACCCATCCCTGGCGGCACAAACTTTCGTTCTGGCGTGGCGGGTGGATGATCATGTGGAATTGCGTTTACCCTGTCCTCATCTGCTCATTCATGTGGCAAGATAGCGCCAAATAAAGTCTCATAGGGAGCAATCCATGAAGCATCGAACACCGCAGGACGCAGTCCGATACCGCAGGATGACGGCGGACGACCTGCCGGCCGCGCACAAGCTGTCGCAGTCGGTGCTGTGGCCGCACCGGCTGGCGGACTGGCAGTTCATCCAGCAGCTGGGCGAAGGCATCGTCGCCGAAGACGACAGCGGCATCATCGGCACCCTGATGTGCTGGGTCCACGGCCGCGACTATGCATCGCTGGGCATGATGATCGTCGCGCCGCAGCATCAGCACAGCGGCATCGGACACGAACTGGTATCGCGGATCCTGAAGGAAGTGGGCGACCGCACGCTGCTGCTGTATGGGACCGCAGGCGGCGTGAAGTTCTGCGAAAGCTTCGGCTTTGTGCAGACGGGCTGGGTCCACCTGCACCAGGGCAGCGTGTTCCGCACACCTTTCGTTCCGCTCGGCGCCGGCGAGCGGATACGCCCGGTCAGCTCGCGCGACGAAGCTGCGCTGGCCGAGCTGTCCAAGCGCGCGGTCGGCATGCCGCGCGCCACCGTGCTCAAACATCTGATGGAGGTGGCGGACATCGTCGCCATCGACCGCTACGGCGAATTGATCGGTTACGCCGCGCTGCGCAAATTCGGGCTTGGCTATGTGATCGGCCCCGTGGTCGCCCCGGAAGCCGAACGCGCCAAGGCACTGATCGCCCACTGGGCGGGCACGCACGCAGGCTCCTTTATGCGTATCGATATCCCCGATGCCAGCGGCTTGTCCGAATGGCTGACCGAGATGGGCCTGGTGCAGGTCGAGCAGACGGTGCACGCCATGGTGCGCGGCGAGCCGCCGCGTCCCGACCCGTCGGTCACCCGCTATGCACTGCTGAGCCAGTCGCTCGGCTGACCGGGGGCCGCCATGACCGATACCACAATCATGTACCGCCGCATGACGCAACACGACCTGCCTGGGGCGCATGCCTTGTCGCAGGCGGTGCGCTGGCCCCATCGCCTGGAAGACTGGCAGTTCGTCCACAGCCTGGGCACGGGTTTTGTGGCGGAAGAAGGCGGAACGGCGATCGGCACCGCCCTGTGCTGGACGCAGGGCGAGCGCAATGGAACGCTGGGGATGATCATCGTCTCGCCCGAACACCAGGGCAAGGGCATCGGACGCGAACTGATGAAGCGGGTGCTGGAAGAACTGGGCGAGCGCTGCACACAGCTCATCGCCACGCCGGCCGGCCAGCCGCTGTATGAACGCCTCGGCTTCGTGGCGACGGGCAGCATCCACCAGCACCAGGGCATGATGGCGGCGCTGGTGCCAGGGGAACGCACCCGCCCGGCCGAAGCGCGCGACACGGCCGGCATCATCGCCCTGGCCAACCGCGCCACCGGCATGGCGCGCGACGCGGTGCTGGCACGCTTGTTGTCCGTGGCCCAAGGCGCCGTACTGGAACGCGATGGCGAAGTGGCCGGCTTCTCCATCCTGCGCCGCTTCGGCCGGGGCCACGCCATCGGGCCGGTGGTGGCCGCCGATGGCGAAGCTGCCAAGGCAGTGATCGCACACTGGTCGGATGCCTTCGCGGGTACCTTCGTGCGCATCGACGTCACCGGCGCCAGCGGCATGAAAGCCTGGCTCGAAGAAGCCGGACTGGCGCAAGTCGATACCGGGGTGGCGATGGCACGCAATGGCGTGCCATCGCTTGACGCAAGCGTGCAGCAGTTCGCTATCCTCAATCAGGCGCTCTGCTGACCGCCAGGCCGGCCGATCCTCGGTCGCCGTCGTGCAGAAATGCCGTTCAGTCAAGGACGCCGTCCCCGCCTGCGAGGGTGTTGCGAAAAGCGCGCTACAGCATTTTAGTACTGCAAAGTTAGCTGTCATTCCCGCGTAGGCGGGAACCTATCTCACGTCTGCACATAGAGTGGAAATGCTTCGGACCGCATGTGCTATGGGTTCCCGCCTACGCGGGAATGACAGCTAAAACGACCGAGTACAATTTCCAGTCTACGGTCACTCCCCCTGGCCGGGTATAGTCCCCGGAATTGCGATCGGAACTGGTATCGCAGTTTCGATGTTAAAGCGGCGCGGGTAACCCGGCCGCCATCGTCAATCAGGCGCTCTGCTGACCGGGCCGTCTGCGGCCCGCTGGTCAGCCTCGACCAGTGTACGCGGGCGGGTCAGCACTTCCGGGCGCAGGATCTCGTCGAGCTCGCGTTTGCTGAGCAGCCCCCTTTCCAGCACCAGTTCGGCAACCTCGCGCCCGCTCTCGAGCGCTTCCTTCGCAATCGCGGTGGCATTGGCGTAGCCGATATACGGATTGAGCGCGGTGACAATGCCGATGGAACGTTCGACCCCAAGGCGCATCTGGTCGGGGTTGGCCGTAATCCCGTTCACGCAATTGCGCGCCAGGGTCTGGCAGCCGGCGCGCAGGTGATTCAAGCTCTTGAACAGGCTGTGCGCGATGATCGGCTCGAAGGCATTGAGTTGCAGCTGGCCGTGCTCCGCGGCATACGCCACCGTCACATCGTTGCCGATCACCTCGAAGGCGATCTGGTTGACGACCTCCGGGATGACCGGATTGATCTTGCCGGGCATGATGCTGGAGCCCGCCTGCATGGGCGGCAAATTGATGTCGCCCAGGCCGGCACGGGGGCCGGAGGACAGCAGGCGCAGATCGCTGCATATTTTGGACAGCTTGACGGCAAGGCGGCGCAGCACGCCGGACAGCTGGACGAAGGGGCCGGTATCCTGGGTCGCGGCGATCAGGTCCCGTGCCGGGACCAGCAGCAGACCGGTAATCTCAGTGAGATGGTCGCACACCAGTTCCGCGTAAAAGGGATGGGCATTGATCCCGGTACCAATGGCGGTGGCGCCGAGATTGATCTCGTGCAGCTGGCTGAGGGTTTCCCGGATCAGTTTCCGGTCATCTTCCAGCATCACCCGGTAGACGGCAAATTCCTGGCCCAGGGTCATCGGCACGGCATCCTGCAACTGGGTTCGTCCCATCTTGAGAATGGATGCAAACTCGTCCGCCTTCAAGGCGAATTCGGCAATCAGTTCGTCCAGCGCCTCCAGCAGGCGCAGGGTTGAGGTATGCAGGCCCAGCTTGATCGCCGTCGGGTAGACGTCGTTGGTGCTCTGACCCATGTTGACGTGCTCGTTCGGATGCAGCTCCGCATAGGCGCCACGCGGCAGGCCCATGCGCTCCAGTCCACGGTTGGCGATCACCTCGTTGGCGTTCATATTGGTCGAGGTGCCGGCGCCGCCCTGGATGGCATCGACCACGAACTGGTCGTGCAGTGCGCCGCCTTCGATCTCGTCGCACACGCTGGCGATCAGGTCGGCATGGTGCTGTCCCAGCAGGCCCAGGTCGCAATTGGCCAGCGCGGCCGCCTTTTTGATGGCGGCCAGGGCCCTGACCAGGTCGGGGTAGCTTCCGATCGGCACGCCCGTGATCGGGAAATTTTCCACGGCGCGCAGCGTATGGATGCCGTAATAGGCCTGCGCCGGCACGCGCCGCGTGCCCAGCAGGTCGCTCTCGATTCGAAACAGTTCACTTTCATCCGCATTCAGTTGCATTTTCCAGTCCTCATAAAATGATGTGGTCGTCGCAGTACTTATTGGGTCTGTTTCAGCTGCTCGAGAATGGCTGGATTCTCAAGCGTGGACACGTCTTGCGTCAGCGCCTCGCCCTTGGCGATCGTGCGCAGCAAGCGGCGCATGATCTTGCCGGAGCGCGTCTTGGGCAGGTTGTCGCCGAAGCGGATATCCTTCGGTTTCGCGATCGGGCCGATTTCCCTGGCGACCCAGTCGCGCAGCTCCTTGGCAAGCTGGCCCGCCGCCTCGCCGTCGGGACGGCTGCGCTTCAATACAACGAAGGCGCAGATCGCCTCGCCCGTGGTCGCATCCGGCTTGCCGACCACCGCCGCTTCGGCCACCAGCGGGTGGGCGGCCAGCGCGGACTCGATTTCCATCGTGCCCATGCGGTGTCCGGAGACGTTCAGTACATCGTCGATGCGGCCGGTGATCGTGAAGTAGCCGGTTTGCGCATCGCGCACCGCGCCGTCGCCGGCCAGATAGAGCCGGCCGCCCAGCTCAGGGGGGAAATAGCTGTTCCTGAAGCGCTCAGGATCGCCCCAGATGGTGCGGATCATCGACGGCCACGGGCGCTTGACCACCAGGATGCCGCCCTGCCCGTTCGGCAGCTCGGCGCCGGTCTCGTCGACCACCGCCGCCAGGATGCCGGGCAGCGGCAGGGTGCAGGAACCCGGCACCATCGGTGTCGCACCCGGCAGCGGGGTGATCATGTGGCCGCCGGTCTCGGTCTGCCAGAAGGTATCGACGATCGGGCAGCGCTCATTGCCGACCTGCTGGTAGTACCACATCCAGGCTTCCGGATTGATCGCTTCCCCCACCGAACCGAGCAGGCGCAGGCTGGACAGGTCGAAGTTCTTCGGATGGACAGCGGCGTCTCCATCGGCCGCCTTGATCAGGGAACGGATCGCGGTCGGCGCGGTATAGAAGATGGTGGCCTTGTGCCTGGCGATCATGTCCCAGAAGCGCGCGGCGTGCGGGTAGGTCGGGATGCCTTCGAAGATGATCTGCGTGGCGCCGGCGGCCAGCGGACCATAGGCGATATAGGTATGGCCGGTGACCCAGCCGATGTCGGCGGTGCACCAGAATACATCGGAGGGTTTGATGTCGAAGGTCCACTTCATCGTCAGCATGGCCCACAGCAGGTAGCCGCCGGAGGCGTGCTGCACCCCTTTGGGTTTGCCGGTGGAGCCCGAGGTGTACAGGATGAACAGCGGATGCTCGGCGCCGACCCATTCCGGCTCACAGCTGGCACTCTGGCGGTCGGCCAGTTCACGCCACCAGATGTCGCGGCCGGCCACCAGGTCGATGGCGGCGCCGGTACGCTGGTGGATCACCACGTTCTTCACGCTGGCGCAGCCGCCCATCGCCAGCGCCTCGTCGACGATGGCCTTGAGCGGCAGGTGGCGCCCGCCCCGCACCTGTTCGTCCGCGCAGATCACCGCCGCCGCGCCGGTATCGACAATGCGCTCCTGCAGCGACCTGGCGGAGAAGCCGCCGAACACCACCGAGTGGGTGGCGCCGATGCGCGCGCAAGCCTGCATCGCGACCACGCCTTCGACCGACATCGGCATGTACACCACCACGCGGTCGCCCTTCTTGATGCCGCGCGACTTCAAGCCGTTGGCGAAGCGGCATACCTGCTCGTGCAATTGCTGGTAGGTGAGCCTGGTGACCTGGCCGCCGTCGGCCTCGAAGATGATGGCGGTCTTGTCGGCGTTGCCCTTGTGCAGATTGCGGTCGAGGCAGTTGTAGGACACATTGAGCTGGCCGTCTTCGAACCATCGGTAGAACGGCGCCTCGGCCTCGTTCAGGACCTTGGTAAACGGCTTGTGCCAGTCGATGGTGTCGATGGCCTGCTGTGCCCAGAAGCCCTCGTAATCGCGCTCGGCCTCTGTGCACAGCGCCCGGTAGGCATCCATGCCGGCGACGTTCGCGTGGTTCACGAAGCCGGCCGGCGGATGGAAGATACGAGGCTCCTGCTTCAGGGTGTCGGTGTCGGGCATATGTCGCTCCAAAAAAGTGTCGGAAGGGTCATTTTTAGTATGGCACCGGGTAGCCAGCAGAGAATGCCGAATCGCCCGCAAATACGCTTGTTTCCAATGATTTGACCCGGCCTCTCCGGAAGTTAACGCTGCCCTCCTCTGGCTACTATGTGTCCTGTCACTTCACCGGAGCGCAAGATGAAAAACCCGAATAATCACCCGCACAACCCTCTCGTCGCGCTTGACCGCGACCACCTGATCCACCCTGTCGTCAACTTCCGCACCCACGAGCAGCGCGGTGCCACCATCCTTGAATCGGGGCACGGCGCCTATCTGCGCGACGCCCAGGGCAATGAAGTCCTCGATGCGTTTTCCGGGCTGTGGTGCGTCAACGTCGGCTACGGACAGGAAAGCATCGTGCGCGTGGCGGCCGAGCAGATGAGCCGTTTGCCGTATGCGACCGGTTACTTCCACTTCGCATCGGAGCCGGCCATCCGCCTGGCCGCGCGCCTGGTGGAACTGGCGCCGGCCTCGCTGCGCCATGTGTACTTCACGCTGGGCGGCTCGGATGCGGTCGATGCATCCATCCGCTACATCACGCACTTTTACAATTCGACCGGGCGCCCGAACAAGAAGCACTTCATCTCGCTCGAGCGCGGCTATCACGGCTCGTCCTCGCAGGGCGCGGGCCTGACGGCCATCGCCGCCTTCCACCAGAACTTCGACGTGCCGCTGCCTACCCAGCACAAGATCGCCTCGCCCTACCCCTACCGCAATCCGGCCGGCTCCGATCCGGACACCATCATCCGCACTTCGGTCGAAGCCTTGCGCGCCAAGGTCAGGGAACTGGGCCAGGACAATGTGGCGGCATTTTTCTGCGAACCGGTGCAGGGTTCCGGCGGCGTCATCGTGCCGCCCAAGGGCTGGCTCAAGGCGATGCGCGAGGCCTGCCGCGAACTGGACATCCTGTTCGTGGTCGACGAGGTCATCACCGGCTTCGGGCGCACCGGCCCAATGTTCGCCTGCGAGGAAGAAGGCGTCGAGCCGGACCTGATGACGGTCGCCAAGGGCCTGACCGCCGGTTACGCGCCGATGGGTGCGGTGCTGATGTCGGAAGCCGTGTACGCGGGGATTGCCGACGGCACCCCGGGCGCGCCGGTGGGCCACGGCCAGACCTACTCCGCCCATCCGGTCAGCGCCGCCATCGGCCTGGAAGTGCTGCGGCTGTACACGGAAGGCGGACTGCTGGCCAATGGTGTCGCCCAGGCGCCGAATTTCGAGGAGGGCTTGCGCGGCATGCTCGCCCACCCGCTGGTGGGCGAGGCGCGCAACCGCGGCCTGCTGGGCGCCCTCGAACTGGTGGCCGACAAGAACAGCCGTGCCCGCTTCGATCCTTCGTTGAAACTCCATGAGCGCATCTCCGAGGCCGCGTACCGCAACCGCGTGGTGTTCCGCGCCTTCGGCGACAACATCCTCGGTTTCGCCCCCGCACTGTGCTATACGGCCGATGACTTCGAGCTGCTGTTCAAGCGTTTGAGGAGCACGCTGGACGAAGTGCTCGATCAGCCGGAAGTGCGAAAAGCTATCAAGTAAGCGAGCTCATCATAGGTATTTGCTATTTCTTCCATAAAAATACGGATATGATATGCATAGACGTTTCCTGCTAACATGGAATCCAGTACAACAAATATGGCGGACAATGATGATGCCTGATGCCCTCAAACTGGACCGGATCGACATCCGTATTCTCAGCCAGCTGCAGCGCAATGGCCGGGTGACGAATGTCGATTTGGCCGATGCCGTCGGCCTGTCGCCGAGCCCTTGCCTGATCCGCGTGAAACGGCTGGAGAAAGCCGGCTTCATCGTCGGCTATGGCGCCCATGTTCAGCTCGAAAAACTGGGCACCATGCAGCTGGTGTTCACCCAGGTGACGTTGTCGGACCACCGGCGTGAAGACTTTGCCAAGTTCGAAGCCGCCGTCCGCAATATCGACGAGGTCGTCGAATGCCACCTGGTGAGCGGCGGCTTCGACTACCTGCTCAAATTCGTCACGCGCAGCGTGGTCCACTACCAGACCATCGTCGAGGA
>CAMLFK010000139.1 GCA_946479255.1 uncultured Oxalobacteraceae bacterium
CGCTGTAGGCGACGATGGTGCCCTTCGGCTGCAGCTGGTGGGTGTTCTTGATCATCTGGAACAGCGACTTGGTCTGCGCCACGCCGTCAATGATCCAGTCGGCGTTGAAGATCTTGTGGCGGCAATGCTCACTGTTCGCCTGCGCGAACATCATCAGTTCGACGTCGGTCGGGTTGCGCTGGGCCTTGGTGAAGGCTTCGTGCAGGTAGTCGATTTCGTCGTCGGACATGGCCAGGCCCAGGTCGACGTTGGCGCGCGCCAGCGCATCGCGCCCGGCACCGATCACATCGACGCTTTCGAGCGGCTTGGCTTCCAGTTCGCGGAACAGGTTCTGCGCGTCGTCGGCGTTGCGCAGCACGCTCTCGGTCATGCGGTCGTGCAGCAGCGCGGTCACAAGCTCAGTCTCTTCGGCCGACAGCTTCTTGGCCGCACCCAGCGAACTGCCCAGCAGGCCGGTTTTCAGGTACAGGGTATAGGCGACGCCACGTTCAATCCGGTGCACATGGCCCATGCCGCAGTTATGCGCGATGTCGGTGGCCTTCGATGCCCATGGCGAGATGGTGCCCAGGCGCGGGATCACGAAAAACTCTTCGGTCGCGCCATCCTGGCCGCTTGCTTCGAACGGCTCGCCGTAGGTCAGCATGGCGTCCAGGCGGGCGGTGTCGTCTGTGGACAGCACCGAGCTGGTATCGATGAAATGATAGAAACGCGCTTTGACGGCGGCAATCGCAGGCGCGGCGGCTTGCAGTTGGCTCAGGAGGCGTTGGCTACGAAATGCGGACAGGGCATTGGAACCCGGCAGAATCAACATGGTTGGAAGGTGGTTGATGCAGCAAGGCTGCGGGTTGAGACAGAAATCCTATAGACCAATATTATACCGCGTTGCACCACAAACCGGCCAGTTGCCAGAATGGAAACTCACCGAAAATGCCCCTGTGGAGACAATAGAATTACCGCAGTTGCCCAGTACCTATACATTAGCGTATCGTAGTGACTCAAGACGGCAATATGGAAAGCGGAGACGATGCAAGATAATAGCAATCTGTCGGTATTGGTGATCGACCCGAATCCGGGGATGCGCGGCAGCCTGCAAAACATGCTGAACCAGGCCAGCATCACCAAGATCGAGTTTGCGGTCAGCTCAGGCACGGCCATCAAGCAGCTGTCCAAGCGCTCCTACGACATCATCCTGTGCGAGTACGATCTTGGCAGCGGCAGCGAGGATGGCCAGGATGGCCAGCAGCTGCTCGAAGACCTGCGCCACCACAAGCTGATCGGCCTGTGGACCATCTTCATCATGATCACCTCCGAAGGCGTATACAGCAAAGTGGTCAGCGCCGCCGAGCTGACCCCGACCGATTACATCCTCAAGCCCTTCACCGTCGATGTGCTGAGCCAGCGCATCCAGCGCGCCATCGAGCGCCGCACCGCCTTTTTACCGATTTACCAGCTGATCGGCCAGGGCAACCTGCGCGAAGCCGTGCGTGCCTGCGAAAAGGCCGAGACCGCGATCCCCCGCTACGCCAGCGACTTTGCGCGCCTGCGCGCCGAGCTGCACGTGAGCCTCAATGAGCTGACCGAAGCGGAGACGCTGTACGTGGCGATCATCGACAACAAGCCGGCCGGCTGGGCCCATCTGGGACTGGCGCGCACCCTGGTGGCTCAAGGGCGGGTCGACGAAGCCGAAGGCGTGCTGAGCAAACTGGTCGCCGACAACCCGCGCCTGATGGCCGCCTATGACCTGCTGGCGCGCTGCCATGAAGCCAACGGCAGGCCCGACAGGGCGCAAAAGGTGCTGGAAGAAGCAGTGTCGATTTCGCCGCATATGATCCGCCGCCTGCGCAAACTGGGCGAAGTGGCGCTCGAAGCGGGCGACGTCAATGCGGCCGAAAAGTCCTTCAAGCAGGTGGTCACCAAGGCCAAGTACTCCGAATTCCGCAATCCCGAAGACCACGTCAACCTGGTCAAGACTTTACTGCGCAAGGGTGACGCGACCCAGGCCAGCGGCGTGATTCGCGACATGGAGAAATCCTTGCGCGGCAATCCGAATGTCGATGTGTGCAAGGCGATCTCGGTGGCCATGCTGCACGAGACGGCCGGAAACCAGACGGCGGCGGCCAGTGAGCTGGGCAACGCGGTCGGCGCGGTGCGCACGGCCAGCGGGCTGTCGAGCGAGATCAAGATCGGGCTGGCCAAGAGCTGCCTGAAAAATAAGCTGGACAAGGAAGCGTCCGAGGTCATGCTGGCGGTGATGAACGATGTGAACAGTGGCGTCTCGCCGCAGCAGGCCATCGGCGTGTTCCTGAAAGCCGGCCGGCCGGACCTGGCCGAGGGCATGGGCAACCAGCTCAAGGCGCAGGCGCAGACCCTGCTCAATCTGGCGGCCGAGAAGAGCAATATGGGCGACTTCAAAGGCGCGGTGCAGACCACGCTGGAGGCGCTGCATATGTCGCCGGGTAATCTGCAGGTGATGATGGCGGCGATTAATGCGATCCTCAAGCAGCTTGCGGAGATGGGCTGGGATCATCACCTGGCCGAGCTGTGCCACACTCAGATCGACACCGTGACCAAGCTCGATGCGGCCCATCCGCTGCTTGGCGTGATCAATGATGAGTATGCGATGTTGAAGCGGAAGTATGGTATTTCGACGTAGGCCGGCAAATTCAAATTTATCATCCCCACGAAGGGGATGACAAGTTAGCGAGTGCCGTATCCTCCACCGCCCGGCGTCTCGATCACAAACACATCGCCAGCCTGCATATCGGTCTTGGCCGTATGCCCCAGGATCTCTTCGCTGCCATCGGCCCGCTCCACCCGGTTAATCCCGGTCGCACCCGCCTCCCCTCCAGCCATGCCAAACGGCGCATGCACCCGGTTGTTCGACAGGATCGCGGCCGTCATCGGCTCCAGGAAGCGCACCTTGCGCACGCCGCCATTACCACCATGCCAGCGCCCTGCCCCGCCCGACCCGGCGCGAATCTCATAGCTCTCCAGCCGCACCGGAAAACGGAACTCCAGCACTTCCGGATCGGTCAGGCGTGAATTGGTCATATTGGTCTGCACCACATCGGTCCCATCGAAACCCTCGCCCGCACCCGAGCCGCCCGAAATCGTCTCGTAATACTGATACTTGGCATTCCCGAAGGTGAAGTTATTCATGGTGCCTTGCGACGCCGCCATCACCCCGAGCGCGCCGTACAGCGCATTGGTGATGCAGGTCGAGGTCTCCACATTGCCCGACACGACCGAAGCCGGGTAATGAGGGTTGAGCATCGAGCCGCGCGGGATGATCACCTTGAGCGGCTTGAGGCAGCCGGCATTGAGCGGAATCTCATCGTCCACCAGGGTCCTGAACACATACAGCACCGCGGCCATGCACACCGCCGACGGCGCGTTAAAGTTATTGGCCTGCTGCGGCGAGGTGCCGGTGAAGTCGATTTCGGCACTGCGCGCGGCGGCATCGACCCTGATCGCAACCGCGATGCGCGCGCCGTTGTCCAGCTCCACCATGTAGCTGCCGTCCTTGAGCGCGCTGATCACACGCCGCACCGCCTCCTCCGCGTTGTCCTGCACGTGCCGCATGTAGGCCTGCACCACGGCCAGGCCGAAGTGAGCGACCATCTTGCGCAGTTCGTCCACGCCCTTCTGGTTGGCGGCGACCTGGGCGCGCAGGTCGGCCATGTTCTGGTCGGGATTGCGCGCCGGGTAGCGCGCCCCGGTCAGCAAGGCGCGCGCCTCCAGATCACGCAGCACCCCATCGACCCCGTCGACCAGCTTGAAGTTGTCGATCAAGACCCCTTCCTGCTCGATCAACTCCGAGTCCGGCGGCATCGATCCCGGCGTGGTGCCGCCGATGTCCGCATGGTGGCCGCGCGAGGCGACGTAAAACAGGATTTCGCGCCCCGGCTCGTCGAACACCGGCGAAATCACCGTCACATCGGGCAAATGGGTGCCGCCATGGTACGGGTCGTTGAGCATGAAAACGTCGCCGGGCCGCATCTTGCCGGCGTTTTCCAGCATGACGGTCTTGATGCTCTCGCCCATGGAACCCAGGTGCACCGGCATGTGCGGCGCATTGGCGATCAGGTTGCCGGCCGCATCGAAAATCGCGCAGCTGAAGTCCAGGCGCTCCTTGATATTGACCGAATAGGCAGTGTTTTGCAGGCGCAGCCCCATCTGCTCGGCGATCGACATGAACAGGTTGTTGAAGATCTCCAGCATGACCGGGTCGGCGTCGGTGCCGATAGCGCGGCGCTGGGGCATGGCTTCGACGCGGCTCAGCACCAGGTGGCCGAAGGGCGTCACCTGCGCCTGCCAGCCGGTTTCGATGACGGTGGTGGCATTGTCCTCGGCGACGATGGCCGGCCCTTTGATGACGTCGCCGGGACACAATTGGGCACGCTGGAACAGGCCGGTGTCGTGCCACCAGTCGCCGCTGAACATGCGCACCGTCTCGCGCGCGCGCAAAGTACCGCTGCGCGCCGGCGCGCTTGGCGCCACCTCGGCGGGTGCGGCCGAGTCGCCGATCGCTTCCACCGAGACCGCCTCGACCACCAGCGCCTTGCCCGGCATGAGGAAGGAAAAGCGGCGTTTGTAGACCGTCTCGAACTGGCTCTTCATGCGCTCGGGATTGTCGAACAGGACGATCACGGCGGTGTCGGTCCCTTCATAGCGCAGGTGTACGCACCGCACCAGCCGGATGTGCGGGGCGGCCACGCCCTGCAAGAGCAGCTCGCGCGTCACCTCTTCGCCAAGCGTTCGCATGCGCTCGGCCAGGTCTTCCGGCGGGGTGTCGGCCAACGGCACTTCAACCGAGACCTCGCGCATGGCGCACTGGTCGGCCAGGCCCATGCCGTAGGCCGACATGACGCCCGCCAGCGAGTGGACGAACACCGTCTTCATGCCGAGCGCATCGGCCACCAGGCAGGCATGCTGGCCGCCCGCGCCGCCGAAGCTGGTGAGCGTGTATTCGGTCACGTCGTGCCCGCGCTGCACGGATATCTGCTTGATGGCGTTGGCCATGTTGCCGACCGCGATGCGGATGAAGCCATCGGCCACCTGTTCGGGCGCGGGCACACTGCCGGTGGCTGCGCCGATGCGCTGGGCCATGGCGACGAACTGGGCGCGCACGGTCTCGGGGTCGAGGCGGTCGTTGGCGTCGGGACCGAACAGCTGGGGGAAATGGGCGGGCTGGATCTTGCCCAGCATGACATTACAGTCGGTGACGGTCAGCGGGCCGCCGCGCCGGTAGCTGGCCGGGCCGGGATTGGCGCCGGCGCTGTCCGGGCCTACCCGATAGCGGCTGCCGTCGAAATGCAGGATCGACCCGCCGCCGGCGGCCACCGTGTGAATGCTCATCATCGGCGCGCGCACCCGCACCCCCGCCACCATGGTGTCGAACACGCGCTCGTACTCGCCCGAGTAGTGCGACACGTCGGTCGAGGTGCCGCCCATGTCGAAGCCGATCACCCGGTCGAAGCCGGCCAGTTTGCTGGCCCGGACCATGCCGACGATGCCGCCGGCCGGACCGGACAGGATGCTGTCCTTGCCCTGGAAGGTATGGGCGTCGGTCAGCCCGCCGTTGGACTGCATGAACTGCAGGTTCACCCTGGGGATCTGCCCGGCCACCTGGTCCACATAGCGGCGCAGGATCGGCGACAGGTAGGCGTCGACCACGGTGGTGTCGCCGCGCGCGATCAGTTTCATCATCGGACTGACGCGGTGCGACACCGACACCTGGGTAAAGCCGATCTCGTGCGCGATGCGCGCGGCCTCGGCCTCGTGCGCACTGTAGCGGTAGCCGTGCATGAACACGATCGCCAGGGAGCGCAGGCCTTTGTCATACAGGCTTTGCAGGGCGGCGCGGGTGGCGTCAGGGTCGAGCGGGCGTACCACCTCGCCATGCGCGCCGGTGCGCTCGTCGATCTCCACCACGTCGCTGTAGAGCAGCTCGGGCAAGACGATGTGGCGGTCGAACAGGCGCGGACGGTTTTGGTAAGCTATGCGCAGGGCGTCGCGAAAGCCGCGCGTGACGGCCAGGGCGGTCGGTTCTCCCTTGCGTTCGAGTAGCGCGTTGGTTGCCACGGTGGTGCCCATCTTGACGGCTTCGATGCGATCGACCGGCACCGGCGCGTCGTCCGCCAGGCCAAGCAAGCGGCGGATCCCGGCAATGGCGGCATCGCGGTAGTGCTCGGGATTCTCGGACAGCAGCTTATGAGTGAGCAGTTGGCCATCTGGCCGGCGCGCTACGATGTCAGTAAAAGTACCGCCCCGATCAATCCAGAATTGCCAATCCATTTGCTTTCCCTAATGCTGAGAGTCTGTTGTTGAAGGCACAGCCAGTGCGCGCGTGCGCATTTTAGCCAAAACGTATTAAAAATGGCGCAACATTGACAGAACGGACTACTAAACCATGCATCCTTTATATAACACCGCCCAGATCCGCAGCGCCGAACAGGCGGCTGCCACGCTACTACCGCCGGGAACGCTGATGGAACGCGCCGGCCAGGCCGCCGCCAACGCCGCCCTGGCCCTGCTGGCCGGCAGCGGCGGGCCGGTGCTGGTGCTGGCCGGGCCGGGCAACAATGGCGGCGACGCGCTGGAAGCCGCCGCGCGGCTGTGCCAGGCCGGAGTCGAGGTGGCGCTGATCCACCTGCCCGGCGGCGCTCGCTCGCCTGAGGGGGCGCAAGCGCTGGCGCGCGCCCAGGCCAGCGATGCGCGCTTCATCGATCATATCGAGGCCGCGCCCGGATGGGTGCTGGCGCTCGACGGCCTGTTCGGCATCGGACTTGGGCGGCCTTTGGAAGGCGCGGCGCGCGTGCTTGCGCTGGCCGTCAGCGAGGCCGGCCGCCCGGTGCTGGCGCTCGACGTGCCGAGCGGGCTCGATGCCGATACCGGTGCCGTCGTCGGGCCAGACGGGGTCGCCGTGCACGCCACCCATACCCTCACCTTCATCGGCGACAAACCCGGCCTGCATACCGGCGCCGGGCGCGATCACGCCGGGGAGGTCAGCGTGGCAGGGCTTGAAATCGACGCCTCGCTGCTGCCGCACGCCGATGCGCAGCTGGGCGAGGTGGGGTTGTTTGCGCCGCAGCTGCAGCGGCGCGCGCACGACAGCCACAAGGGCAGCTTTGGCGACGTGGCCATCGTCGGCGGGGCTGACGGCATGGCCGGTGCTCCCATCCTCGCCGCGCGCGCCGCCCTGCATAGCGGCGCCGGCCGGGTGTTCGTCGCCTGGCTGGGCGCCCATCCGCCTTACGACAGCCTGCAGCCCGAGCTGATGTTCCGCGACGCGGCCACCTTTGAAGCCAAGCGCAGCACGCTGGTGCTCGGACCAGGCATGGGCGATTCGGCGCTGGCGATGCGGGTGCTGGCCAAGGCCCTGGACGGCAGCGCGCCGCTGGTGCTCGATGCCGACGCCCTCAACCTGGCCGCCGCCAGCCCTGAACTGCAGCAGCGCCTGGCGGCGCGTGGCGCGCCCGCCGTGCTGACCCCGCATCCGCTGGAGGCGGCGCGCCTGCTGGGGGTGACGGCCGGCGTCATCCAGCAGGACCGGCTGGCGGCGGCGCGCGAGCTGGCCGAACGCCTGTCCAGCGTGATTGTGCTCAAGGGCTCGGGCAGCGTGATCGCCCAGCCGGGCGGCGCGGTCGTGATCAACCCCACCGGCAATCCAGCGCTGGCCACCGGCGGCACCGGCGATGTGCTGGCCGGGCTGTGCGGCAGCTTGATCGCTCAAGGCTGGCCGGCCTGGGAGGCGGCGCTCGCCGCGGTCTGGCTGCATGGCGCCGCCGCCGATCATTTTGTTGAGCAAACGACAGGTCCAATTGGCATGACAGCGAGCGAACTGCCCGGGGCGGTGCGCGATCGATTGAACCATCTCGTTTATGCAGGCTAAGATTGCGCTGGCGCTGCCACCTGGAGTAACGGTCACCAATTCGTCCGGCACGCCGGGGCTAAGGGGACCGGGCTGCCGGCTGACTAGACCAGCCTGCCGGCAGCAATCGTGATCGTGCGTCCGCAACGCGCCGCGATCGACGGGTCGTGGGTCACCAGCACCAGGGTCGAACCACGTTCCCGGTTCAGTTCGAACATCAGCTGGATCACCGCTTCGCCGGTTGCCGCGTCCAGACTGCCGGTCGGTTCGTCGGCAAACAACAGCGGCGGCTCGGTCACAAAGGCGCGCGCCAGGGCCACCCGCTGCTGCTCGCCGCCGGACAGGTATTTCGGGTAGTGCTTCAGGCGGCTGGACAGCCCTACCCTGCCCAGCATGGCGGCGGCCTTCTCCTTGGCGTCAAGCTCGCCGCGCAGCTCCATCGGCAACATTACGTTCTCCAGCGCGTTCAGGTGCGCCAGCAGCTGGAAGGATTGGAACACAAATCCCAGTCGTTCCTTGCGCAAGCGGGCGCGGCCGTCCTCATCGAGGGCGAAGATGTCGGTTCCGGCCAGCAGCACCTTGCCGGTGGACGGACTATCCAGCCCGGCCAACAATCCCAGCAGTGTGGACTTCCCGGACCCGGATGCGCCGACAATGGCGAGCGTCTCAGCAGCTTGCACTGTAAAATCTACCTGATGCAAAATGGTGAGTTCACCGCTGGCATCGGCCACCCGCTTGGACAGGCCGACCACTTCGATGGCCGCGGTCTTGCCGTCCTTACTTTTGATGTCACGATTGAAAGCTTCAGAAATGTCACGCATGCTGGTTATTCTCAATTTATTCAAACACTGGACGATCTGCGGCTTGCTCTTGCTCACCGCCTCGGCGAGCGCCTATTCTGCACCAAAAACCGTCCTGGTGCTGGGCGACAGCCTGTCGGCGGAGTACGGCCTGACGCGTGGCGCCGGCTGGGTCGCCTTATTGGAAAAGAAACTCAAGGAAGAGAAAATCGAGGCGGCGATTGTCAACGCCAGCATCAGCGGCGAGACCACCAGCGGCGGACGCAACCGCCTGCCGGCCCTGCTGGCCCAGCACAAGCCCGATGTCGTGGTGATCGAGCTGGGCGCCAATGACGGCTTGCGTGGCTTGCCGGTGCCCAGCGCCGAGGCCAACCTGCGCGCCATGGTCGACGCGGCCTACAAGAACAAGGCCAAGGTGCTGCTGGTAGGCATGCGCATGCCCTCGAATTACGGGCGCGACTATACCGAGCGCTTCTGGAATATGTACAAGACCCTGGCGCGCCAGGTAAAGGCGCCGCTGGTGCCCTTCATGCTCGAAGGCGTGGCCGAGAAGCCGGCGCTGTTCCAGGCCGACCGCCTGCATCCGAATGCCGATGCCCATCCGATCATCCTGGCCAATATCTGGCCCCATTTCCGCGAGCTCGTCCAAACCCGATGAAATACCCGTCCCTGCAACTGTTCTCCCAGCTTTACCCGCAGCTTGACGAGTTCGACTGCATCATCGACGTCCGTAGCGAAGCGGAATACGCGCTGGACCATCTTCCCGGAGCCATTAACTGTCCGGTGTTGAATAACGAAGAACGCATCCGCGTGGGCACGCTGTACAAGCAGGTGGGCGCCTTCGAAGCCAAGAAGATCGGCGCGGCGCTGGTATCGCGCAACATCGCCCGGCATATCGAGGGCCTGTGGCAGGACGAGTCCAAGGATTGGAAGCCGCTGATCTATTGCTGGCGCGGCGGCAACCGCAGTGGCTCGCTGGCGCTGGTGCTGGCCAAGATCGGCTGGCCGGCCGTGCAGCTCGACGGCGGCTACAAGGCCTACCGCGCGTTTGTCAGCGAGGCGCTGCTGGAAAAGCCGGCGCTGGACTTCCGGGTGATTTGCGGGACCACCGGCAGCGGCAAGAGCCGCTTGCTGGAAACCCTCGACGAGATCGGCGCCCAGGTGCTCGACCTGGAACAGCTGGCGGCCCACCGAGGCTCGGTGCTGGGCAATCTGCCCAGCCAGCCGCAGCCTTCGCAGAAGATGTTCGAGACGCGCATCTGGGACAAGCTGCGCCGTTTCGATCCGGCGCGCCCGGTGTTCGTCGAGTCCGAGAGCAAGAAGGTCGGGCAGCTGAGGGTGCCGGACGCGCTGATGGAACAGATGCGCAAGTCGGCTTGCGTGGCCCTGACCTTGTCGCGGCCGAACCGGGTACGCCTGCTGATGGAAGACTACCAGCACTTCACCAGCAACCCGGAAACCTTGAACGCCCAGCTCGATTGCCTGGTCAAGCTGCATGGCCGCGAAAAGATCAATGGCTGGCATGCGCTGGCCAATGGCGGGCAAATGCCGGAGCTGGTGGACCAGCTGCTGGTGGAGCATTACGATCCGGCTTATGTGCGCTCGATCGACCGTAATTTTGTGCGCTATGGCGAGGCACAGGTGGTGGAGCTGGCGGATATTTCGCGCGATGATTTTTTGCGGGCTGCGCACTCGCTTTTATAAGATCAACAGCGAATCTAATAATATAAAAACCCGGCAGCTCACGCGACCGGGTTCTTTTGTATCTCGCGAATCGCTTACTTAACGACCGGCTCGACTTTCACGTCATTCGCCTTGACCAGCACCTTGGCCTTGGCTTTTTTCTTCAGCGCTTCGACGTAAGCAAACATCTCTTCCTGGCCGATGGCACTGGTGATCTGCTGCTTCTCGGACTCGCGGCGTGCCAGGTCCGGCTGCGCGGCCTGGGACACCTTGCCGATGCGGTACACGCCATAACCCATGCCCGGCACGTCCACGCCCACGTACGCAGGCAGCTTGCTGACGTCGGCCTTCAGGGCAGCCATCGCGGCGGTCGGGTTGAACGAAGGTTCCTTGGTACGCGACAGGACCTTGACTTCACCGAAACCTGCGGCGTCGCCGCTGGCCTTCGCTTCGGCCAGCTTCTTCTCGCCGGCGGCGCGCGCCAGCTTGGCGGCTTCTTCCTGGGTCACGCGCTGACGGATCACCGCTGCCACTTCGGCCAGCGGACGCTTGGCCGCAGGCTTGTACTCGACCACACGGCCAGCCACCAGGGTGGTAGGCGCCACTTCAACCGCTTCGGTATTGCGCTTGTTCTTCAAGGCGTCGTCGGTGAAGATGGCCTTGAGGAATTTGGCGTTGTTGACCGGCGAAGCACCCAAGGCTGGCGATGGCGTACGCGACAGGCCGGCCACGGTTTCGATCTTCAGGCCCAGCTTGTCGGCCACCGGCTTGAGGCTGTCGGATTGCTCGTAGACCGTGTTGGAGAAGGCTTCGGCCAGTTCCGAGTACTTCTTCGACATCTTGCCCTTCTTGATCTCGGCGACGATCTGCGGCCTGGCTTCGTCCAGGGTCTTGAGCTTGGGCGGAGTCAGGTTGGTCACGGTGATGATGTGAAAACCAAACTCCGATTCCACTACATTGCTGATCTCGCCCTGCTTGAGCGCGTAGATGGCGTCTTCCACCGACTTGACGAAG
Source organism: uncultured Oxalobacteraceae bacterium (assembly GCA_946479255.1). The sequence goes on from CAMLFK010000139.1 coordinate 11,371, forward strand.
GCGCCCTTTTCGACCATGCCCAGGTCGCCGCCGGACTGCGCCGAACCCGGGTCTTGCGACTTGGCCTTGGCCACGGCAGCGAAGCTTGCAGGGGCCTTGCGCACTTCGGCCAGGATCGCTTCCGCCTGTGCCTTGGCGGCGGCCTTGTCGGCGGCGCTGCCGTCTTTCTTGGCGCTGATCAGGATGTGGCTGGCGGTGCGCTGTTCAGGCTGGCCCAGCTTGTCCTTGTTCTGCTCATAGAAGGCAGCCACTTCGGCGTCGCTGACGCTGACCTGGCTTTCCACCACGGCGGAATTGAAGACCACGTACTCGATTTTCACCTGCTCGGGGATCTGGAACAGTGCGGCGTTCTTGTCGTAGAAAGCCTGGACCATCTGGTCGGTCACCTGAACTTGCGACATGTATTGCGCAGCCGGGAACAGCAGTTCCTGCACTTCGCGTTCCTGGTCGTTGATTTCCGACAGGCGGGTGCTGACAGTGCGCGGCGCAAACGCGGTCGACGAGATCGCGCTGTTCATCTGCTGCAGCGTCAGGTCGCGGCGCACCTTGGCTTCGAAGCCGGCCGGGCTCATGCCCTGCGCGCCGAGCGCGGCGACATAGGCGTCCTTGTCGAAGCTGCCGTCAGCCTTGCGGAACTGGTCGATCTGCAGGATGGCGTTTTGCAGCGCGGCGTCGCCCACGATCATGTGGTTACGGACGATTTCGGTGCTGATGGCACGCTCGGCCACCAGGTTGTCGAGGATGCCCTGCTTGACCTGCGGGTTCTCGAACATCTTGGCGTCGAACCGGTCGCCCGCCATCTGGCGATAGCGATCCATTTGCTGGCGCTGGGCTTCTTCCCATTCCTGCTGGGTGATTTTCTGGTCACCCACGGTGGCCACGTCCGCGCCGGCGTTGCCGCTGTCATAGCTGCTGACACCCACGAGGACGAATGACGGGACAATCACTACTGCCAGTGCAACCTGGATCCAGCGCTTGTGAGTACGAATAGATTCAAACATGATTCGCCAATTCGAAGATGAGTTAAACCGATGAAAAAAAAGGCGAACTCTCGTTCGCCTTTTTCTTTTAAATCTGACGGCCCGTGTTCCCCGTTAGAGTAACACTATACCGCTCGAGTTCTTGGCGGAGCGGACGGGACTCGAACCCGCGACCCCCGACGTGACAGGCCGGTATTC
>CAMLFK010000140.1 GCA_946479255.1 uncultured Oxalobacteraceae bacterium
GACGCCATCCTGGTGCCGGGCGGCTTCGGCAAGCGCGGCGTGGAAGGCAAGATCAAGGCGGCCCAGTACGCCCGCGAAAAACAGATTCCCTACCTGGGCATCTGCCTGGGCATGCAGGTCGCGCTGATCGAGTACGCCCGCCACAAGGCAGGCCTGGCCAATGCCAACTCGACCGAGTTCGACACCGAGACCGACCAGCCGGTGGTGGCCCTGATCAACGAGTGGCAGAACCACGACGGCAAGGTCGAAAAGCGCGACGAGTCGTCCGACCTGGGCGGCACCATGCGCCTGGGCGCGCAGACTTGCGCGGTCAAGCCGGACACCCTGGCCGCCGAGATCTACGGCAGCGTCGTGACCGAGCGCCACCGTCACCGCTACGAAGCCAACAATCATTACCTGTCGCGCGTGGAAGCGGCCGGCATGGTGGTGGCTGCCCGCACCCCGACCGAAGACCTGTGCGAAATCATGGAACTGCCACGCACCGGTGAGAATGCGCACCCATGGTATATGGGCGTACAGTATCACCCTGAATTCAAGTCGACCCCGCGCACCGGTCACCCCCTGTTCATTTCATTCATCAAGGCCGCGCTGGCGCACAAGGCGGCCCATGGCCAGTCCAAGGCTGCCAACGCCGATCTGGCTTTGCAAGGAGACGCAGCATGAAGCTTTGCGGTTTTGACGTCGGGCTCGACCAGCCGATTTTCCTGATTGCCGGCACCTGCGTGATCGAATCGCGCCAGATGGCGATGGACACGGCCGGCACGCTCAAGGAAATCACTTCCGCGCTGGGCATTCCCTTCATCTACAAGTCTTCGTTCGACAAGGCCAACCGCTCGTCGGGCAGCTCGTACCGCGGGCTGGGCATGGAGAAGGGCCTGGAGATCCTGGCCGACGTCAAGCGCGAGATCGGCGTGCCGGTCCTGACCGACATCCACACCATTGAAGAAATCCCGGCCGTGTCGGCCGTGGTCGACGTGCTTCAAACCCCGGCCTTCCTGTGCCGCCAGACCGACTTCATCGTCGCCTGCGCCCAGTCCGGCCTGCCGGTCAATATCAAGAAGGGCCAGTTCCTGGCGCCCGGCGACATGAAGAACGTCATCGACAAGGCCCGCGCCGCCGCCAGGCAGGCCGGCCTGAACGAAGACAACTTCATGGCCTGCGAGCGTGGCGTGTCCTTCGGCTACAACAACCTGGTTTCCGACATGCGCTCCCTGGCGATCATGCGCGAATCCAACTGCCCGGTCGTGTTCGATGCGACCCATTCGGTACAGCTTCCGGGCGGACAAGGCACCTCATCAGGTGGCCAGCGTGAGCACATCCCCGTGCTCTCGCGCGCGGCCGTGGCAGCTGGTATCGCCGGCCTGTTCATGGAAACGCACCCGAACCCGGCACAAGCCTTATCCGACGGACCGAACGCGGTCCCGCTGGGGCGCATGAAGGAGCTGCTCACGACCCTGGTCGAACTCGACCGCGTGGTCAAGAAAACCGGCTTCCTCGAGCAAAGTTTCACAGCCTGAGCTCTTGCCTGACCAAGGCACTTATCGACTGTACCTAGGCTTGTACCTGGTCCGATCATCGGCCGGTCCTGCGCGGACCGGCTTGCCATTTTCTTACCTCTGGAGATTGAAATGAGTGCTATCGTTGATATTATCGGCCGTGAAGTGATCGACTCACGCGGCAACCCTACCGTCGAATGCGACGTTCTGCTGGAATCGGGCGTGATGGGCCGCGCGGCAGTACCGTCGGGCGCCTCGACCGGCTCGCGCGAAGCCATCGAACTGCGCGACGGCGACAAGAGCCGTTACTTCGGCAAGGGCGTGCTGAAGGCCTGCGAGAATATCAATACCGAAATTTCCGAAGCGATCATGGGTCTGGATGCCAACGAACAGGCTTTCCTGGACCGCACCCTGATCGACCTCGATGGCACTGAAAACAAGAGCCGCCTGGGCGCCAACGCCATGCTGGCCGTGTCGATGGCGGTTGCCAAGGCTGCTGCTGAAGAAGCCGGCCTGCCGCTGTACCGCTACTTCGGCGGTTCGGGCGCGATGCAAATGCCGGTGCCGATGATGAACGTCATCAACGGCGGCGCACACGCCGACAACAACCTGGACATCCAGGAATTCATGATCATTCCAGTGGGCGCTCCAAGCTTCAAGGAAGCCGTCCGCTACGGCGCTGAAATCTTCCACACCCTGAAGAAGATCCTGCACGAAAAAGGCCTGGCCACCTCGGTCGGCGACGAAGGCGGTTTCGCGCCATCCGTGGCCAACCACGAAGAAGCCATCAAGCTGATCATGCAAGCGATCGAACAAGCCGGCTACACCCCGGGCGAGCAGATCTGCCTGGGCCTGGACTGCGCCGCGAGCGAGTTCTACAAGGACGGCAAGTACGTGCTCGAAGGCGAAGGCCTAGCACTGACCGCCACCGAGTTCACCAACATGCTGGCGACCTGGTGCGACAAGTACCCGATCATCTCGATCGAAGACGCCATGGCTGAAGGCGACTGGGACGGCTGGAAAATCCTGACCGATGCGCTGGGCAAGAAGGTGCAACTGGTTGGCGACGACCTGTACGTCACCAACACCAAGATCCTGAAAGAAGGCATCGACAAGGGCATCGCCAACTCGATCCTCATCAAGATCAACCAGATCGGCACCCTGACCGAAACCTTCGCAGCGATCGAAATGGCCAAGCGCGCCGGCTACACCGCCGTGATCTCGCACCGTTCGGGCGAAACCGAAGATTCGACCATCGCCGACATCGCCGTTGGTACCAACGCCCTGCAGATCAAGACCGGCTCGATGTCGCGTTCGGACCGCATGGCCAAGTACAACCAGCTGCTGCGCATCGAGGAAGATCTGGGCGACATCGCCAGCTACCCAGGCCGTAGCGCGTTCTACAACCTGAAAAACCTGTAATTGAACACACCGGCCGGCTCCCGCCGGCCGGTTCGAGTGACGTCTTAAAACTCATGCGCCTCATTACGCTCGCCCTTGCCGCCTTGCTCTTGCTGATCCAGTACCCTTTGTGGCTGGACAAGGAGGGCGGCTGGCTGCGCGTGGGCGAGCTGGAAAACCACGTCGTTGCCGCCCACAAAAAGACCGCCGAACTCAAGGCGCGTAACGCCAAGCTCGAATCCGAAGTGAACGACCTCAAGGAAGGCACCGGTGCCGTTGAGGAGCGTGCGCGCTACGAGCTCAACATGATCAAGCAAAACGAAATCTTCGTGCAGATTCTCGGCAAGGACGACCAGCCGAAAGAATCGGCCACGCCGCTGCCGCCGCCTCCGCCGGAAAAGCCTGGGACGAAGGCCCACTAAGCGCGCACCGCGCGATCCGATCCAAGCCGATTTATCGAAACAAGTTGACCTTCCCGCCAGTTCGTAGTTTAATTTCTGTAATAACAGAAATGAATGAAATGGCGGAAATCATGGAACTCAGCGCAACCGAGCAAAAATTCATCCTTCACTGGGGTGAGATGGGGGCCCGCTGGGGTGTCAACCGCACCGTGGGCCAGATCCATGCGCTGCTGTTCCTGGCCAACCGGCCATTGACGGCCGAAGACATTTCCCTGGGCCTGGGCGTGGCGCGCTCGAATGTCAGCAACAGCCTCAAGGAACTGCAGGGCTGGAAGCTGATTCGCGTCACCCACCTGATGGGCGACCGGCGCGACCACTTCGTCGCCCTGCAAGACGTGTGGGAAATCTTTCGCGTCATCGTGGAAGAGCGCAAACGGCGCGAGATCGATCCCACCCTCACCATGCTGCGCGAATGCGCGATCGAAGGCGGCAGCGATAGTGGGCTGGACGCCGCGTCGCTCACCCGCATCAATGAAGTGCTGGGCTTCCTCGAGATGCTTACCGGGACCTACGACGATTACAAGCATCTCCCGCCGGCCACACTGCAGCGCTTTCTGAAAATGGGCGGCAAGGTGGCGCGCTTTCTCGGCACCGACGACAAGGACGGGCAATGAATAAGCCGCGCTTGACTCTCTACTACGGCGGTAATTGTCCGCTATGCCGCGCTCCCGAACACCATTTCAAAGGCTAGACAATCATGCATGCCGCTACTTTGCGTACCTGGACCATCCGCTGGCTGTATGTCGTCATCGCCGCGCACCTGATCGTCGGCGCGCTGCTGCCATGGCTGTCCAGCCTGCCGCTGCTCGACACTTACCATGAAGGCATTGAAAACGCGTTCTGGCAGGGCGCCGCGCCCGCGCCGGCGCGCACCCAGCAGTTGTGGTGGATGGCCTTGTTTGGCGCCACCGTGCAGGCTGCCGCCGTGTGGATGGGCGCGCTCGCCTGGATCGGCGCGCGCCAGCGCAATGCCACGGCTTGGGGCGCGCTGATTGCCGGCCTGCTGCTATGGGCGCCGCAAGACATGCTGGTGTCGCTGCGCGCCGGCTGCTGGCATCACGTCTGGCTCGACGCATTCGCGCTGGCGGCGATGCTGCCGCCACTCTTCTACCTGTACTTTACTGACCGTATAAAGGTGCCAGCATGAACACCCATCAACTCGCATTGCAACTGATGGCCGCGCAAGGCCTGCTGGGTGCGTTCGACACCTTGTACCACCACGAACTGACCGAGGCGCTGCCCCAGAGGCCCAGCGCGGCGCTGGAACTGCGCATCCACGCCATCCGCGCGCTGATCTACAGCGCCTTGTTCATCGGTCTGTCTTCATGGGTGTTTCACGGTGTGTGGGCGCTGGTGCTGGTGGCGGTATTCGGCGTCGAGATCGTGCTGACCTTGTGGGACTTCGTGGTCGAGGACCGCACCAGGCTGCTGCCGGCCACCGAGCGGGTCACCCACACCGCCCTGGCGATCAACGGCGGCGCCTTCATCACGCTGCTCGCCCTCAATGTGCCGGAGTGGATGGCAGCGCCCACGGCCCTGGTCTGGCAGTCGCAGGGCCTGCTTGGCGGCTTCCTCGCCTTGTGCGGCATCGGCGTCGGCATCTCGGGCCTGTCCGACGCGTTTGCCGCGCGTGCCTTGCGCCTGCGGATCGACGCCGAACGCTGCAAGCCGGGCGTTCACTTCAGCGACACCGAGTCCAGCGTGCTGGTCACCGGCGCTACCGGCTTCATCGGCCAGAAACTGGTGCGGGCCTTGCTGGCCGATGGGCACCGCGTCACCGTGCTGAGCCGCCAGCCGCGTGCTGCCGCCTGGCTGTTCGATGGCCGTGTCGACTGCGTTGCCGGCGTCGAGCAGTTGCCGCCATCGCGCCACTTTCACGTCGTCATCAACCTGGCGGGTGCGCGCATCCTGGGCTGGCGCTGGACTGCCGCCCGCAAGGCGGCGCTGCGCCGCAGCCGCGTTGACCTCACCAGCAAACTGGTGGCATGGATAGCCCGCGCAGAGCACAAGCCGGAGCTGTTGCTGTCGGCCTCGGCAATCGGCTTCTACGGCATCCAGGCGCGCGGCGACGACACGCAACTGGACGAGTCCGCGCCACCCCGGCCGATCTTCATGTCCGACCTGTGCCGTGAATGGGAGCAGGCAGCCGCCGGCGCCGCGGCCTACGGCGTGCGGGTGGCCTGCATGCGCTTCGGCCTGGTGCTGGGCAAGCAGGGTGCCTTGCCGATGATGCTGCTTCCCGTCAAGCTTGGCGTCGGCGGGGCTTTGGGAGATGGCAAGCAGTGGCTGTCGTGGATTCACGTTGACGACCTGATCGCCGCCATCGCGCACGTGTGGCGCAGCGGTGGCGCCGGGGCTTACAACTTCACCGCGCCCGAGGTCGTCACGCAGGTCCAGTTCAGCCGCGCTGGCGCTGCGCTGCTGCGCCGGCCTTGTGTCATGCCGACGCCGGCCTGGCCGATGCGCCTGGCACTGGGTGAGCAAGCTGACCTGCTGCTCGAAGGCCAGCGCGTCGTGCCAAGCCGTTTGCAACAGGGCGGCTTTCAGTTTCAGTATCCATCCATCGCGCCGGCACTGCGCGATCTGCTCTGATTCGTTCCGAAGTAATTGCCTGACGTCAAATACATCCTGTAACAGTCCTTACCGAAGTTAGGTAGCTTGTACAAGAGATCCGGGGTCTAATACGTTCATGGGCAAACGACTTGTGGCCCATGTCCCTGGAGGAGCTGAGCTCCGAACGGGACTCACGAAACGCCAAGCCGTTTCACTTGACCCGGGAGTTGATATGACCAAGAAAGCCATCGTACTTGCCATCGCCGCAGCCTGCATCGGCAGCGCCGTTCCAGCCTTCGCCGCCGGTTATGACAACGACCGCAACGATCGTTACGAGCAGCGCGACCACCGTTACGACCAGGGCCGCAACTACTCGGCGCGCGATCACCGTTACGAGCAGCGCCAGGACCGCCGCGAATTCCGCCGCGACATGCGTGACGACCGCCGCGACGCCCGTCACTACGGCATAAGCCAGCGCTACGACCTGTACCGCGGAGGCCGCCTGCCAAGTGCTTACCACGGCGACCGTTACGTGGTCAGCGACTGGCACCGCTATCGCCTGAGCGCGCCGTCACGCGGCCACCACTGGGTCCGCGCTGGCAACGATTATGTGATGGTGGCTCTGGCAACCGGCATCATTGCCCAGGTACTGCTGAATAATTAAGTTAGCCGCACATAAAAAAACACCGCCGTTAAAGGCGGTGTTTTTTTACGTGCGGCGCCTGAACCATTGCTTGCAGCATGAACAAGCTTGCTCGTACACTGAGCCTGCAGCGAGGTTCGCCACGCTGATGTACGTTCGGTACGTAGCCGAGCGTTCAAGAACCTTGATCATCGAAAGCATATTGGCAAACTAAAAATAGGTGGAATGCTGGTGCTCTTATTCTGCACTGGAGAGGCCGCATGCGCGCAAGAGGCGGAGCCGGCACCGACAGTTGAAATCAAAGGCATCCGGGACCCGGACTGGAAGCCCTACAGCGCCATGCTTAAGGGCTGAAGAAATTCAGCGACAAGCATGCACTGGCACCTACTTCAGAGTTGAAATTCATTCTGATACCGCGCCGTCCGGATGTCGATATGGCAGGGCTTCAGCTCAAGCTTGAAGATGGCGAGAACAGCTCGGCGATACCCTTGAACGACATGAATGTCTTCACCCTGCCGGTGGAGCAAAGCCTGCTCAAGACCAAGGCCGAGCTAAGCATCAACCGAAAAGCCGGCTCGGTCAGATGGATGCCTTACGTCAGAAGTGCGGCGACGACCGATACCACCCGCCGCATGGGGGATTTGAGATTGGCATGCGAAGTGCACTGGGCCATTGACAAGGAAACGCTGCCCTTTGCGATGCGAAATACCTTCAGCGCATTGGGTGGGCCGTGCAATTTCGTGTCTGCAAAAGGCAGCTACAGCTTCGCCGAAGCGAAACGCATCATCAGCGCGACGATCACTTACAAGGGCAGGAGCGAGCGTATGCCAGTTGACGGCAACTGGTTCACGCCTCCATTGCGCGACGAGAACTGGGGTGACGACAGCCTCATCGAACTGGAGTTTGAAAAGAGTTAGTGCTTGCTGCCGCTGGCCGGCATCAAGGCCTCGACCGGCGCATCGCTGGCAAACAGCTGCGCACAGTCGACCTTGTCGAACTCATAGTGCTTGCCGCAGAAGTCGCAATTGATCGCCAGCTGGCCCAGTTCGGCCAGGGCCGAATCGACTTCTTCATGGCCCAGCATCTTGAGCATGTTGCCGACCTTTTCGCGCGTGCAGCTGCAATGGAACTGCGGATGAGCCGGGTCGAACACGCGGATCGTCTCTTCCCAGAACAAGCGGTTCATCAGGGTCTGGATATCGGTCGACAGCAGTTCTTCCTGCTTCAGGGTCGAGGCCAGTATCACCGCGCGGTTCCAGGTTTCCAGGTCTTCCGCCTCGGTGGCCTGCACATTCTGGTCGTCCTTGCCGCTGTGGCGCGGCAGCTTTTGCAGCAGCAGTCCGCGCGACACCTGGTCGTCGGCGGCAATCCACAGGCGCGTGTCCATCTGCTCGGAACGCAGCATATAGTTTTCGATGACGGTCGCCATGTCTTCACCGTCCAGCGGCACGATGCCCTGGTAGGGTTGCTGGCCGGGCACCTTGTCGAGCGGGTCGAGGGTGATGACGAAGCGGCCGTGGCCGCCGGCATTGAGCATGTCGGTCAGGCTGGCGTCATCAAGCACGGTTTGGCCCTCGGCCACCTTGGCGGTGGCGCGCAGGCGCAACTCCGAATCGCACTCGACCACCAGCAGGCGCACCGGACCGTCGCCGTGGATCTGCATGATGATGGCGCCGTTGAACTTGAGGTTGGCCGACAGCAGGGCGGCCGCCGCGACCATCTCGCCCAGCACCTTGCGCACCGCCAGTGGATAGCTGTGGCGGTTCTGGATCTCGCGCCATGTGTCGGAGATCTCGACGAACTCGCCGCGCACGGCGGCGTTGTCGAAGATGAATTTTTGCAGGGTGTCGTTGGTCGTTGTCATGTTCTATCCAATTTTCTTAAGTGCCGTTTTAAACAGCTGGGCACGTGCCACATAGCTCGCCGCGCTCGCTTGCAGGCGGGCGCTGTCGTCCGGCCCCAGGGTGCGCACGGCTTTGGCGGGCGCGCCGATGATCAGCGAGTTGTCCGGGAATTCCTTACCCTCCGTGACCAGCGCGCCGGCCCCGACCAGGCAGCCCTTGCCGATCCGCGCGCCATTAAGGATCACCGCCTGGATGCCGATCAGCGCGCCATCGCCGATGGTGCAGCCGTGCAGCATGGCCTGGTGGCCGATGGTCACGTTGCTGCCGACCGTCAGCGGAAAGCCCGGGTCGGTATGCATGACCGTGCCTTCCTGCACATTGCTGCCCGCGCCGATGGTGATGCGTTCGTTGTCGCCGCGGATGGTCGCGCCGCTCCACACCGAGCTGTCCGGCAGCAGCGTGACTTTGCCAATCAAGGTGGCTTCGTCAGCCACATAGGCCGACGCATCGATGTCGGGGGCGTGTTTGCCCAATTGGTAAATCGCCATGTCATTGCCGTTGGAGGATGGGAAGGGAAGCCGGTATTTTACGCCGTTGACACCGTTGCTGGGCCAAGCAGGGGAAATGGGGGCGTCCTGCAAGAAATCAACATCCCGGTATAATTGTGAACGGTCGTTCTATTTAACTGTCCACAGCGAGGAATCCATGCAAGCGTCACGATCTGAATTTTTGCCGGTGCGCGGGCTGCGCACCCACGTGCGCCACTGGGGCAGGGAAGGCGCGCCCAAGATTTTCATGGTGCACGGGTGGATGGATGTGGCCGCTTCGTTCCAGTTCGTGGTCGACTGCCTGCGCGGCGACTGGCATGTCATCGCGCCGGACTGGCGCGGTTTCGGCCTGTCCGAATGGTCGCAGTCGGACACTTACTGGTTTCCGGACTATATAGCCGACCTGGAAGTGCTGCTCGACCATTACGCGCCCGGTGAAGCGGTCAACCTGCTGGGCCACAGCATGGGCGGCAATGTGGTCAGCCTGTATGCCGGCGTGCGGCCGGAGCGGATCCGCCGCCTGATCAACCTGGAAGGCTTCGGCTTGCAGGTGACCAAGCCCGAACAGGCGCCCGGCCAGTTCGCACGCTGGCTCGACGGCCTGCGCGAGCCGGCGAGCCTGCGCAGCTATCCGAGCCGCGCAGCGGTGGCGGCGCGTTTGCAAAAGACCAATCCGCGCCTGTCGGATGAACGTGCCGAGTTTCTCTCGGCCCACTGGGCCGCGGCCAACGAGGCCGGCGAATGGGAAATCCTGGGCGACCCGGCCCACAAGCAGCCCGGTCCCTTGCTGTACCAGACGGAAGAAGTGCTGGCCTGCTGGAAGCGCATCAGCGCGCCGGTCTTGTGGGTGGAGGCCGACGACACCAATATGTGGCAGTGGATGGGGCCGAAGGAGCAGGCCAGGGCGGAGGTCGACCGCCGCCTCGGCCACCTGCGTCAGGTGACGCCGCACATGATGATGGATGCCGGTCACATGCTGCATCACGACCAACCCGAGGCATTGGCGCAACTGATCGAGGATTTCCTCGCAGAATCCTAGCGTCGCCGGAAAATGATTCTGGCGGGGCAGCGTACAATGGCTACTTGAGCATTCTAATTCTCAAAGGAAGTCGAGTTTGTTGAACGTAGATCTGCACTGCCATTCCAATGTGTCCGACGGCGTCCTGGCGCCGGCCGCGCTGGCGCAATACGCCCACCGGGCCGGCGTCGACGTCTGGGCGCTGACCGACCATGACGAGGTCGGCGGCATCGAACGCGCGCGCGCGGCGGCCCTGGCCGTGGGCATGCGCTTCGTGGCTGGTGTCGAGATCTCGATCACCTGGGCCGGCGAAACGGTGCACATCGTCGGCCTGCAAATTGACGAGAACAACCCGGCCCTGTTGCAGGGCCTGGCCGCGACCCGCAACGGACGCGATGCGCGCGGACGCGAAATCGCCGCCCAACTGGCCCGCGCCGGCGTCCCCGGCGCCTATGAAGGCGCGCTGAAATACGTCGACAACCCAGACCTGATGTCGCGTACCCACTTTGCCCGCTATCTGGTGGAGGCGGGTGTGTGCGCCAATATTCCCGAAGTCTTCCGTAAATACCTGACCGAAGGAAAGCCCGGCTATGTGCCGCACCGCTGGGCCAGCCTGACCGACGCGCTTGGCTGGATCAAGGCGGCCGGCGGCATTGCCGTGATCGCCCATCCGGGCCGCTACAAGTTCACCGCGACCGAAGAGGGCGCGCTGTTCGATGAATTCAAGCAGATGGGCGGGACCGCCATCGAAGTGGTGACCGGCAGCCACACGCCGGACCAGTTTGGCGAGTATGCCGAACAGGCCCGCCGCTATGGCTTCCTGGCCTCGCGGGGTACCGATTTCCACGCGCCGGGCGAATCGCGCATCGATTTTTCGGTGTTGCCGCCATTGCCGAGCAATCTCACCCCGGTCTGGCATGACTGGTTCTGATGACTTAAAGCAGCATTAATGCTGGCATTCGCGCTCTTGTTTTTACACAGGGCCAGCCTTATCTTAGCAACCTGTCAAACCAATCCGTCGTCGGAGATTTCGCCATGAAGCGCATCGTGCTGTTCCTTGCAACCAACCTGGCTGTCTTGCTGGTGCTGTCGGTCGTGCTGAACGTCTTCGGTATCGGCCGCGGCGTCGGTCCGGACGGCATCAACGTCGGCGAGCTGCTGGTCTTTTCAGCCGTGGTCGGCTTCACCGGCTCCATTTTCTCTCTGCTGATCAGCAAACCCATGGCCAAGTGGTCGACTGGTGCGCACGTGATCGAGCAGCCGTCCAACGCCACCGAACAGTGGCTGCTCGAGACCGTGCGCAAGCTGGCCGGCAAGGCCGGCATCGGCATGCCCGAAGTGGCGGTCTACGACGGCGAGCCGAATGCCTTCGCCACCGGCGCCTTCAAGAATTCCGCCCTGGTGGCGGTGTCCACCGGTCTCTTGCAAAGCATGAACGAGGATGAAGTCGAGGCCGTGCTGGGCCACGAGATCGCCCACGTCGCCAACGGCGACATGATCACGCTGACCCTGATCCAGGGCGTGGTCAATACCTTCGTGGTGTTCCTGGCGCGCGTGGTCGGCTACTTTGTCGACAAGGTGGTGCTGCGCAGCGAGAATGGGCGCGGCATCGGCTACATGGCCACCGTGTTCGTCTGCGAAATCGTGTTCGGCCTGGTCGCCTCGGTCATCGTGGCCTGGTTCTCGCGCCAGCGCGAATTCCGCGCCGACGCCGGCTCGGCCAAACTGCTGGGCAGCCCGGTGCCGATGCAGCATGCGCTGGCCCGCCTTGGCGGTATGGAGCCGGGCGCCTTGCCTTCTTCGATGGCCGCGTCCGGCATCTCCGCCAGCGGCAGCGGCTGGGGCGCGCTGTTTTCCACCCACCCTCCGATGGAGCAGCGTATTGCGGCGCTGGCCAACTTGCAGCGCTGATGAGTCAATTTTTTCACATCCATCCGGATAATCCGCAGGCGCGCCTGATCAAGCAGGCCGCCCAGATCGTGCACGGCGGCGGCGTGATCGCCGTGCCGACCGATTCCTGCTACGCGCTGGCCTGTCACCTGGACGACAAGGGCGCCGTCGAGCGCCTGCGCAAGATCCGCGGCATCGACGAAAAGCATCACCTCACCTTGCTGTGCCGCGACCTGTCGGAAATCGCCGAGTATGCGCGGGTGGACAACAAACAATTCCGCCTGCTCAAGTCGGCCACGCCGGGACCGTTCACGGTGATTCTGGAAGCCACCAAATCGGTGCCACGCCGCCTGTCTCACCCCTCGCGCAAGACCATCGGCCTGCGCGTACCCGAGCATGCCATCACCCAGGCCCTGCTGGCCGAACTGGGCCAGCCCCTGATCGGCACCACCCTGATCCTGGCCGGCGAGGAAGAAACCCTCAACGACGCCGATGCGATTCGCGAGCGCATCGAACGCCAGGTCGACCTGATCATCGATGGCGGGGCCTGCGCCATGGAGCCCACTACCGTCATCGACCTCACCTCCGCCGAGCCGGCGCTGGTGCGCCAGGGCAGGGGAGATCC
>CAMLFK010000141.1 GCA_946479255.1 uncultured Oxalobacteraceae bacterium
ATGATGATGGTGTCGTAGGCGCGCAGCAGCGGATCGGTCTGGGTTTCCGCCAGCAAGATACCGTCCGTCATCAGCTTGACGGAGGCGCCCGCCGACAGGGTGTCCGTAAAGCGTACCTTGAAGCCGACGTGCTCGCCCAGCGGCGAACCGAGTTCATGGGCGATGCGCTTGGCGGTCGACGAGGCGGCGATACGGCGCGGCTGGGTATGGCCGATCAGGCCAAGCTGGCCACGGCCGAGCTCAAGGCAGATCTTCGGCAACTGGGTGGTCTTGCCCGATCCCGTCTCGCCGGACACGATGATGACCTGGTTTTCAGCCAGGGCCTTGGCGATCTCGCCGCGCCGCCCCGATACCGGCAGGTCTTCCGGGAAGGTAATCGGCGGCAAGGGGTTGCGCACAATCTCGCGCGCAGGCCGGCGCTCGCCGCGTCCCTCTCCACGCCCGGGCCCGCGGGCCTGCCCTTTTTCTCCTTGCTGCACCGGGCGCGGGCCGCGCTGCGGGCGATGCTGCGCCGATCCCTTCGCAGCGTCGCCCGCGACCGCACGGGTCGGCGTCTGCTTGTCACTGCTTTCGCGGGATGGAGATTGCGCCGGCACACTGGGCAAAGAAGGCTTGTTACTCTGATCTGACATCGTTTTTACAGGTATTTTGGTGCGCAAGTCGCGCAGCGAATTATAATGCGGCAAATGGAAACCCCTACCCAATTCGTCCAATGGCTGCGCTCGGTCGCGCCCTACATTCATGCCTTCCGCGGCAAGACCTTCGTGGTCGCCTTCCCAGGGGAACTGGTGACTGCCGGCGCGCTCCCGGTGCTGGCGCACGACCTGTCCTTGCTGGTCGCGCTCGGCATCCGCGTGGTCGTGGTGCACGGCTCGCGGCCCCAGGTGGCCGAGCAGCTTGCGCTGCGTAACGTCGAAGGCCGCTTTCACAACGGCATCCGCATCACCGACACCGCCGCGCTCGAATGCGCCAAGGAAGCCGCCGGCGAACTGCGCCTCGATATCGAAGCCGCCTTCAGCCAGGGTTTGCCGAATACGCCGATGGCCCACGCCGCCATCCGCATCATATCGGGCAACTTCGTCACCGCCCGCCCGCTTGGCGTGATTGACGGCGTCGACCTGGAACTGACCGGCATGACCCGCAAGGTGGCCGCTGAAACCATTCACGCCATCTTGCAGACCGACAGCGTGGTGCTGCTGTCACCGCTCGGCTTCTCGCCGACCGGCGAAGTGTTCAATCTCACCATGGAAGACGTCGCCGTCTCGGCCGCCATCGCCCTGCACGCCGACAAACTGATCTTCATCACCGAGACCCCGATGATGGTCGATGAGGCCGGCACCGAGATCCGCGAACTGTCCTCGCACCAGGCCGAAGCGGTCTTGCAGGCCGGCTTCCTGCCGCTGGACGCATCGTTCTACCTGCGCCACGCCATCAAGTCGTGCAACAGCGGCGTACCGCGCGCTCACATCTTGCCATTCGAAATGGATGGCTCGACCCTGCTCGAACTGTTCACCCACGACGGCGTGGGCACCATGATCAGTCACGAGAACCTGGAAAGCTTGCGTCAGGCCACAATTGAGGACGTCGGCGGGATTATCAAACTGATCGAGCCGCTCGAAGCCGACGGTACCCTGGTCAAACGCGGCCGCGAGCTGATCGAACGCGAAATCGACAACTTCTCCGTCATCGAGCACGACGGCGTGATCTTCGGCTGCGCCGCCTTGTATGGCTTCCCGGCATCGAAAATGGCCGAGATGGCCTGCCTGACCGTCAATCCCGAAGTCCAGGCCCAGGGCGACGGCGAACGTATCCTCAAGCACATGGAAAACCGTGCGCGCGCGGCCGGCTTCAAACAGCTGTTCGTGCTGACCACCCGCACCTCGCACTGGTTCCAGAAGCGCGGCTTCGTGCCGGCATCGGTCGATGCCCTGCCCAAGGACCGGCAGCACATGTACAACTGGCAGCGCAAATCCCAGGTGCTGATTAAGACTTTATAATCCTAATATAATCACACCCTCGCACACGCACACACGCTTTAGGAGCACAGATGGCCCGCACAGTTCATTGCATTAAACTCAACAAGGAAGCCGAAGGACTGGACTTCCCTCCCTATCCTGGCGAGCTTGGCAAAAAGATTTATCTTCAGGTGTCGAAGGAAGCATGGCAGGCCTGGCTCAAGCACCAGACCATGCTGGTCAATGAGAACCGCCTGAACCTGGCCGACCAGCGCGCGCGCAAGTACCTGGCCGCACAGATGGAAAAACATTTCTTCGGCGAAGGCGCCGATGCCGCGGCCGGCTACGTGCCGCCGCCAGCGGACTAAAGCGTTCGCCCTGGCTGCCGCATGCCGAGGGTGCATGCGGCAAACGCAGGACCGACTTAATTACATTGCCTTGCACTGGCGAAGTTCGCACTTCGCACGGAACACCTTACCGTTATCGCAAATCATGCGGTACACCTCGACCGGGCCCGGCTCGGTCATCAGGCCGGCCCCCACGCCTCCGGTACATCCCTGCTTCTTCGCCATGTTTTCCACCGTCGCCGACGATATGCCGGCGCGAAATGGCACACGCTCAATCGCCACGCCGTCCGCATCGACCAACTGGGGTTCCTGCACCTTGACCGGCGCCGCCTGCACGGCCACCTTCTTACGCTTGAAGTGCGAACAGCCACCCAGCAGCGCCAAGCAAGTAATTACCAAGATCCATCGTTTCATCGCGCATCCCCCAAGGTAAATAATGACAGCAGAAAACGCGGCGTTTAAAACGTCAGCGTCTTCACGCCTTCCGGTGTGCCCAGCAGACAAACATTGGCGCCACGCGCGGCAAACAGGCCCACGGCGATCACGCCGACGATCTGGTTGATTTGCTGCTCCAGGCCGACCGGGTCGGTAATTTGCAGGCCGGCCACGTCGATGATTTCGCCGCCGTTATCGGTGATGAAGGCCTCATCCGTGCCTGGCTTGGTGCGCAGGCGTGGCTGGCCACCCAATGCCGCGAGCTGGCGCGTCACGGCGGCGCGCGCCATCGGCAGCACTTCCACCGGCAGCGGGAACCTGCCCATCACATCGACCAGTTTCGATCCGTCGGCGATGCAGACGAACTGGCGCGACACCGACGCCACAATCTTCTCGCGCGTCAAGGCCGCGCCGCCGCCCTTGATCATCGCGCCGCTGGCGGTGATTTCGTCCGCACCGTCGATGTAGACGGCAATTTCAGGCACATCGTTCAGGTCGAACACCTCGATGCCATGGCCGCGCAGGCGCGCGGCGGTCGCTTCCGACGAAGCCACGGTGCCTTTGATGCGCTCACGGATCTTGGCCAGTTCGTCGATGAAGAAATTGGCAGTCGAGCCGGTGCCGACGCCAATGATTTCGCCATCGACCACGTAATCGATCGCCGCGCGTGCGACGGCTTGCTTGAGTTCGTCTTGAGTCATGTGATGAATAAAAACTAAGGTTGGAAAGCGGTTAGCGGCACAGGCCGAACAATGGCGCCATTTTAACGGATCGCGTCAGCGTGATCGCTATTTCGGCAAGGTATATATCCGCCCGGCACGCTAACCACCTCGCATAGAGACGAATAAGTGATCTAAAGTGCCCTCTGGATTGGGCAAGAATGCAACGATCTATGCGAAAATGAGTCAATACGAAGTGATACCGCGAATCCAGAATCCAGGAACAACGAAATGAATCAAACGAAGACGGTCCTTGTGGTCGATGACAGCCGGGTTTCCCGCCTGATGGCACGCCAGTTCATCCTGAGCGCACAGCCGGACTGGCAGGTCGAGGAAGCGGCAACTGGCGAAGAAGCAATCGGCAAGGCGCAAGCGAGTGCCCCTGCCCTGATCATTATCGACGTGAACATGCCCGGCATGGGCGGCCTGGCCGCTGCCGAGCAATTGCGCACCATCTGCCCGAGCAGCCACATCACGCTGCTGACCGCCAACGTCCAAAACGCCACGCGCAACCGCGCGGCCGAACTGGGTGTTGGCTTCATGGAGAAGCCGATCACCGAAGTCCGCATTCACTCCCTGCTCAAAGCCCTCGCACTGGATTAAGCATGTTCAATCTCAGCGAACTGCAGCACGACGCCCTGGTCGAGATCTTCAACATCGGCGTCGGCCATGCGGCCAAGGCGATGAGCGACATTGTCAATGAAGAAGTGACGATGTCGGTACCGTCGATCACCTTCCTGAACCGTGCTGAAGCCGCTGCGATGCTGGGCAATAAAGACGGCGCCCGCGTGTGCGGCGTCAGCCAGCACTACGATGGCGCGTTCTCGACCGAAGCCATCCTCATGTTCCCGGAGGATAAGAGCCTCGACATCGTCCGCCTGATGGTGGGCGAATCGGTGCCGCTGCAAGAGCTGACCGAGATGGAACAGGAGGCGATGAGCGAGATCGGCAACATCATCCTCAACTCCTGCGTCGGCACCCTCGCCAACATTTTTGCGCAGGAACTGAGCGGTTCACTGCCCCAGTACCACGTCGGCACCAGCCAAGAAATCCTGACCGCCTCGGGCGGCCAGGCCGACACCATCGTGCTGATGCTGCACATCGACTTCATTCTGGAGACACATCAGATTCACGGCTACGTCGCCTTCATCCTCGACCTGACGGCGCTCAACGACCTGCAAGCGCAGGTGGACCGCTATATCGCCAAAGTGATGGGTTCGGCCTGACATGATGCAGACTGAAACACATCGCCTGCATTTGTTCGACAAAGTGCTGGGCGCCTTAAACCAGGGCACCGTCGTACTCGACAATGCATGCAATGTCGTGCTGTGGAATCGCTGGATGGCGCGCCATTCCGGCCTGGCTGCCGACCAGGTGATCGGCCAGGATTTTTTCGTCCTGTTTGAGGAACTCAACGGCAAGCGCATCAACAGCGCCGTACAGCAAGCCTTGCGCGACAACTTCCCCTCGGTGCTGTCGCAAACCTTGCACAAAGCGCCCTTTCCGCTGTTCGCCACACCCGCCGCCAAGGCCGCCGGCGAACGCATGCAGCAAGCCGTGGCCGTCACCCCGCTCGACATCGGCGCCGCGCCGCGCCACTGCCTGATCCAGATTTCCGACGTCACCGTTGCGGTCAACCGTGAACGCCTGCTGCGCGACTTGGCACTGGAACTGCGCTCGCAGACTTTCTCGGATGGTCTGACTGGCATTGCCAACCGACGCCACTTCGACGTCGCGCTGGACAAGGAAATGCGCCGCGCCAAACGTGCCGGCACACCGCTGTCGCTGCTGATGATCGACATCGATTCCTTCAAGGCTTACAACGACAGCTACGGACACCAGCAAGGCGACGACACGCTGATCAAGGTGTCTGGCGCGCTCGCGTCCATGCTGCAGCGCCCGCTCGACCTGATCGCCCGTTATGGCGGCGAAGAGTTCGCCGTGATCCTGCCTGAAATGGATGGTCCCCATAGCTTGCGCCTGGCCGACGCGATGCGCCAGCGCATTGCCGATCTGGCGATTCCGCACACCAGCGGCTTGCCGTATGGCCGCGTCACGGTCAGTATTGGACTGGCGACGCACACCTCCGATATCCTCGACCTGGCCGCGCTGATCGGCGCGGCCGACCGCGCGCTCTATGCGGCCAAGCATCATGGGCGTAACCGTGTGATTGTTCACGGCGCGCACGAAGGTGTCGGCGCAAGCTAGGTCAGCTGCGAGTCAGGAATCGCCACAGCCCTTGTGGCGGCGCGCACCAGGCTTGGTCGAACTGACGGTCAGTGCACCCGGTTTCCCCCCCAGGCAGAAGCGCGCGCGATAAGTGCGCGGACCACCGGCTTTTGTTGGCTCCGCGCTGATGCTGACGTCGTAGTGTTTGCCCGGTTGGAGTGGAGATGACGTGCTGCGTGGCAGGACTTGCGGGCGCCCACCATAGGGAACGCACATCGTGAAGGACAATGAGAACGTGCGTCCTTTTGGCATCGTCATTTTCCACATGCTCGCGTGCGCTCCGCCGGCTTCAGCGACAAGGATAGCCTGGAAATTCGGCGAACCGCTGCGCCGCTCTTCGCTTTGGGGAATCGTAAAGCATGGCGCGCCAGAACCGTCGCGGACTTCGAGTTCGCCAATGCGCGGCTCCGCCTGCACTGCCACACTTGTCATGAGAGGACATACGCTCACAAACGCAATTACAAGAAAACGAGATTCAAGCATTTTTGGTATCTCTGTCATTGAAAGCTCTCGCTCATGCCTGACCCGTGACCGCTGCCAGAGAATTCCTCCGGCCATCGAATTTAGTCTACGCAACATTGCCGTACGAGAAGTCTCGTCCGCCTGAGGTTTGAGCTAGATCAAACCGGATGTGGCATTCATGCAGGCATGCGCCGCCGCAACAGCGAGCGCGGCAGATTCAGCCTGCTGGCGGGGTCCATCAGAAAGGCCGCCAGCACGGTCTCGAACAGCGCCATCTGGCCGGCGTAGCACGGCTGGCGCATCGCCTTGGGCGCGTTGAGGAATTTGAGGATAAAGTAGTCCGCCAGCAGATCGCCCTGCGCTTCCATGTTGAAGTCGGCCAGGGTCCTGGTCGGACACAGGTCATAGCGGTAAGACAGGCCGATCCGGATCGCACCGCGCAGGCGCACCGGGTAGCCCAGTTGATGCTGCCACACGTGCACCATCTCGTGCATGAACCAGTGGCGCGCGTCGAGACTACCGGCCGAAAAGTCGAGCAGGCAGCGGGATTTGTCGAAGTAGATGGCGCCGTTGGGAGTCATCGCGCAGTTCTTGGGCTGCAGCCCGAACGGCAGATAACGGCGCTTGTAGATATGCACCCGCGAGTAATCGATGGCATCGCCGAACAGCAGCGCCGCCATCGCGATTTCGCCCGCCGTCATGCGACGGCGAACCTCCCCGCGGGAGTGCATGAGGTTTTACTGGCGTTACTGGCGCAGCGCCGCGGCGGCCTTGGCCAGTTCGGTAATGTGCGCCCAGTTGCCGGCCTTGATGGCGTCTTTCGGGGTGAGCCAGGAACCGCCCACGCAAGCGACGTTCTTACAAGCCAGGAACTGCGGTGCGGTCTCGATCGAGATGCCGCCGGTCGGGCAGAAGGTCACGTCCGGCAGTGGACCGCCGATCGCGTTGAGCATGCCCACGCCGCCCGCCGGCACGGCCGGGAACAGCTTGAGCTGGCGGAAGCCCGCTTCGCGCGCGGCCATCACTTCGGACGGGGTCATCACGCCTGGCAGCAGCGGCAGGCCGCTTTTCTTGGCCGCTTCGATCAGTGCCGGGGTCAGGCCAGGCGAGACGCCGAACAGCGCGCCCGCGTCGCGCGCGGCGGCGAATTCTTCCGGCTGGGTCAAGGTGCCCACGCCGAGGATCGCGCCCGGTACTTGCGCCATGGCGCGGATCGCGGCCAGGCCATGTTCGGTACGCAGGGTCACTTCCAGCACCCGGATGCCGCCGGCGACCAGCGCCTCGGCCAGTGGCACTGCATGCGCAGGATCGTCGATGGCGATTACGGGGATGACGCTCGCCGAGCGCATGATTTCAAGTAGGGTCATGGTCATTTTGGGTTCTTGATCAGGAAGTCTTCGTCGGAGCCTGGCACGGCATCGCCAATATCGGCGGTCTCGTGCAGCGACACGGTGGTTTGGATCGGCGATGGCAGCGGGAAGGTGGTGGCACCCTTCTCCGCTTCGCTGATGGCGTTGCGGTACATCGAGAACAGTTCGCGGCCCATGCCGATATGGCTGGAGGTCAGGTCGGCCGTGACCATCGAGCGCGCGGCCCATACCTCGGCCGGCACCAGCGCTTCGAGCGTGCCGGTGGTGGCATCCAGGCGGATGATGTCGCCGTCGCGCACCAGGCCGAGCGGACCGCCCGCCAGGATCTCGGGCGAGACGTGGATCGCCGCCGGCACCTTGCCGGAAGCGCCAGACATGCGGCCGTCGGTCACCAGCGCCACGTGGCGGCCGGCGTCCTGCAGGTTGGCCAGCGCCGGGGTCAGCGCGTGCAGTTCCGGCATGCCGTTGGCGCGCGGGCCCTGGAAGCGGATCACGGCCACGAAGTCGCGGTCAAGCTTGCCCGCCTTGTAGGCGTGCATGAAGTCTTCCTGCGAATTGAACGTCAGCGCCGGCGCTTCGACCACGCGGTGCTGTTCTTTCACCGCGGAGACCTTCATCACCGCGCGGCCCAGGTTACCGGCCACCAGGATCATGCCGCCGTCCTTGGCGAATGGATTGCTGGCCGGGCGCAG
Organism: uncultured Oxalobacteraceae bacterium; assembly: GCA_946479255.1. Next base: position 8,210 of record CAMLFK010000141.1, read on the forward strand.
CACACTGTCGTCGCCGGTGACCGCAGGCAGGTCTTTCCAGACTGCCTTCTCGCCGTCCAGGAACGGCTCGGTGCAGTGCGCGCGCAGGCCGTGGCCCAAGACGGTGGTGACATCGTCGTGCAGCAGGCCGGCGTCGAGCAGCTCGCGGATCACGAAGCCTGGGCCGCCGGCGGCCTGGAAGTGGTTCACGTCGGCGTCGCCGTTCGGATAGATCCGGGTCAGCATCGGCACGATGGCCGACAGCTCGTTGAAGTCGTCCCAGTCGATCACGATGCCTGCGGCCTTGGCGATCGCCGGCAGGTGCAGGGTGTGGTTGGTCGAGCCGCCGGTGGCCAGCAGGCCCACGATGGCGTTGACCATGCACTTCTCGTCGACGATTTGCGATACCGGCGTGTACTGGCCGCCCTGCTGCGAAATGGCCACGGCGCGCTGCGAAGCGGCCACGGTCAGCGCGTCGCGCAGCGGCGTGCCCGGCGTGATGAAGGCGGCGCCCGGCATGTGCAGGCCCATGATCTCCATCAGCATCTGGTTGCTATTGGCGGTGCCGTAGAAGGTGCAGGTGCCGGCGCCATGATACGAGGCCGCTTCATTTTCCAGCAGCTCTTCGCGCGTGGCTTTGCCTTGCGCGTACAGCTGGCGCACACGGGCCTTTTCTTTGTTCGATACGCCGCTGGTCATCGGGCCGGCCGGCACGAACACCGCCGGGATATGGCCGAAGTGCAGCGCGCCGATCAACAGGCCCGGCACGATCTTGTCGCATACGCCAAGGTACAATGCCGAGTCGAACATATTGTGCGACAGCGCGATGGCGGTGCTCTGGGCGATGGCGTCGCGCGAAAACAGCGACAGTTCCATACCCGGCTGGCCTTGGGTGACGCCGTCGCACATGGCCGGCACGCCGCCCGCGAACTGGGCCACCGCGTCGACCGCGCGCACGGCTTCCTTGATCACTTTCGGGAAGTACTCGAAGGGCTGATGCGCCGACAGCATGTCGTTGTACGACGAGACGATCGCCACCGACGGCTTCTTGTCCTGCTTGAGCTTGAGTTTGTCGTTGGCCGGGAAGGCGGCAAAGCCGTGGGCCAGGTTGGTGCACGACAGCGCGCCGCGCTGCACGCCCTGGATGCGCGCCGCATCCACATGGGCCAGGTAGGCCGCGCGCGATGGGCGGCTTCGCTTGATGATCCGCTCGGTCACCGATTGAACTACTGGGTGCAGCGCCATAATAAGTCGTTCCTTATGAATTTTATTGCCTGAAATTTTACTACAAAATGCGTGAGAACCATACCGGTTAATCGCTAAGCTTGCGCCTTTTGGCGACAAATTGCAAGTCTGGCACCGCTTTCGCGTGCGCGCCGGGGCAGCTCAAAGGCAGGCTCCGCCATTGGGAAAGCGGGGATTTTTGTAGTGAATTTACGAATTTTTCCTGTATCATCCGACAAGCCCGATTATCCTCCCAACTTCTTTCCTCTGCTCCGGTCCCTAGCCTATGTCCCAGCCCTCCCTGACCTCCACCGCCAGCTACCAGGCGCTCGAAACCCACGCGATCGAAGCCGAAGACTGGCAGCTGCGCTCCCTGTTCGCGGCCAGCCCGACCCGCTTTCCCGATTTGACCGTCGATGCCGCCGGCCTGTTCCTCGATTACTCCAAAAACCGCCTGAACGCCGAGACGCTGACCCTCCTGACCGCACTGGCCAAGGAACGCGGCGTGGAAGCCCAGCGCGACGCCATGTTCGCCGGCGAGCGCATCAACATGACCGAGAACCGCGCCGTGCTGCACACCGCCCTGCGCGCGCCGCGCACGCCGGAACTGGTGGTCGACGGCCAGAACGTCAGCGCCGACGTGCATGCGGTGCTCGAGCGCGTGCGCGACTTCACCGACGCGGTGCGCAGCGGCGCCTGGCTGGGCCACACCGGCAAACCGATCACCGACATCGTCAACATCGGTATCGGCGGCTCCGACCTGGGTCCCAAGATGGTCTGCCTGGCGCTGCGCCAGTACGCCCATCCGCGCCTGACCATGCATTTTGTCTCGAACGTCGACGGCCATGACATGGATGCCGCGCTGGCCAAGGTCAATCCCGAGACCACTCTCTTCATCGTCGCCTCCAAGACCTTCACCACCGCCGAGACCATGATGAACGCGCAGACCGCGCGCACCTGGTTCCTGCAAAGCGCAGCGGAGGACGCGCTGGCTAAGCACTTCGTGGCCGTCTCCACCAATACCGAGGCGATCAAGAAGTTCGGCATCGACCCGAACAATATGTTCCCGTTCTGGGACTGGGTCGGCGGGCGTTATTCGGTGTGGTCGGCGATCGGCTTGTCAGTTGCGCTGTGCGTGGGCTACGGCTACTTCAGCGATTTCCTGGCCGGCGCCCACGCCATGGACACCCACTTCCTCGAAGCCCCGCTGGAGAAGAACATGCCGGTGCTGCTGGCCATGGTGGGCTTCTGGAACCGCCAGTTCCTCGGCTGCGGCTCGGTCTCGATCGCGCCTTACCACCAGGACCTGTCGCGCTTCCCCGCTTACCTGCAGCAACTCGACATGGAAAGCAACGGCAAACGCGTCACCAAGGGCGGCGAGCCGGTCGACGTGCCGACCTGCCCGACCATCTGGGGCGAGTGCGGCACCAACGGCCAGCACGCCTACTTCCAGCTGCTCCACCAGGGCACCGACGTGACCCCGATCGACTTCATCGCCACGCTGCGCCCCGCCCACGAGTACAGCAATCACCATACCGCGCTGCTGGCCAACTGCTTCGCCCAGTCGGAAGCCTTCATGAAGGGCAAAACGCTGGACGAAGTGCGCGCCGACCTGCAGGCCCAAGGCCTGTCGCTGGCTGAAGTGGAACGCCTGGCGCCGCACAAGACCTTCCCGGGCAACCGCCCGAGCAACACCATCCTGATGGAATACCTGACCCCGTACACGCTGGGCGCGCTGGTCGCACTGTACGAGCACAAGACCTTCGTGCAAGGCGTGATCTGGGACGTCAACAGCTTCGATCAGTGGGGCGTGGAGCTGGGCAAGGTGCTGGCCAAGGCCATCGAGGCGGAGCTGACCGGCGAGCCAATGCCGCAACAGCACGACAGCTCGACCAATGGCCTGATCGCCATGGCCAAGGCGGCAGTATGACCAACACGGCACAATTCAAGGTAGTCTACGATTGCCCGATGCAGGTCGGCGAGTGCCCGCTGTGGAGCGGCGCCGAGCAAGCCATCTACTGGGTCGACATCAACGGCTTCACGGTGCACCGCGTGCATCCGGCCAGCGGCGAACACCGCGAGTGGCGCATGGACAGCGAACCGGCCACCCTCGCCTTGCACGCCCAGGGCGGCCTGGTGGTGGCGCTGCGCCGGGGCTTCGTCCACCTGGACACCGTCACCGATGCCGTGACGGACATCGCTCCGGCGCCGTACGACACCGCCACCACCCGCTTTAACGACGGCCACGTGGATGCCGCCGGCCGTTTCTGGGTCGGCACCATTTTCGAGCCGCGCACCGCGCCGGCGGCCGAGCTGTACTGCCTGGAGAAAGGCAAGGTCAGCTTGAAATTGCCAGCCGGCGTGATGAACTCCAACGGCCTGGGCTTCGCGCCGGATAACGCGGCCATGTACCACGCCGACACCGCCGGCCACAAGATCAAGCGCTACCGCTTCGACCTGGCCTCCGGAACCGCATCCGAGCCTGTCCTGTTCCAGCAGTTCGACAACGACAAGGCCGCGCCCAACTACGGCGGCCGTCCGGACGGCGCCGCGGTCGACAGCGAAGGCGCCTACTGGATCGCCATGTTCGAGGGCGGCCGCCTGCTGCGCTTCGCGCCCGACGGCACCCTGTTGGCGGAAGTGAAGCTGCCGCTGCGCTGCCCGACCATGATGGCCTTCGGCGGCGGCGACTTGCGCACCCTGTACATCACCAGCGCCAGCCATGGCCGTTCCGCCGCCGAGCTCGAACAGTATCCGGACAGCGGCAAACTATTGGCACTGCGTGTCGACGTGGCGGGCCGCGCGGAGCCCTTTTACCAGCCGTAAGCGCGGCGCGTTCAGCAAGGGGCATTCCGTCTTCAATCCCGTCGATACGCGCCCCTGATTCCCTACGCTGAAGCCTCATTTTCGTAGTAAAATTTCTTGCAAATGAGGTATTTGTGTAGTAAATTTACAGTTCCATTTTTCTGCTGTCCTACACCTGCGATCATACATT
>CAMLFK010000142.1 GCA_946479255.1 uncultured Oxalobacteraceae bacterium
ACCAGGTCCTGCTCCATGCCGTGGGCGGTGCCCAGCCAGCTCACTTCCCAGCCGCGCGCGCGCATGGTCTGCGCAATCGCGATACCCGGGAAAATATGGCCACCGGTGCCGGCTGCCATGATCATCAGGCGCTTTGTGGTCGGCGTCATACCCGGCCTCCCCGCATCAGCACGCGGTTTTCGTAGTCGATGCGCAGCAAAATCGCCAGGCCCACGCAGTTGAATACCACGCCCGAGCCGCCATAACTCATCAGCGGCAAGGTCAGTCCCTTGGTGGGCAGGATGCCCAGGTTCACGCCCATGTTGATAAAGGTCTGCACGCCGATCCAGATGCCGATGCCCTTGGCGGCCAGGCCGGCGAAGGTCTGGTCGATGGCAATCGCCTGGCGGCCGATGTCGAAGGCACGCTTGACCAGCCAGTAGAACATGGCGATCGTGATCAGCACGCCGACCAGTCCCAGCTCTTCGCCGATCACCGCCATCAGGAAGTCGGTGTGCGCCTCGGGCAGGTAGTGCAGCTTTTCGACGCTGGAACCGAGGCCCACGCCAAACCATTCGCCGCGCCCGAACGCGATCAGCGAGTGGCTCAACTGGTAGCCTTTGCCCAGTGCGTTATCTTCCTGCCACACGTCGAGGTAGGCGAACATGCGCTCGCGGCGGAATGGCGAGAGCGCGATGATGGTGGTGAAGATCGCAGTGAGCAACATGCCGATGCCGCCGAACCAGATGGCGTTGATCCCGCCCAGGAACAAGATGCCCATGGCGATGCAGACGATCACGCCGAAGGCGCCCATGTCCGGCTCGAGCATCAGCAGCATGCCCACCAGGCCGATCGCGACGACCATCGGCAGAAAGCCCTTGGTCAGCTTGTGCATGTATTCCTGCTTGCGCACAGTGTAGTCGGCTGCGTACAGCACCACCACGACCTTCATGATTTCCGATGGCTGCAGGTTGAACAGCTTGAGCGAGAGCCAGCGGCGCGCGCCGTTGACGGACACGCCCACGCCCGGAATGAGCACCATGGCCAGCAGCACCAGGGTGCCGCCGAACAGATAAGGCGCGGCCTTCTGCCACACCGCGATCGGGGTACGGAAGGCCAGCAGGCCCACGATCAGCGCCACCACGATAAACGCCGCCTGGCGCATCAGGAAGTAGTAATTGCGGTCGGCCATCCAGGCATACTTGGGCGAGTCGCCCAGCGCGATCGACGCGGAGTACACCATGACCATCCCGAACAGCATCAGCAGCACGGTCACCCACACCAGCGGCTGATCGTATTCCATCATTTTCGAGGGACGTGCGCGCGCTGCCGTGATGGCGTCGGCGGAGGTTCCTGAAAACTTGAATGGAAGCTGGAAGGCCATCAGATATCCTGTCCCTTTTCCAGCGCGATCTCGCGCACGGTGTCGACAAACACCTTGGCGCGATGGGCGTAATTGGTGAACATGTCCAGGCTGGCGCAAGCCGGCGACAGCAGCACCGCGTCGCCCGGCTGGGCGGCGGCGGCTGCCTTGCGGGTGGCTTCTTCCAGGCTCGCGTGGTCCGTCATCTCCACGCCGGCGCCTTCGACGGCGGCGCGGATCTTGCCGGCGTCGCGGCCGATCAGGGTCACGGCGCGCACGTAGCGCGAAATGGGTTCGGCCAGCGGATCGAAATCCTGGCCCTTGCCGTCGCCGCCGGCGATCAGCACAATTTTTCGGGCCACGCTTGGCTGGTTTTCGCCGCCGAAGGCCTTGCCCAGGCCGACCAAAGCCGCGACGGTGGCGCCCACATTGGTGCCCTTGCTGTCGTCATAGAAGTCGACGCCATCAATCGATGCGACGAGTTCCACACGATGCGGTTCGCCCTGGTACTCGCGCAAGCCGTGCAGAAGCGGCGCGAACGGCAGGCCGACAGCGCGGCACAAAGCCAGCGCGGCCAGTGCGTTGGAGGCGTTGTGCAGGCCGCGAATGCGCAGCGCGTCAGCCGGCATCAGGCGGCTGATCGTGATTGGCACAGCCTCGGCCACTTCGTTCTTCTTGCGCTTCTTTTCCGATTCCTCGCCGGCCACGGCCACGGTCAGCCACAGTACGCCGCGCTCGTTCTGCAGGCCGAAGCAGTCGGCTTCATTCGGCTCGCTGGTGCCGAAGGTGACTACGCTGCTGCCTGCCGCCGTCATGCGCGCAACCGCCGCGTCGTCGCGATTGAGCACGCGCACGGTGCCAGGTCCGAAGATGCGCGCCTTGTCGGCGCCGTAGGCCGCCATGTCGCCATGCCAGTCCAGGTGGTCCTGGGTCAGGTTCAGCACCGTCGCGGCGTCGGGATTGAGGCTATAAGTGGTGTGCAGCTGGAAGCTGGACAGCTCCAGGATCCAGGCTTGCGGCAGTGCGTCGGCCTCGATGACCTCGCGCAGCACGTCCAGTGCGGCCGGGCTGATATTACCGGCCACGCGGGTGGACAGGCCGGCGCGCTGGCACAGCTGCCCGGTCAGGCTGGTGACGGTGGTCTTGCCGTTGGTGCCGGTAATCGCAATCACCTTCGGCGCATAGCCGCGCTCAAGCTTGAGGGCGGCCAGCGCCTGGGCGAATAGTTCGATCTCGCCCCACACGGGGATGTTCTGCTCGCTTGCTGCTGGCGCGATCTGCGCCAGCTCCGTGGCCGGCGACAGTCCCGGGCTGACGGCCACGAAGTCGATGGCCTCTAACAGTTCGGCGATGAACTCTCCACCGACGAAGTCGACGTCAGGCAATGCGGCACGCAATGCCGGCAGGCGCTGCGGCTCGGTACGGGTATCGGCAACGCGCACGCGCGCGCCGCAACGGGCGAGCCATTGCGCCATCGCGAGCCCGGATTCGCCGAGCCCCAGTACCAGAGCGTGTTTGCCTTCGTAGTTCATCAGCGCAGCTTGAGTGTGGACAGGCCCACCAGGACCAGCATCATCGTAATAATCCAGAAGCGGACGACGACCTTCGTCTCCTTCCAGCCTTTTTGTTCAAAATGGTGGTGCAGTGGCGCCATTAAAAATACCCGGCGGCCGGTGCCGTAGCGCTTCTTGGTGTACTTGAACCAGCCCACCTGGATGATCACCGACAGGGTCTCGGCCACGAACACGCCGCCCATGATGAACAGGACGATTTCCTGGCGCACGATGACGGCGATGGTGCCGAGCGCGCCGCCCAGCGCCAGCGCGCCCACGTCGCCCATGAACATCTGCGCGGGGTGCGCGTTATACCAGAGGAAGGCCAGGCCCGCGCCGGCCATGGCGCCGCAGAAGATCAGCAGTTCGCCGGCGCCCGGGATGTGCGGAATGAACAGGTAGCGCGAATAGGTGGCCGAACCGGTCAGGTAGGCGAACAGGCCCAGGGCCGAGCCGACCATCACGGTCGGCATGATGGCCAGGCCGTCGAGGCCGTCGGTGAAGTTGACCGCATTGCTGGTGCCGACGATGACGCAGTAGGTCAGCCCGATGAAGCCCCACACGCCCAGCGGATAACTGAAGGTCTTCACGAATGGGACGATCAGGTCAGCCTTGGGCGGCAGGTCGAGCGAGAAGCCCGACTGCACCCAGGCGAAGAACAGTTCCCATACCTTGGCCGGGGTGGCGGCCGACACCGAGAACGCCAGGTAGAGCGCGGCGGCGATACCGATCAGCGACATCCAGAAGTATTTTTCGGCCGAGCGCATGCCCTCCGGGTCCTGGTAGACCACCTTGCGGTAGTCGTCGGCCCAGCCGATGGCGCCGAAGCCCAGCGTTACCACCAGCACCGGCCAGATCAGGCGGTTCGACAGGTCGCACCACAAGAGCGTCGATACGCCGATGGCGATCAGGATCAGCACGCCGCCCATGGTTGGGGTGCCGTGCTTTTTCAGGTGAGTCTGCGGACCGTCGGTGCGCACCGCCTGGCCGACCTTCAGGGCGGTCAGTTTGCGGATCACCCACGGGCCTGCGAACAGGCCGATCAGCACCGCCGTGATGGTGGCGAACACCGCGCGGAAGGTGATGAAGTTGAAGACCCGGAGAGGTCCCAGGTCCTGCTGGAAGAATTGTGCGAGCCAGAGCAGCATGTTAGTGGGCTTCCTTACTAGTTTGGTTTGATCCGGTCAGGTGAGCGACTACCCGTTCCATCTTCATGAAACGCGAGCCCTTCACCAGCACAGTCGCGTCGGAATTGCTGCCTAGTGTTGAATCCAGTGCTGCCAATAAGTCGTCGAACTGCTCGAAATGCTGTACGCCGGCGCCGCTCATGTGGCGCGCCAGCTCGCCGGTGGCCAACACGGTGCTAATGCCGTGGCTGACCGCGTACGCGGCGATTTCCTCGTGAAATTGTTTGCCCTGGGTGCCGACTTCGCCCATGTCGCCCAGCACCAGCACGCGCGGCTCGCTGGCCTGCGCCAGCACGTCGATGGCGGCGCGCACCGAATCCGGATTGGCGTTGTAGGTGTCGTCGATGACGGTGGCGCCGCAGGTGGCACGCTTCTTTTGCAGGCGGCCGTTGACCGGGGCAAAAGCTTCGAGCCCGCGCACGATGGCGTCCTGCGGCACGCCGGCCGCGACCGCGCAGGCAATCGCCGCCAGCGCGTTGCGCACATTGTGCTGCCCGGCCGCTGCCAGCTGCACCGTGAAGGCGGCGCTCATCAAGCCAGGCGCACGCACGTTGACATCGAGTTCGCTGCCAAACTCGCTGGCGCGGTGCGCGCAGCTGACGTGGCATTGGTCCGTCAGGCCGAAGGTCACGCTGCGGCGCTGGCCCGCGAGGCCAGCCCAAAGGGCTGTGTAGGTGTCGTCGCCCGGATAGACGGCGATGCCATCGCGCGACAGGCTGTCGATCACGCTGCCGTTTTCCAGTGCCACCGCTTCCACCGTGTGCATGAATTCCTGGTGCTCGCGCTGGGCATTGTTCACCAAGCCGATGGTGGGCGCGGCGATCGCCGACAGGCGGGCGATTTCGCCGGGATGGTTCATGCCCAGCTCCACCACGGCGGCGCGGTGCGAAGCTTCCAGGCGCATCAGGGTGAGTGGCACGCCGATTTCATTATTCAGGTTGCCGCGCGTGGCCAGGCGCGTGTCTTCGCTGAAGGCCGCGGCCAGGATCGCGGCGATCATTTCCTTGACCGTGGTCTTGCCATTGCTGCCGGTGACGCCGATGACGGGAATCGCGTACTGCGCGCGCCAGCTGTTGGCGATCTGGCCCAGCGCGGTCAAGGTGTTCGGCACCACCAGCGCCGGCAAGCTGAAGCCCGCCGGAAGCTGTTCGGCCACTACCGCGGCGGCGCCGTTGGCGGCGACCTGCTCGAGGAAGTCGTGGGCGTCGAAGCGTTCGCCGCGCAGGGCGACGAAGAGCGCGCCGGCGCCGGCCGTGCGGCTGTCGGTCGAGACGCTGTCGAAGGCGGCATCACCATTGATGCGCGCGCCACCGACGTGGGATAACAAGTGGGAAAGCGAACCGCGCATCAATTTGGCCTCATCATGGTAACGCGCGCGGCCAGTGCCAGCGCTGCGTGGTCGGCGTCGGAAAATGGGATCTTGCGGCCTTTGATTTCCTGGTAAGGCTCGTGGCCCTTCCCGGCCAGCAGGATCACATCGAGCTTGGCGGCATGCTTGACGGCCGAGAGGATCGCAGCAGCGCGGTCTTCGATAGCTTGCAGGCGCGAGGTAGGATGGGCGGCATCCATGCCCGCGACGATCTGGGCGATGATCGCGCCTGGTTCTTCGCTGCGCGGATTGTCGCTGGTGACCAGCACGTGCTCGGCGATCTGCGAGATGGCGCCCATCTGCGGACGCTTGCCCGGATCGCGGTCGCCGCCGCAGCCAAACACGCACCACAACTGGCCGCCGCGTTCGCGCGCCACCTGGTGCAAGGCTTCCAGGGTTTTTTCCAGCGCGTCCGGCGTGTGGGCGTAATCGATCACCACCATCGGCGCGTCCTGGCCGCCGACCTGCTGCATACGGCCCGGGGCCGGCTGCAGCGCTTCGATGGCGTCGACCGCGTTCTTCAGTGGCACGCCCTTGGCCAGCAGCGCGCCAAGCACCGCCAGCGTATTGCTGATATTGAAATGGCCGACCAGCTGGGTACGCACCACCGCGGCGCCGAAAGGCGAATCGAGGTGGTATTCGGTGCCGGCGTTACGGCTGCGCAGCTGCGAGGCGCGCAGCATCGACACCCCGTTGACATCGGCCTGCGTGGCCGCGTCGTTCAGGGTGTAGCCGATCATGGCTGGCGCGCTGCCCTTGGCTTTGCTGATGTGATTGACCAGGCGCTGTCCGGCCGGGTCGTCGAGATTGAACACTGCAGTCTTTAGTCCTGGCCATTCGAACAGCTTGCGCTTTGCGCTTTCGTAGCTGTCCATGTCGCCGTGATAATCAAGGTGGTCGCGCGTCAGGTTGGTGAACAGCGCAAGGTCGAAATGCATGCCCGAGGTACGTCCTTGTTCGAGCCCGATGGAGGATACCTCAATGGCCAATGCGGTGGCGCCCGCTTCGCGCATTTCTGCCAGCTTCGATGCCAGCAGCACCGCGTCCGGCGTGGTGTAGCCGGTGACGTCGTATTCCACGTCCGCGCGCTCGCGGAACAGGCCCACGCCGAGCGTGCCGATGACGGCGGCGGTTTCGCCCAGGCGCGCAAAGGCCTGGCCCAGCCAGACCGCGCACGAGGTCTTGCCGTTGGTGCCGGTGACGCCGACGGTGTACATGCCGGCGTCGGGCATGCCGAGGCAGGCGTGGGCGATCGGACCGGCATTGATTTTCAAATCCGCCACGGCCAGGTGCGGCACCGTCCAGGCGCCGTCCCACGCGAATCCCCGCTCTTCATAGACGACGGCGGCGGCGCCCTGCCCAATCGCCTTGTCGATGAACTTGCGGCCGTCGGCGGCATCGCCCGGATAGGCAAAGAACACGTCGCCCGCGGCCACGCGGCGCGAGTCGGAGACCAGCCTGGCGCCAGGCGCCGCCTGGGCGATCCACTCGCAGATGGCTTGAATGGTCACGTCGGCCATCACAGGCTCTCCTCAGGCGCTTGTTCGGAAACGATGATGTCGGTCACGGTCGAATCGGGCGCCACATTGGCCGCGCGCAGGGTAGCCGACGCGAGCGCCGAAAACGACGGTGCCGCCACCCAGCCACCGGTGCGGAAGGCGCCGGTCGGCTCGTCGATCATCACGGCGATGACGAAGCGTGGTGCCGACATGGGCGCGATGCCGACGAAGGTAGCAACGTTTTTGTTGTGCGAATAGCGGCCGTTTATCAGCTTTTCCGCGGTTCCGGTTTTACCGCCCACGCGATAGCCCGGCACCTGGGCACGCGAAGCCGTGCCTTCCGGGCTGACCACGCTTTCCAGCATGGTGCGCATGGTGCGCGCGGTGGCTGGCGAAATCACTTGCTGGCCTTGCGGCGCTTCGTCGATCTTCTGGAACGACAGTGGAATGATGTCACCGTCGCGCGCATAGACCAGGTAGGAACGCGCCAGCTGCAAGAGCGACACCGAAATGCCGTGACCGAAGGCCATATTGGCCTGTTCGATCGGCTTCCATCCCTTGTAGGGGCGCACCCGGCCCGCCACCGCGCCGGGGAAGCCGAAACGCGGCGCCTGGCCGAAGCCGGACTTGGTGAAGATTTCCCACATCTCCTGCGGCGGAATCGGCAGCGCGATCTTGGCCATGCCGATGTTGGACGACTTCTGGATAATCTGGGCCACCGTCATGACCGGCATTGGGTGCAGGTCGTGAATCGTGGCAGTACCGATCTTCATGGTCGGCGGGGTGATGTACACGGTCTCCGGCTTGACCCGTTTGGTCTCGAGCGCCAGTGCCACCGTCAGCGGTTTCAAGGTCGATCCGGGTTCGAAAGTATCGGTCAGCACGCGGTTACGCAGCTGGTCGCCGGTGAGTGCGCGTCGGTCGTTCGGGTTGTAGGTCGGCCAGTTGGCCAGCGCCAGCACTTCGCCGGTGTGCACATCGAGGACCACGGCGGCGCCGGCCTTGGCGTTGAACTTCTCCACCGCGGCCTTGACGTGATTAAACGCGATGTACTGCAGCTTGCTGTCGACCGACAGGGTGATGTCGCGGCCGTCGTGCGGCTCCTTGGACAGGCCGACATCTTCCACGATATTGCCGAGGCGGTCCTTGATGACGCGGCGGCTGCCGCGCACGCCGACGAGGTTCTTTTGCTGCGCCAGTTCGATCGACTCCTGGCCGGCGTCTTCCACGTTGGTGAAGCCGACCAGGTGGGTCATGACTTCGCCCTGCGGATAGAAGCGCTTGTATTCCTTGCGGGTGTCCAGGCCGGCGATCTTGAGCGCATTGATCTTGGCGATGACGTCCATCTCCACCTGGCGCTTGAGGTAGACGAAGGTCCGGTCCGAGTCGAGCTTTTTGCGCAGTTCGGCGTCGCTCATTTCCAGCAGCGCGGCCAGCTTGCGCAGCTTTTGCGGCGGCGATTTGAGCACGTCTTCGGGGATGGCCCACACGGCTTTGACCGGCAGCGAAGAGGCCAGCACCTGGCCGTTGCGGTCCATGATCTTGCCGCGCGTGGCAGGCAGGTCGATGGTGCGCTGGTACCGGTCCTTGCCCTTCTCTTGCAGGAATTCGTCGGTGACGGCCTGCACGTAGACGGCACGCAGCCCCAGTGTCAGGAAAGAGGCGAACAGCACGAACAGAACGACGCGCGAACGCCAGGTGGGCAGGCTCACCGCCAGCACCGGGCTTTTCGAGAACGACATGCCCTTGGAGGCAGCCACCCGCGCACCTGTCACGCCATTACCACCGCGCTTCATTTAGCACCTTCCGTCAGATATTGCGTACGCGCCGGGGTCAGCGGCGCCATTTTCAGTTCGTCGCGCGCGATCTGTTCGATGCGCGCGTGTTTGCCCAGGGTGGACTGGTCCAGCTGCAGCTGCGACCAGTCGATGTCGAGCTGGCGCGCCTGCTGCTGCAGCCTTTCCAGTTCGATGAACAGGTTGCGCGCCTTGTACTGGGCGTTGATGACCGACAGCGCGCACGTCGTCAGCAGGGTCACCAGCACCAGGTTGATCTTGCCGCTCATGCGCCACCTCCCGGCAGGCGCTCGGCCACGCGCAGCACCGCCGAGCGGGCGCGCGGATTGGCATCGACTTCCGCGTCGGACGGCTTGATCTTGGCGATCAGCTTCATCAAAGGCTGCGGCAGGTCGACCGCGCGGATCGGCAGGCGGCGGTCGGGCTGGGCCACCTTGGCTTTACTGGCCAGGAACTGCTTGACCATGCGGTCTTCCAGCGAGTGGAAGCTGATGACCGACATGCGCGCGCCTGGCGCCAGCATGGAATAAGCCTCGCTCAGCCCTGTCTCGAGGTCTTCAAGCTCTTTATTGACGAAAATCCGGATAGCCTGAAAGGTGCGGGTGGCCGGATCCTTGCCCTTTTCCCGAGTCTTGACCGCGCCTGCCACGATGCCGGCAAGCTGCCGTGTGCCTGAAATTGGTTCGACTGCCCGGCGAGCAACAATCGCCTTTGCAATCTGAAAAGCAAACCGTTCTTCCCCATATTCGCGTATCACCTTTTCCAGTTGTTGTTCGGTTTCCGTGGCCAGCCACTCGGCGGCCGACTGGCCGCGCGTGGTATCCATGCGCATGTCGAGCGGACCGTCGTTGCGGAAGCTGAAGCCGCGCGTGGCATCGTCGACTTGCGGCGACGAGATGCCCAGGTCGAGCAGGATGCCGTCGACCTGCGTCACGCCGCGCGCCGCCATGGCGCTGGCCATGGTGGCGAAGCTGTCGTGCACGATCTCGAAACGGGGGTCGTCGATCTGGTGAGCGGTATGGATGGCTTGCGGGTCTTTGTCGAACGCGAACAGGCGGCCCTGCGGCCCCAGGCGCGACAGCAGCAGGCGGCTATGGCCGCCGCGGCCGAAGGTGCCATCTATATAGATACCATTGGCGCGCGCGCCGGCGATGGCCAGCGCGTCGACCGCCTCGTCCAGCAGCACCGTTCGATGCTGAAAATCATGCACCGCCACTGTCGTCATCTGGGGTGCCTCAGAAAGAGAAATCGGATAAGACATCGGGCATACCGCCGGCCACAGCTTCTTGCTCGTTTTCTGCCAGCTTGGCCGCGTCCCAGATCTCGAAATGGGTTCCCATGCCGAGCATCATGACGTCCTTGGACAGGCCAACCGCCGAGCGCAGCTCGGGCGAAATCAGGATACGGCCGGCGGAATCGACCTCGACATCGAGGGCGTTGCCGAGGAAAATGCGCTGCCACGCGCGCGCGGACATCGGCCAGGCGGCGATCTGCTCGCGGTGGGATTCCCATACCGGGCGCGGGAACAGCAACAGGCAACCATGCGGGTGTTTGGTGAGCGTGAGGCGTCCTTCGCACTGCACGGCAAGCGCGTCACGATGCTTGGACGGAATCGACATCCGGCCCTTTGCATCGAGATTGATAGAGGACGCGCCTTGAAACACGAGTTTGCCTGGTCTTGGACTTAATTATAGGTAGCGATTTTGGCGCCGGAAGGAGAAGTTTCCTCCCACAAAACTACACTTTTTCACACAGTTGCCCACTTTAGAGGAACACATCCGGGGGGTCAAGCGGTTTCAAGCGTGCGGAATAGGAATTTTCGCAATGAAGTCAAGGACTTAGCGCAGAACGCTGAAGTGACCTCAACTGCAAATACATCGATAAATTAAGCACTTATGAGCGACAGTGAATGTGCAGTCTCATCTATACACATGGGTTTTGACTGATCGACAACTGTTTATTTAGTTTGCGAGGATTGCGAAAAAGCAACGAAAGTGCCGCCTGGACACTTCATTTCTTTGGGGAATATCAATGCTGCGAAGCAGCAAATGGGATACTGGGCCTGATCAAGCCCAGTTGATGGAACGCGCGACGGCGTCCTGCCAGCGCGCCATCAGCGCGGCACGCTGGTCAGCGCCCATCGCCGGCTCGAAGCGGCGCTCGGCGCGCCATTGGGCGGCAATTTCTTCCTGCGAGCTCCAGAAGCCGGTCGCCAGGCCCGCCAGGTAAGCGGCCCCCAGCGCGGTGGTTTCGGTGATCACCGGCCGCACCACCGGCACGCCCAGGAGGTCGGCCTGGAACTGCATCAGCATGTCGTTGCGCGCGGCCCCGCCATCGGCCCGCACCTCAAGGACCGGGCAGGCCGCGTCGCGCTGCATGGCCGCCAGCAGTTCGGCGCTCTGGAAGGCGATCGCCTCGACCGCCGCGCGCGCGATGTGGCCGCGGTTGGTCCCGCGCGTCATGCCGACCAGGGCGCCGCGCGCATACGGGTCCCAGTGCGGCGCGCCCAGGCCCACGAAGGCCGGCACCAGGAACACCCCGCCGTTATCGGGCACGCTTTGCGCCAGCGCTTCAACGTCGCTGGACTTGTCGATGATGCCCAGGCCATCGCGCAGCCATTGGATGGTGGCGCCGGCCATGAACACACTGCCCTCGAGCAGATAATCAGTCTGCGCGCCGATGCGCCAGCCGACGGTGGACAGCAGGCGCTTGCCTGACACTGGCGGTACGCCGCCCGCATGCATCAGCATGAAGCACCCGGTGCCATAGGTATTCTTGACCATGCCGCGCTGGTGGCAGGCCTGCCCGAAGGTGGCGGCCTGCTGGTCGCCGGCGATGCCGGCAATCGGCACCGCGTGGCCGAACCATTGCTCGTCCGTTGTGCCGATGACTTCAGAGCTCGACCGCACCTCGGGCAGCAGCGCCGATGGAATGCCGAACAGCGCCAGCTGCTCTCTGTCCCATTGCAGCGTGCGCAAGTTGAACAGCATGGTGCGCGAGGCATTACTCACATCGGTGACGTGCTGGCCGCACAGCTTGAAAACCAGCCAGCTGTCGACCGTGCCGAAGGCCAGTTCGCCACGCTCGGCGCGCGCCCGTGCGCCTGGTACGGTATCGAGCAGCCAGGCCAGCTTGGTGGCGGAAAAATACGCGTCCAGTTCCAGGCCGGTGAGCTGCATGATGCGCTCCGCCCTGCCTTGGGCGCGCAGCCGTTCGCAGGCGTCGGCGGTGCGGCGGTCCTGCCAGACGATGGCCGGGGCCACCGGCAGGCCGGTGGCGCGGTCCCACAGCACGGTGGTTTCGCGCTGGTTGGCGATGCCGATGGCGCGCAGGCTTCCAGCCGGCACCTGGTGCTCGCGCAGCACCTGGCGCGCCACGGCCAGCTGGCTGTTCCAGATATCGAGGGGATCGTGTTCGACCCAGCCGGGCTGGGGGAAATGCTGGTGAAATTCCTGCTGGGCGCTGGCGCATAGCTGACCGTGATGGTCGAACAGGATGGCGCGCGAACTGGTGGTGCCCTGGTCGAGGGCGAGGATGTA
>CAMLFK010000143.1 GCA_946479255.1 uncultured Oxalobacteraceae bacterium
CTTGCCACCGGCTTGGCGGTGACGCTCGGCTCATAAGGCTTGAGGAACCACGGGTCGACCTTTTCACGGCGCGGCAGGGGGCCGGACGGACGCGCATTGCGATCGTATGGCGCACTGCGCGACGAGTCGCCGCGTGGCGCTTCGGCATGGCCATGGCTGCGTGGCGCTTCGCTGTCGCTGCGGCGCGCGCGGCGTTCGCCCGGACGTTCGTCGCGCGAGGGGGCACGCGAGGACGGCGACGAGGAAGGCACGAAGCCGGTCAGCTCTTCACGCTTGATGGTCTGCTTGATCAGCTTCTCGATATCGACCAGCAGGCGCTCGTCCTTGTCCGAGTACACCGAGATGGCGTCGCCGGAGGCGCCGGCGCGGCCGGTGCGGCCGATCCGGTGCACATAGTCTTCGGCGTTGTACGGCAAATCAAAGTTGATCACGCACGGCAGGTCGGAGATGTCGAGGCCGCGCGCGGCCACGTCGGTTGCGACCAGCACGTCGGTCTCGCCCTTTTTGAAGGCGTCCAGCGCGGCCATGCGTTCCTGCTGGGTCTTGTCGCCATGGATGGCGGTGGCCTTGATGCCGCTCTGTTCGAGGTGGCGCGACAGGCGCGAGGCGCCGATCTTGGTGTTCGAGAATACCAGCACCTGCTTCAGGTCACGGCCGCGGATCAGGTGTTCGACCACGTCGCGCTTGGCGTCTTCGGAGACCTTGTAGATCACCTGGCGGATATTGTCCGAGGTGGCGTTGCTGCGCGCGACTTCGATGGTGACCGGGTCGCTCAGGAAGCTGTTGGCCAGCTTCTTGATCTCGGTGGAGAAGGTGGCCGAGAACATCAGGTTCTGGCGCTTCTTCGGCAGCAGGTTGATGATGCGCTGCAGGTCGGGCAAAAAGCCCATGTCGAGCATGCGGTCGGCTTCGTCCATGACCAGCATCTGCACCTGCGCCAGGCTGACGTTCTTCTGTTCGATATGGTCCAGCAGGCGGCCGGGGGTGGCGATGACGATCTCGACGCCGCCCTTCAGGATGATGGTCTGGCCCTTCATGTCCATGCCGCCGAATACCACGGTCGAGCGCAGCGGGGTGTGCTGGGCATAGGCGCGCACATTGTCGGCCACCTGCACCGCCAGCTCTCGAGTAGGCGTGAGCACCAGCGCGCGCACCGGATGGCGTGCCGGCGACATGCTGCTGTTGGCATGGGCCAGCAGCAGCTGGATGATGGGTAGCGAAAAGCCGGCGGTCTTGCCGGTGCCGGTCTGGGCGGCGCCCATGACGTCGCGGCCCTGCAGTACGATGGGGATGGCCTGGGCCTGGATCGGGGTCGGGTGCACATAGCCCTGATCGGTCAGCGCACGCAGGATTTCTGGCGCCAGGCCGAAGTCGGCGAATTTTACGGTGGGGGCGCTGTCGGCGGCGATGGTGATCGGTGTTTCTGACATAAGTTTTCCGGGCGAATTTATCGGGTGCGCTACGCCCGATCGAGGCCGGCGGGGAGCTCCAGGAAGGACGCCGGACTGGCCGGGCGACATGGCGGACCGGTGAAGCGCGGCGGCAAACCGCCGGGCGCACGGACGTAGATGCAACGCAGATACAATATTAGTGCCGTAAACGATACCCTAATTCCTGGCTACTGTATATGGAATCGTGAGTGCAAATCTCTATTGCTCGACAGATAAGTCGTTTACACTGGCGGACTAGTCTCCATTGTTTGGAACAATATGCTGGTCGATCTGAAAGGCGCACTGCTGCGCCGCCTGGGCATTCTGCTGTGCCTGGTATGTGTGTGCACGGTGGCGTTTGCCACCCCGACTTCGCCGCTGCGCTTCAAGCGGCTGGGCTCGCTAGACGCGGACGAGCTGTCGATCCTGGCCCTGATGCAGGACCGCCAGGGCTTTATCTGGATCGGCACCCATAGCGGCGGCCTGTACCGCTACAACGGCTACCAGGCGGTCAGGTACACCAGCGGCGCGCGAGCGCCGCGCAGCCTGCCGCACGACCGCGTCTCGACCGTGTTCGAGGACAAGCACGGCAGCATCTGGGTCGGCACCCAGAACGGGCTGGCGCGCTTCAACCCCGGCAGCGACGACTTCACCCGCTTCGCGCCGCCGGCCGGCCCTTCGGCCCAGCGCATCGTCAAGAGCATCATCAGCGACGGCCGTGACGGCATGTGGCTGGCCACCTGGGGCGGGCTGCAGCATTTCGATCCGGCCAGCGGCAAGTTCACCCTCTACAAGCACGATCCGGCCAAGCCGGACAGCCTGGCCAGCAACGACATCAACGCCCTGGCGATGGACCAGCACGGCGGCCTGTATATCGCCACCTGGCCTGGCGGCCTGGACTACCTGGCGCCCGGCGGCAGCCGCTTCGAACACCGGCGCATCGACCGCTTTGATGCGCCTGACCCCAAGCTCAACATCGTGCGCGCCCTGCACTTCGCGCGCGACCGCAGCCTGTGGATCGGCACCGAGACCGGCGTGGTGCGCTGGGATTCGGCCAGCCCCTGGGAGACCCGGGCGCGCATCGCCTCCCCGGCCAGCCGCGTGACTTACCTGTACGGCGACCGCAACGAGACGGTCTGGGCCGGCACCCTGGCGGCCGGCCTGCTGCGCTACGACCACGGCAGCAGCACGCCGGTGCACTATGTGCACCGCGCCAACGATTCGAACAGCCTGCCATCGGACAATATTCGCGCCGTCATGCACGACCGCAGCGGCATGCTGTGGATCGGCTCGTTCACCGACGGCATCAGCGTGGTCAACCTGAACAGCCATGGCTTCCAGCGCTACATTCCCTTCGACGTCGAGGCGCACAATCTGCGCCCGGACAATTCCCTGAAGTTCATCGAAGGCGCACCGAACGGCCGGCTCTGGCTGGCCAGCAATTCCGGCCTGTCCCTGTTCGAGCCGGCCGGCGGCGAGGTGGAACGCACCTGGCGCGCCAGCCCCGGCAAAGCTGGCGCGCTCAGCAACGACATCGTCTACAGCCTGTACCAGCAGCCTGGCGGGCCTTTATGGATCGGCACCTCGGCCGGCCTGAACCGGCTGGACGATCCCGCCAAGCCGTTTAAGGTGATCCACTTCGGCAATGTCGGGGCCGACTTCGTCAACACCATCGTGCCCGGCGCCGGCGGCGTGCTGTGGCTGGGCACCGGCCTGCAGGTGATCCGCTACGAGCCGGCCACCGGCAAGTGGACCGACTTCGGGCCCGACCCCGCCAAGCCGCACAGCCGAAGCGTCAACAGCACCACCACCATCGTCGAAGACCGCCAGGGCCGTGTGTGGATGGGCTCGGAATGGAGCGGCGGCGGGCTCGACCTGCTCGACCAGAAAACCGGCAAGTTCCGCCACCTGCGGCACGACCCGGCCGACCCGCAATCGCTGTCGGACGACAACGTGGCCGCGCTCTACGAAGACCCCAAGGGGCGCCTGTGGGCCGGCACCGGCAAGGGCCTCAACCAGATCCTGGTGGACGCGGACGGGCGCGTGCGCTTTCGCCGCTACGATGCGCCGGACAGCGTCGGCGCCCTCAAGATCCTGGCCATGCGCAGCGACGCCGCCGGCAAGCTGTGGATGAGCACCGCGGGCGGCCTGCTGCGGCTCGACCCGGACAGCGGCAAGTCCAGCCGCTTCAGCAGCGCCGACGGCTTGTCGGAAGCGTTTACGGTGGGCACGGCCTTTGCGGCCCCCGATGGCAAGCTGTACTTCGGCGGGGTCAGGGGCATGACAGGCGTGACCCCGGCAATCGTGCGCAGCACCTCGGTGCCGCCGCAGGTGGCGTTTACCGACATCAGCGTGTTCAACCGTTCGCTCAGGGATGGCAAGCTCCCCGAAGGCGTGGCGCTGGACGGCCCGGTGACGGCGCCGCGCGAAGTGGCGCTGTCGCTGCAGGGTTCGGTCCTGTCGATTGAATTTGCGGCCCTGCACTACACCGACCCTGGCCGCAACAGCTACGCCTACCGCCTGGCCGGCTTCGACCGCGCCTGGGTCAGGGCCGACAGCGCGCACCGCACCGCCACCTACACCAACCTCGACCCCGGCACCTACCGCTTCGAGGTCAAGGCCGCCAACCACCAGGGCATCTGGAACGACGCCCCGGCCAGCCTGGCGGTGACGATCGTGCCGCCGTGGTGGAAGACCTGGTGGTTCCGCACCTTGATGGCGGCGCTGGCGGTGTGGCTGCTGTCGGCCCTGTACAAGGCGCGCGTGCGCCAGCTGACCCGTCGGCAGACCCTGCTGCAAGCGATGGTGGCGGCGCGCACCCAGGAGCTGGAAGACAGCAATGCGCGCCTGGCGGCGCTGTCCTCGACCGACGGGCTGACCGGCATCAGCAACCGGCGCGGTTTTGATGCCGCCATCGAGACCGAATGGCGGCGCGCCGCGCGCGGGCATTATTCGCTGGCGCTGGCGATGCTCGATGTGGACCATTTTAAAAGCTACAACGACCTGTACGGGCACCAGGCCGGCGACGAATGCCTGCGTACGGTGGCCAATCTGATTGCCGCGCATGGGCGGCGCACCAGCGACCTGGTGGCCCGCTATGGTGGCGAGGAATTCGCCCTGCTGGCGGTATCCAGCGACGCCGGCCAGGCGCTGCAGGTGGCGCAGGAAGTCTGCGAGGCGCTGCAGGCGCTGGCGCTGCCGCATGCGGGTTCGCCGTATGGGGTGGTGACGATCAGTATCGGGGTGGCCGCGCAGGTTCCGGACGAGGACGACACGCCGGCCAATCTGATCTGGACGGCAGACCGGGCGCTGTACCGGGCCAAGCTGGAGGGGCGCAACCGGGCCAATCTGGGTGTGATGGCGCCGCCGCAGACGAGTGTGTCGGCGGCCTAGACACGCAGCGTTTTTTTACGGTTGTCATCCCCGCGAAGGCGGGGACCCATGGCACGCTAACTCTTAGCCGCGCCGTGCTTAAGCGCGAACGTGCTATGGGTCCCCGCCTTCGCGGGGATGACAGTAGTAACTACGGCGAAATCAGCAACTTCGGAAACACTACTTCTTCCAGCCCTTATCCCGCGCCGCCTGCTCCGCATTGATATCGAGCGCCTGCCCTGCAATGCGCAGATCGATCGCATCGAGCACCGCACCCGGCAGGCCCGAATTGGCCTGGCGGTAAGCACCCGGCTCCGAGCCCCCTTCCGCCAGCACCGGCACGGTCCAGCCGTCGCCGCTGCGGCATGCCAGCCCGGACTGGCGCGGCAGCATGAAAGTGCGGCAGTACACGCCCTCCTTCGACATGAAACTTAAACCGACGCGCACATTGGCCTGGCGCGGCGCGGCACTGGCCAGCTGCCGGGTCAGCGATGCCGACAGCTGGCCGTAGGCCTGCAAGGCGCCGTTTTCCATCACCAGCTCAGGTTCAGGCTGGGCCGCGCGCATGGCCAGCGCGCCGCTGCCCAGTCCCAGCACCAGGGTGGCGGCGATCGCGCCCCACTCGGGCCACGACCAGCGCCGCTTGACCGGCTCGGGCGGCGGCGGCTGGCGCGCGGCGCGCACGGTGTCCAGGTGGACCACCTTGGGCGAGCGCAGCGCGGCGCGCAGGCGCTGCGGTACCGCTTCATCCATGGTCGGGGCAAACGCGCCGAACACGTCGGCGCGCAGGGTCTGGTGACGCCGCACGCGGGCGGCCAGGGCCGGGTCGTGGCGGATCGCCTGCTCGACCGCGCGCCGGGTGGCTTCGTCGACCTCGCCATCGGCATAGGCCATCAAGGTTTCTTCAGAAAAACTCATGCCATGTTCCTCTTTGAATCGGATAACAAACCCTGGAGGGCTTCGCGGGCGCGCGACAGCCGGCTCATCAAGGTCCCCACGGGTATCTCCAGCACGGCTGCGGCTTCCTTGTACGGCAAGCCGTCCACCAGCACCAGCCCGATCACGATGCGGTGATCGTCCGACAGCAAACTCATCGCCTTGTGGATCGCCATGCGCTGTTGGTGCGCACTAGCGCTGTCGTCGCCGACCTGCTCCCCCTCTTCCTCGGGCGCGAACAGCTGGTCGCGGCGGCTGCGCGAGCGCACCTCGTCGATCCAGGCATTCTTGATGATGCGGAACATCCAGCTGTCCAGACGGCTGCCCGGCTCCCACTGCGCGCTGCGGTTCATGGCGCGTTCGAGGGCGATCTGCACCACGTCGTCGGCATCCTCGCGGTGGAACGTAAGCGAGCGAGCGAAGCGGCGCAGTCGCGGCAGAAGTGCGGCAATATCAGCATGCAGTGGAGTATGGAATGTCATGGATAGTCAGTAAACGTTCGGCCGATGGAATTTATTCCCTGTCCGGATCGTTAATTCATCATGCTTTCTGATTCCCTATATTATCATCCGACCATGAAGCGATCCCGCCGTTCCCGTGCGCCTAAATTTTTTCGTGTGGTGTTAGCGCTTACTCTCGCTTTGGGCGGCACCACCGCTTCCGCACAGCTGCGCGTACCTAATCTCGGTATCCAATTGCCGCAGCGAATAGGCGGGCTTGATAAGGCGTTTGATAACGATCTCTTGCGCGACCCACAGCGCTTGCTGGACGACACCCGCCTGGGCGAACTGAGCGGCGTCCGGCGCGAACTGACGGGGAAATTGTTGCGCACTCATCCACGCCTGGTGGAAGCCGATCCGCACGGCGCGCCCGTGCTGCGGCACGAAATCCTGGCCTGGTCGCCCAGCCCGGCGGCACTGGCGGCGGCCCGCGCAGCCGGCTTGCGGGTGCTGCGCGAGCGCCGCCTGGAGGGCCTGGGCGAGGTCATCGTCACCTTTGGCGTGCCGGACGATGCCGACACCGCCGCCATGCTGGAGCGCCTGCGCAGCCTGGATCCGGAAGGCACATACGACTTCAACCATCTTTACCAGGGAAGCGGTGGAGCGGGTGCGGCGGCGGAGGCGTCCGCGTCCACGCCCGCCGCCAAAGCGGCGCACGGCGTATCCATCGGACTGGTCGACAGCGGGGTCGACGCCGCCCACCCGGTATTCGCCGGCACGGCGATCCGCCGCTGGGGCTGCGACGATGTGCCCCACCCCAGTTTCCACGGCAGCGCCGTGGCCGCGCTGATGGCCGGCCGCTCGGCGCATTTTTCCGGCGTGTTGCCCAAGGCCACCTTGTACGCGGCCGATATCTATTGCGACAACCCGGCCGGCGGTGCCGCCGAGACCATTGCCGGCGCGCTGAGCTGGCTGGCGGTGCAGCAGGTGCCGGTGATAAACCTGTCGATCGTCGGGCCGGCCAACCGCACGCTCGAACGGGCCGTGGCGGCGCTGCTGCGGCGTGGCCACGTGCTGGTGGCGGCGGTCGGTAACGACGGCCCGGCCGCGCCGCCGCTGTACCCGGCCAGCTATGCCGGCGTGGTCGGCGTAACGGCGGTGGACCGGCGCGGCAAGCTGCTGCCGGAAGCGGCGCGCGGCGCCCAGGTCATGTTCGCCGCGCCCGGCCACGACATGGTCAGCGCCAGCGCCGGCACCCCGCCCTACCGGCGCGTGCGCGGCACCTCGTTTGCCGCACCGATCGTGGCCAGCCTGCTGGCCGAGCGCATCGCCCGCCCCGACCCGGCCGCCGCGCGCGCGGCCATCGCCAGCCTGGCCGCCCTGGCCGGCGGCACGCTCAACGCGGAAACCGGCTACGGCATCGTCGGCATGGCGCATCGCACCGGCCCGGCCACGCTGCGCCAGTCCGCGCAGTAAAAAATATTTTTCACGGTGATGGAATAAATTGTTTGTCGCCATCGTTTTCCTTACATAGGCAGCGGAAATTGTTCCGCGCCAGTCAAGGAGAACATCATGAAAGCAGCACACATCGCCTCGCGCATTACCCTCGTCATCACTTTGAGCCTGGCCGCTTCGGCCCATGCCCAGTTGCTCGGCGGCGGCGGTGGCGGACGCGGTCTTGGCGGCATGCTCGGCGGCAGCGGCATGCTGAGCGGTAACGGCGGCCTGGCCGGCCAGATGAACGGTGCCGGTTCGCTCAGCCGTAGCGCTTCCTTGCTGGAAGAACGCCGTGCGGCGCTGGCTGAACGCGAAGCGGCGCAAGCGGCCGCTCCGGCGCCGGCACCTGCGCAGCCTGCGGCCCGTCCTGCCGGTGGCCTGCTGTCGGGGAATGGATTGTTATCTGGTAGCGGCAATGCGAACGGTAACGCATCTGGAAATATGGCTGGCAGCCTGCTTGGCAATGGCTCGGCCAACAGTGCGCAAAACACTGCGGGAGACAGCGCAGGCAATACTGCTGGCAACGCAGCCGGCAATGCGGCTGGGAACGCATCTGGCAATGCATCCGGTAACGCTTCGGGCAGCATCGACAGCAACGCGGCCAGTGCGGCGCGTGGCACCGGACAAGCTGTTGCAGGCGGCGCGCGCCAGCAAGCGGGCATGACCCGCGAGTACGCAAAAGCGACCACCGCTAATACGCGTGCTACCGCTCGGGGCGCACGTGCCGCGGCGCGTAGTACTCAGGTCAATGCGAATGGTCAAGCGGGTGGCAGTGGCAGCGCTAGTGGTAGCGGAACTGCCAGCGGCGAAGGCAGCGGCACTTTCTGACGAGCCGTCAGGACGTCAGCATCCCATGCTCATCAAGCAGATCATGCATCAGCTCGAGCCGGATCAGCGGATTGTCCAGCATGAGCAGGCTGTGCTTCTGATGATTGGGCAGCGGCAGCAGGTCGCACCAGCGGTTGGCCACCCAGCCGCAGTCGTCCATGCGGAACGGCGGTGCCACCGGCCAGCGCTGTTCCGGCACATCGTGCAGCGAGGCCAGCACGCGGTCGAGGGCATCGGCCGCGCCTTGCAGCTCGGACGGAATCGGCACCGTCAGGTCCGGCTCCAGCAACTCCGTCGCCCCGGTCCACAAGCCATTCGGCCGGCGCGAGGTGGACAGCAGCTTGAAGCGCGCGCCTCCGCGGCACATCAGCTGCAGCAGGCCGGGCGCCGAGGCGGTGGTTTCTTGTACGGAAGCCAGAGTGCCCGACAGCATGAAGGTTTCGGTTTCGTCCGGCTTGCGCACCTCGGTGCCGCGCGTCAGCAGCACCACCCCGAACGGGCTGTCGTCGGCAATGCAGCGGCTGATCATGTCCAGGTAGCGTACTTCGAAAATCTGCAAGGGCAGTACGCCATCGGGAAACAGCACCGTCCCAAGGGGAAATAATGGAAAAGTCATCGTGGCCATGCACTAATCATGACAGAATCGCGTCCCGACCGGGAGCACGATTGATGTCAGTGTCACAACCCGAGCTCAGCCAGAATGTCGTCTTTCATCTGCTGCAACTCAGGGCTGGACAGTTTGCGCGGATGGGCATGGCTCACCGTGAAGCTCTTCTGTATCGTGGTTGGGCGGGGCGACAGCACCATGATGCGGTCGGCCAGGTAGAGCGCTTCCTCGACGTCGTGGGTGATCAGGATGACGGTGTGGCGCTCTTCCTGCAGGATGCGCAGCAGCTCGTTGCGCATGCGCAGGTTCATCAAGGCGTCGAGTGCCGAGAACGGCTCGTCCATGTACAGGATCTCGGGCTTGACCACCAGCGCGCGGGCGATTTCGACGCGCTTTAACATGCCGCCGGACAATTCGCGCGGATAGCTGTTCTCGAAGCCCTTGAGACCGACCATGGCCGCGTAGTGGTCGGCCAGCGCCGCCTTGTCGCCATGGGCGTCGCCGTTCAAGCCGAACATCAGGTTTTCCTGCACCGTTAGCCAGGGAAACACCGAGCCGTGCTGGGAGATCACGATGCCCTTGGCGCTGGGCTTGGAAATGGCCTTGCCGTCGACGCGCACGGCCCCGCCGTCCGGCTGCTCGAAGCCGGAAATGATTTTCATGAGGGTCGACTTGCCGCAGCCGGACGGGCCCACGATGGCGACGAATTCGCCGTCGGCGATGTCCAGGCTGACCCCGTCCACCACCGGCAGCGACAGCGCGCCCTTGGTAAACTGTTTGCTGATGTTGTCGACGACAATCTTACCGGCCATAACGCCACCTTACCGAGTTGAGTCCTTCCAGCAGGCGCATCAGGCCGTCGAGCAGAAGTCCGATTAATCCAATGATGATCATGGCGGCAATCACCAGGTCGTAGCGGTTGCCGGCGTTGCGCGAGTCGATGATCAGGTAGCCCAGGCCGCTGTGCAGCGCAATCATCTCGGCCGCCACCACCACCAGCCAGGCCACGCCCAGGCCGATGCGCATGCCGACCACGATTTCCGGCAGCACGGCCGGCACGATCACCTGGCGGAACAGGCGCGCGCGAGAGACGCCGAAATTCTCGGCCGCGTGCAGGTAGCGGCGCTCGATGGTGTGCACGCCGGAGGCGGTCTGGACGATCATCGGGAACACCGCGGCAATGAAAATCAGGAACACCGGCGAGGCATCGCCCACGCCGAACCACAGGATGGCCAGGGGAATCCAGGCGATCGGCGAGATCGGCCGCATGATCTGGAATACCGGGTTGAGTGTCTTGTAGGCGCCGTCGACCCGCCCCATCCACAGGCCAAGCGGAATGGCCACCACCACCGCCAGGATGAAGCCGGTGGCGACCCGCGCCAGCGAGGCGAAGATGTGTTCCCACAGGGTGCCGTCTTCGGCCAGTTCCAGGGTGCCGGTCACCACCTGCAGGGGTGTCGGAAAGATGATGCTTTCGGTGGCGATGACTACCCACCACCACACACCGATGACCACGGTGAGCAGCAGGAGCGAGGGCCATGCCCGGTTGAGTTTTTCCACGAACGGCAGCTTTCTAAAGTCAGGCGGGTTTGTAGTAACGGATGGCGTGGGACAGCGCGGCCAGCCGCCATTGCAGGCGCGGCAGGCCGGGATTGGGATGGGGCTCGACAATGACTTTCATCTGCCCGCTGGTATGCGCCGTACAGGCGAATTCATTTTCGGAGACTTGCTCGAAAGGCAGGCGGAAATCCTGGCCGGGCATGATCAGCACCGGCCCGAAAATCTGCGGCACCGTATCGCTGTTGCGCAGCAGGAGCACATCCTTGACGCCCAGGGTCAGGCGGATGGTCGATGGCAGGATGTCGACCTTGTCGCCCGCCATGCGGCGCGCCCATGTACCTTTGGGTATCTCGAACAGCTTGTCGCGGTTGCTGGCCGACAGCGGCGCGAAGCTGGCCCACAGCAAGGTGCAGACGACGGCGGCGAGCAGCAGCCAGTACAACCAGTAGCGCTTGAGCAAATCCATGCGCTATTTTTTCAGCAGGATGGCCAGGTCGTGCGCGATATCGGCCGCCGGCCTGCCGAACGGCATCAGCGCGCGCTGCATGCCCTTGCGGTCGATGAAGTACAGGTAGGACGAATGGCCCATGGTGTAATCGGTCGTGCTGCCCTCGGCCAGGCGCTTGGTGGCGCTGATGCCATAGGACTTGAGCAAGGCGGCCAGCTGCGCCGGCGTGCCGCTGATGCCGATGAAGCTGGGGTCGAACTGCGCCAGGTAGGTCTTCAGGTGGCTGGCGCTGTCGCGTTCCGGATCGACCGTGATGAACAGGACTTGCACGTCGGCGGCGGCGGCGCCGAGCAGTTTGCGCGCCTGCGCCAGCGAGGCCAGCGACACCGGGCACACATCCTGGCAATGGGTGTAGCCGAATTCGAGCACCACCACCTTGCCGCGATAGTCGGACAGTTTAAAGGGTTTGCCGGTGGAGGCCGGCAAGGCGATCTCCGGCGCGGGCCGAGGCGGATCGAACACGCCGGCCTTGAGCGCTTGCGCGCCGGCCGCGCCGCTGCACAACAGCAGCAAGGAAATGAAAAGCGCCTTCACAGGACGATCTGGGCCGGTTTAATGGCCTTCACAAAACTTTCATCCACATAGCTTTCGTAAGCCACCGGTTTTTTCAAGGTGCCGGCCTCGATCGAGAGCCGCATCAATTCGTCGAATTCGGCACGGATCATGCGCAGGTCGCCATAGGTGACGCGGTCGGCCGGGTTTTCCATGACGAACTTGATGACGTTCGGATCCTGGTTGAAGAACTTGCGGCCGGACGCGATCTGGGCCGCCTTGGCGCGGTTGGCCGCACCGCCATCGAGCCAGTTGCCGGCCGCCTGCACGTAATTGACCAGTTCCTGCACCAGCGGGCGGTTGCTGCGGATCAGTTCGTCACGCACCGTGAGCACGCAGCAGATGTAATTGCGCCACTGGTCGCGCGTCATGGCCAGCGGGCGCGCATAGCCGGCGCGCTGGGCCGCCGCGCCGAAGGGCTCGCCGGTACAGTAGGCATCGACCGCATTGGCATACAGCGCGGCCGGCATGTCCGGCGGCGGCATCTCGATGATGGTGATGTCTTTCG
>CAMLFK010000144.1 GCA_946479255.1 uncultured Oxalobacteraceae bacterium
GACAAGGTGCCGGACGACTATCGCCGCCGTCAAACGCTGAAGAACGCCGAGCGCTACATTACGCCCGAACTGAAGGTATTTGAAGACAAGGCCCTGTCCGCGCAGGACAAGGCCCTGGTGCGCGAGAAGCTGCTGTACGAGCAGCTGCTGGCCGACCTGGCGCCGCACATCGCCCAGCTGCAGACCATCGCCCAGGCGCTGGCCCAGCTCGACACGCTGACCGCGCTGACCATCCACGCGGTGCGCCACAACTGGAGCGCACCGCAACTGGTGAGCGAGCCATGCCTGGTCATTTGCGAAGGCCGCCATCCGGTGGTGGAAAACCAGATCGAGCGCTTCATCGCCAACGACTGTAAATTCAACGACGAGCGCCGCCTGCTGCTGATCACCGGTCCGAACATGGGCGGTAAATCGACCTTCATGCGCCAGGTGGCGCTGATCACGCTGCTGGCCTACGTCGGCAGCTACGTGCCGGCCGCCAGCGCCACCATCGGGCCGATCGACCGCATCTTCACCCGCATCGGCGCCTCCGACGACCTGGCCAACGGCCGCTCGACCTTCATGGTGGAGATGACCGAATCGGCCGCCATCCTCAATGGCGCGAGCGCACACTCGCTGGTGCTGATGGATGAAGTCGGCCGCGGCACGTCGACCTTCGACGGCCTGGCGCTGGCGTGGGCGATTGCCCGCCATCTGATCGAGGTGAGCCGCAGCTTTACGCTGTTTGCCACCCACTACTTCGAACTGACCCAGCTGCCGGAAAGCCATCCAAGCGCGGCCAATGTGCACCTGTCGGCGGTGGAACACAAGGACAGCATCGTGTTCCTGCACGCGGTGCAGGCCGGCCCTGCCTCGCAAAGTTATGGTCTGCAGGTGGCGCAATTGGCCGGCGTGCCGCAGCCTGTCATCAAGGCGGCGCGCAAGCACCTGGCGCGGCTGGAATCGCAGGCGCTGGACACCACGCCGCAGCTGGACCTGTTCGCGCTGCCGTGTGCGGAGCCGGACGATGAGGCGGCACCGCCCGCACCCTCGTCGAACGAGCTGGCGGAGGCGCTGGCGGACATCGACCCGGACGCACTGACGCCGCGCGAAGCGCTTGAGCAGCTTTATCATCTGAAGCGGCTGGCCGCACGATGATGCGGCGCGTCTGCCTGGCATGGCTGTTGTGCGGCGCCGCGCTGAGCGCAGCTGCCGCGCCACGCCAGGGCGGCGCGCACCGGTTCGCGGTAATCGGTCATCAGTTCGCCAGCAAGGGTGGCGAGGATCGGCTTGAGAAGGCGATCGACGATACACGCGATCCGGCGCTGGCCTTCGTTGTCGCCATCGGGATCAAGGCCGAGAGCGAACCTTGCAGCGACACTTTGTACATGAAGCGGCGCGAGATGTTCGATGATTCTCGCCGGCCGATGATCGTGCTGCCGGCCGGGAGCGACTGGACGGAATGCCGCGATTCAGCGGGCAATCCGGTCACGGTCGAACGCTTGAATCGTTTGCGTGAAATCTTCTATCCGGATTCGTACTCGCTGGGGCGCCGCTCCTTGTCCCTGATGCGTCTTTCAACCACCGCCAAGTTCCGCAGCTATTCCGAGAATGCGCATTGGGTCGTCGGTAAGGTGCTGTATGCGACCGTGAATCTGCCGGCGCAAAACAATCACTATCTGGCCGATGCCGGACGCAATAGCGAATTCGAAGACCGGTCCGTGGCGAATCGCTTCTGGCTCAAGCGGCTGTTCACAATGGCGCGGCGCACTGGCGCCGAGGCGATTGTGATTTTTTCTGAAGGCGATATCAAGATGCTTGCAGAGCCGCGCGGCCTGCTGGCACGTTTGCGCCGTGCGCCTACGTCGGCGCAGGATGGGTTTGTCGAGACGCGTCGCCAATTGGGTGCGTTGGCGCAGAAGTACCGCGGCAGGATCTTGTTGGTCGACGGTACACCGCGTGCGGCCAAGGGCAAGCCGGCGCTGGCTTGGCGCGACAACATCGGGCATCTGAGTGCCGGTTCCGACCCGCTCGAGATCCGAGTGACCCCGGGCACGAAAACCTACTTCGAGCTCGAACCTTCAAAAAACGACGCGCATCCGAAGGCGGATCAACAGAAGACCGTCAAGCGGCGCGACTAGCACGCCGCACATTCTTCCCGCGGCGGCGCAGCCAGCCCATGGATGCCAGCCCAGCCAGCAGCATGGCCGCCGCCCCCGGCTCGGGCACCTCGGCCAGCGGGCGGTAGACGATGGTGACGTCGCTTGCGTCATAGAACCCAGTCAGCGACCTGGACGAGGTGAACGCAAACTTGCCGCCGCCTTCCTTTGGATAGAGCCAGAAGTCGTCCGTGCCCGCCATGACACCATCGTCGTTCAGGCGACCGGCGAAGCGTTCCCCTTGGCTCCAGCGCTCGTTCATCAGGTCGTCCAGTCCGTAGGCATGGCCGTCGATGGTCAGCGATATGGCGAGCAGCTCCTCGATCCAATCGTTGTAGGGGAAAAAGGTGCGGTAATCGATGTAACCGTGGATCGGCGCTACGTCGGCTTGCGACCAGCTGGTGCCGTCGTACACACGGAAGTCTTTCGCGACGAATTCCATGCGGTAGTCAGCCGCCTGGGCCGCCAAGGGCAAGGTCAGCGCCGCCGCCGATACCGCCAGGGAACACCATTTCCTGATCATAAACGCCTCCGGAAATTGTAAAATAATCACATTTTCAAGAATGAAAATGTATCACACCGGATTCGGAACAGGCGCATGGCAGCGTCTGAGTTGTACTGTCAGCGAACAGGCGAAAAAAAAACGCGGCAAGCAGGCCGCGTTTTTTTGATTAGTGCACCGGATGGGTCCGGAAGTGATCGCCCTCGTCGCCCTCATCCTCATCATCGCCATGATGATGGCCATGGGCGCCATGCACGTGCTCATGCGCGATCTCTTCGTCGGTTGCCGCGCGCACGCTGGCCACATTCAGTTCAAAGCGCAAGGCCATGCCGGCCAGTGGGTGGTTGCCGTCCAGGACGACCTTGTCGTCGGCGATATCGGTGACGGTGAAGATCATCGCTTCTTCGTCGCCGTCGCCATCGGGCATGCCTTCGAACTGCATGCCCACTTCCAGCGGCTCAGGCAGGCGGTTGCGCGGCTCGACCTTGACCAGGGCCGGGTCGTAGTCGCCGAACGCGTCGTCCGGCTCGATCTGGATGGTCGACGAATAACCGGCTTCCTTGCCGTCGAGTTCTTCTTCAATTTTCGGCAGCGTGTTCTCGTAACCGCCGTGAAGGTAGACCATCGGCTGGCTGCCGTCTTCGATCAGATTGTTCTGCGCGTCGGACAGCTTGTAGTTGACCGTTACGACCGTGTTCTTGGCTATCTTCATGGTGATTCCTTTCAGTGTGGTCCGCGAATTATACCTGTCCGGCGCCCAGTGCCGTTTGGACCTTGGTTATAATGCGGCATGAAAAAATCAACAGTCCTGGGCGAGCTGACGCCCGCCCAATTCTTGCGCGATTACTGGCACAAGAAACCCCTGCTCATCCGCCAGGCCGTCCCCGGCATGAAGCCCTTGATCAAATTCGACAAGCTGGCCGAACTAGCCCGCCTGAACCATGTCGAGTCGCGCCTGATCACCCATACCGATGGCGCATGGGACATGCAGCACGGCCCGCTCAACGAGCTGCCGGCCCGCACCGAAGCCGGCTGGACCATGCTCGTCCAGGGCGCGAACCTGTACGACAAGGCAGCCGATGCGCTGCTGCGCCAGTTCCGCTTCGTGCCGGACGCGCGCCTCGACGACCTGATGATCAGCTACGCCACCGATGGCGGCGGGGTCGGACCGCACTTCGATTCCTACGATGTGTTCCTGCTGCAGGCGCACGGCAAGCGCCGCTGGCGCATCGGCGCGCAGAAGGACCTGTCGCTGGTCGAAGGCCTGCCCCTGAAGATCCTCTCCGACTTCCAGCCGACCGAGGAATTCGTGCTCGAACCAGGCGATATGCTGTACCTGCCGCCCCACTACGCGCACGACGGCGTGGCCGAGGGCGAGTGCATGACGTATTCGATCGGCTTCCGCTCGCCGTCCTACCAGGAACTGGGCGAAGCCTTCCTGCAGTTCATGGCCGACTCGATCGAGCTGCCGGGGCGCTATGCCGATCCGGCGCTGGAAGTGGCCAAGAACCCGGCCGAGATCCCGCGCCACATGCTCAGCACCATCGCCGAAGAATTGAACAAGGTACGCTTCGACGAGGAAGACGTCACGATCTTTTTGGGCGAGCATCTGTCCGAGCCAAAGCACAATGTCTTCTTCACCGGCCCCGCCAAGCCGCTCACCATGGGCCGCTTCATCGACACGGCGTCCAAGCGCGGCCTGGTGCTGTCGCTCAAAACCTTGATGCTGTATCGCGGCAAGCATGTGTTCATCAATGGCGAGTCCTTCGCCGTGGGCCGCGCCGACAAGGTGGTGCTCGATGTGCTGGCCAACGAGCGTGCCCTGCCCGGCGAAGCCATGGCCAAGGCGTCGCAGGATGTGATCGAAGCGCTGTACGCGTGGTACCAGGACGGGTGGATCGAGCTCGCATAATATATACAAGGGAGGCTGCAATGGACGAATTGAATACAGGTGATGCACAGCGCTTTCATTCTCACGCCGAATTCGAGGCGGCCTTTCTTGATTGCCTTACGCGTTCGCGCACCTTGCTCCAACTGTTCGATCCGGATTTCGCGGTTTTCCCGCTGGGCAGCAGCACGACTGATGCAGCCTTGCGCCACTTCCTGTCCCAGGGCGGCGTGATTGAATTGGCCTGCCATAAAAGCGCCCATATCGAGCGCAACTATCCGCGTTTTATGCGCTTGCTGAAGGATTACAGCCATCGCATCAGCTGCCGGGTCACACCGCGCAACCTGCAGCAGCTGACCGATTCATTCTGCATAGGCGACGCCCGCCACATCGTCCGGCGCTTCCATTGCGATCACATGCGCGGCGAGGCGGCTGTCGACTCGCCTGCCGCATGCGAGATCAGCCGCGAACGCTTTGCTAGCATCTGGCAGGAATCATTGCTAGGCATTCACCCTACGACTACTGGGCTCTAGCAATCAACCCTACCACGAGCTAAACATCGTTCGGTGCATGCCCTGGAAGGACGAACAAGTCCTCATAGTGGGGAGCCTGTCACAATCGGTAACATGTTAGGCATCAAAATACTAGTGGAAACACCGGTATCTCTATTGCGAAGCTGCAAATTTCGCTATATGATCCGCCCTAGGTAGTTTCCATTGCCTCTCAACCAGATTACGTTTGAATGGCTGCGCAAATTCCCTATGAGCGATAATTACCGGTAATTATTCATCGCAATAACGAACATAACTTAGTAACTAAAGGAAAATCCCATGAAAAAATCCCTGCTGATCGTTTCCCTGATGGCTGTTGCTCTGGCTGCTTGCTCGAAAAAAGAAGAAGCTCCAGTTGCTGCTCCTGCTGAAGTAGTTGCTCCAGCTGCTGACGCTGCTGCTCCTGCTGCTGCTCCAGCCGCTGACGCTGCTGCTCCAGCTGCTGACGCTGCTGCTGCTGCCGCTACCGCTGCTAACGCTGCTTCGACCGCTGCTGACGCTGCTGCTACCGCTTCGGCCGCTGCTTCGACCGCTGCTTCGACCGCCGCTGCTGCTGCTAAGTAATTAGCCGTACTGAAAAAGACCGGTCCTTCGGGGCCGGTTTTTTTTCGCCTAAAATTTCGCTGCCCCAGCAGCGACGTAAAAAAACCGGCCACCCAGGCCGGTTTTTTTTATTGGGTAATCCTTGAGGATTACTTGAGCTCGTCGTTGAGCAGCTTGAGGATCTTGGCGCCGGTTGGCGAAGTCTCAGGCTTGCCGTCGTTGCCCTGCACGGTCACCTGGCTGGCGCTGGCGCCGGCCGGGGTCTTGACCAGCACGCGGAAGCGCTGGGCTTCCTTGGCTTTCTCCGACGAGTCGCCGAAGCTGAACAGGCGCTTGAAGAAGCCGTCCTTCGACTCGACGTCAGGATCGACATAGCGCACGAAGTACACACCCTGCACCCGGTCGCGGTCTTCCACGGTGAAGCCGACCCGGTCCAGGGCCAGGCCGACGCGGCGCCAGGCGCGGTCAAATCCTTCGTCCACTTCCACGTAGCTGCCGCTCTCGGCGGTAATCAGCTTGGCATGCTGTGGCGCCACCAGCGGGTTCTCGACCGCGTTCTTGGCGTCGGCCAGCACGGCCTTGTCTTCCGGCGCGCCTTTCAGGCGGGCCATCAGGCTGGTCAGGAAATACGCTTCCAGGTTCGGGTCATTGTGACGGCCGGTCCAGGTGGTCTGCTCTTTTTGCGCGCCAACCAGCACCTCTTCGGCGCCACGGTGGCTGATGTAGATCTCGGTACCGCCGTTGGCGCTGCGCTCCAGGCGGGTGCGGAACTTGTCGCGCTCGCCGGTGGAATACAGGGAATCGAACACGCGGCCGATCGAGCGGCGGATGAAGTCTTGCGGAATCTTGGCGCGGTTTTCGGTCCAGTCGGTTTCCATGGTGCCGGTCGCCGGGGCTTCGGTCACGATGGTGAAGCCGTTATCGGCCCAGAACTGCTTGAGCACTGGCCACAGCTGTTCAGGAGTCTGGTTAACCACCAGCCAGCGCTGGTTGCCGGCGCGCTCGACGCGCATGGTTTCGGTGTTGGCCTGGCCGATCGGCGTGCCGGACGGGGCAATGCCGGGCGCGCCAGTGCGGTTCTGCAGGCTCGATGCGGTGGCGACGCCGCGCGCTTCGGGAATCGCGTAGCGGTTGTCCTTTTGCAGCTGGGTCAGGTCGGGCGGAACGTCCAGGTTGCTCGCCTTCTTGGCGCCGCGATAGTCCACACGGTCTTGCTCGACCACCGAGTTCACCATGCCGCAGCCGGCGAGGCTGACCATCAAGGCCGAAAGCACGAGGCCGCGGGCCGGGGTAATTGTCTTGCGAATAGTCATGTTGTAACGGATGAGAGCTAAAAGCTACGGTGTCTGGAGAATCCTGGGTACGGCTTCAGGACTGCGGAAGGAGACCGGCGTCGCGCAGGGCGCCGCGTACGGTGTCGTGGAACTCGCCGCCCAGCGGCGCCAGCGGCAGGCGCATGCCGTCGGGAATCAGGCCCATCTCGGTCATGGCCCACTTGACCGGAACCGGATTGGGTTCGACGAACAGTTTCTGGTGAAGCGGCAGGACCTTGTTGTTGATCTCGATGGCCTTGGCCACCTCGCCCGCCATCGCCGCCACGCACAGCTCGTGCATGGCGCGCGGCGCCACGTTGGCGGTCACGGAAATATTGCCCGCGCCGCCGCAGAACATCAGGGCCATCGCGGTCGGATCGTCGCCGGAATACACAGCGAACTCTTTTGGCACATTGCGCAGCAGCTCGGTGCCACGGCCGATATTGCCGGTCGCGTCTTTCACGCCGACGATGTTCGGAATGGCGGCCAGGCGCACGATGGTGTCGTTGGACATGTCGGCCACGGTACGGCCCGGCACGTTGTACAGGATGATCGGCAGGTCGACCGCTTCGGCAATGGCCTTGAAGTGGAGGTACATGCCTTCCTGGGTAGGACGGTTGTAGTAAGGCACCACCAGCAGGGCGGCGTCGGCGCCGACTTCCTTGGCATAGGCGGTCAGCTTGATCGCTTCCGTGGTCGAATTGCCGCCGGTACCGGCGATGATCGGGATACGGCCGCGGGTATGCTCCACCGCCAGGCGGATCAGTTCGCAGTGTTCTTCGACGCTGACGGTGGCCGATTCGCCGGTCGTACCGACGATAACGATGCCGTCGGTGCCTTCGGCGATGTGCCAGTCGATCAGCTTGCGCAGGCCTGGAAGGTCGAGGCTGCCGTCTGCGTGCATCGGCGTGACGATTGCTACTATGCTGCCCTTGATCATATTTCGGTAACTATGCTGGTAAAGTTGGGTAGGAGGGGTCCGTTTCCAGACTCCTCCCCCCTAAGAACCATGCGTGCGACTTTCATCGCACATGGCTCAAGCGTAATAAAAAGCTCCTATACTGGAGCCGGCTTAATAACTTTCAATCCTCGGCTGTGAACTTGCTTGTGACAAGCAGGATGGAGCAATGCCCGATTACTGAGCGCATCCGAACCCCCTGCTGCCTTCGCGATGATGTGGTGGTCGTCCGAACCAGTTCCTTCATCCAGTTCAAACCCACAGTGAGCACAAATGCCTTGCTGACTGACGTAAAGGGTAGCCCATTGCTTGAGATAGCCCTTCTTTCGAAGTAAGCGCTCTTGCAGTAGTCGCTCCCCGTACAGCTCGTCCTCATGCCGGTAAGGGTTGTACTGCCCCTTTACCTTAATGTGCCGCTCTATAGGTGTGCCAGACATGGAGTATAACTCTAGCACACCTCCCACACCATCTTTCTTACTTGCATCGGTAGCGAACACCCTTTTTCGGTCCCCGACCGGCCGCCAATACTTTTGGCGAATCCAGGCAGAGCTCTTCGTCGGATGTCGACGCTTCGCCCATCGCATCAACCGCCAAAATAACAGCGAGTCCATGCGTGAGAAGGCCTCCTTCGCTACTACCGGGCTGTGATATTCAGACCAGCCCCACAGCAGCGGGTTGAGTACCCTTATGAGCTCGTCCTGCCTCACCTGCAACCTGGCACCAATCGTTTTCCTCAGCTTTTCATAGAACGCTTTCACGTTTTTCTTACTGGGCTTGATGAGCAGTTTTCCGCGATATTTACGAAAATTCCACCCAAGGAAATCGAAGCCTTCGTCGATATGCACGACCCTCGTTCTTGCTGAGGATAGCCGCAGTCCACGCTCTGCCAAGAACGTTTCAACCCACGGGATAACTTCACGCTCAAGCAACTCCTTGGAGTCTGCGGTGATCACGAAGTCGTCCGCATAGCGGACAATTCCGAGCTTGAGCTGTTTGGTTCTACCGATTCCTAATCGCGCGGTGTAATGCGCGATCAGGCCAGTCTCAAGCCCGTTTAACGTCCAGTTTGCAATCGCGGGAGAGATAATTCCTCCCTGGGGAGTACCAGACTCCGTTGCAAGCCAAGCATTCCTGTCAATCACGCCGGACTTCAGCCATTTACGCAGTACCTCGCGATCCATGCCGACATGCGTCTGTAT
This sequence comes from uncultured Oxalobacteraceae bacterium, assembly GCA_946479255.1. Next base: position 9,093 of record CAMLFK010000144.1, read on the forward strand.
CCAGTCATGATTGATGTTGTCGAAGAATCCCTCGATGTCCGCGTCCAACACCCAGCAGGCAGACCCTTTCTGGGACAACTTGATAAACAGTTGGGACATCGCGTCAGCCGTGCAGCGATTTCGACGAAACCCGTATGAGTTCGGATCGCTCTGCGTTTCCAACACCGGGTCTAGTGCAAGTAAGTGCAGCGCCTGCATTGCCCGGTCCAACATCGTCGGAATTCCCAACGGCCGCGACTTTCCATCGGCTTTTGGGATATACACACGGCGCAAGGGTGAGGGGCGGTATCCCCTCCTCTCCAACCTGGAAATCGCCCGGAACTTCTTCTGCGGCGAATCCCACGTCACACGGTCGACTCCGGCCGTCCGTTTGCCTTGGTTTTCAGTGACCCGTCTTACCGCCAATGCCTTGGCCGAAAACGAGCGAGTCAGCCACCGTTGCAGAGCTTTCACTCGCCTCCAGTTTTCTGACTCTGCAGCCTTCGCTAAACGTACCTGCATGACCCTCACGTTCTTCTGAACTCGGTGCCAATTGATATGCATCCAGTCCTCGGGAACGTGTGAGGCCGCAGAACTATCCTGTGAACAGGCAGTTACTTTCATGCTGAACCTCCGATAGAGAATGAGCATCGTCGGTGCCAGCCCTCCCGAGGGAAGAGCTCACCGTCGAGTGACTTTCATGATCTACAAAGCCGATACAGCGCCTAACGACAATCGCACCACGTGGAAGTCAGCACCCTTTCAGGCCAGGACAAATTCCGAATCCCTATCCGTCTCATTACAAGCCGGCCTTCGCTTTCTCCACGATCCCTTACCCGCTCTCTCAACAGTGTTCCTCGCGGTCCACCTGCCTGTCTCAGACAGGCGAGAAATCGGGCTTACCACGTTCCCTGCGATACCGACGCGATATAAATACCGATCGCGCCTAGCCACTTAGGACCTATCTTTTCCCCGGTGGTACTCAAACGACGTACCCTGACTTTTAACCAGAGCAACTGACCACATACCATTTTGGTTAAGGCCAACAGCAGCTTGGGCCTTTCAATCATCACGAGGATTCACTCGATAGTTCAATTAGTTTGCCCATATGGCACTAGCCTAGCCCCGCAACCGCCTGCTGCTGGCAGTATCGTGTCATTGCTCACGCAACTACAACGTCAAATTTCTGATGGGTACATTGTCCCCGAGGCTTTGCACCCCGCCATTGCTGGCGACGCACACTCGGGTAGGCTACAGATGGTCGTACATCTGGTCGTGTCGAATCGAATTCGATCGCACGACAAGGCATTGCAGAGTTAGAGCATGTTTGAAAAACCGCGAATTTCCGCGTGTTTCCACGGACCAAACCTACGAAAGAAAATCGTATGCGAATGTTACCAACTGAGTTTTGGCAAGCAAAACAAACAGCAATCGTCAAGTCTGAGCATTGCACTCAAACCCGAGCGATGATTCCATTAATCTTCAAGGAACAGCTTCACTACCATAGGCCCGTGGGCTGCTTGCCTACCTTACGGCTGCGACTAGGGGGGCTAGCTACCATGCTCGATGCGTGTCGCACTAAAAGCCTGATTGTAGCGGATAGCCCGCCGGAATGGTTCATTCTTGTCCAGATTCGCGTGGCGCCCCGGACTCCAGGCGTGCCAGTCCACGGGGAAAGCCCGGCCCGGCGGCGCACAGGCGCTGCACCATCGCCGGTTTGGGACTGGCGCTAAAGCCATCCTCGAAGGCTAACACGCGCAGAGCGCCCGCGGCCGCATGGGCCAACAGCTCGCCCTCGCCAAGCAGAAAGTCCGGCTTGGACGGCTTGCCGTAGGCTTCGTTGCCGATGGCGAAGGTTTCGTAGATCAACATGCCGTCCGGTGCCAGGCTCGCCATCAGCGGCCCCATCAGCGCGCGGTGCAGATAATTGGTGACCACGATGGCGCTGAAACGCCCAGGCACGAACGGCCAGGCCAGCGCCGGATCTTCCAGGTCGACCGCCAGCGTGGTGATGCCTTCGCCGCCGGCTTCTCGCAAGGCGGCCGGGTCGCGGTCGACCGCCAGCACCGGGTGGCCGAGCGCGGCGAAGTGGCGCGCATGGCGCCCCCGCCCGCAGGCCAGGTCGAGTACTTCGCCTGGGCGCGCCAAGGGCGCCCAGCGCGCCACCCAGCTGGAGGCGGCGTCCATCAGGTGTAAGACAGGCCCATCGCCTCGCGCACGTCGCGCATGGTTTCCTGCGCCAGCTTGCGCGCAGTCTCGCAGCCGTCGGCCACGATGGCGCGTACCAGCGAAGGATCGTCCAGGTACTGCTGGGCGCGCTCGCGCATCGGTTCCTGTTCGCGGATGACGCCGTCGATCACCGGCTGCTTGCATTCGATGCAGCCGATGCCGGCGCTGGTGCAGCCCTTGACCACCCATTCGCGGGTCGCGTCGTCCGAGTACACCTTGTGCAGCTGCCAGACCGGGCATTTCTGCGGGTCGCCCGGGTCGGTGCGGCGCACCCGCGCGGGGTCGGTCGGCATGGTGCGGATTTTCTTGGTCACCGAATCGCGGTCTTCGCGCAGAGTGATCGCGTTGCCGTAGCTCTTGGACATCTTGCGGCCATCCAGGCCCGGCAGGCGCGAATCTTCGGTCAGCTTGGCTTGCGGCTCGACCAGGATCAGCTTGCGGCTGCCTTCGAGGTAGCCGAACAGGCGTTCGCGGTCGCCCATCGACAGGCTCTGGGCGTCGTCCAGCATGGCTTGCGCCTGCAGCAAGGCATCGGCCTTGCCGTCCTGCTGGTATTCGGTGCGCAGTTCCATGTACAGCTTGGCGCGCTTGCTGCCGAGCTTCTTGACGGCTTCCATGGCTTTTTCTTCGAAGCCAGGTTCCTTGCCGTACATGTGGTTAAAGCGGCGCGCGATCTCGCGCATCATTTCAATGTGCGGCACCTGGTCTTCACCGACCGGCACTTCGGTGGCGCGGTAGATCAGCACGTCGGCGGCCTGCAGCAGCGGGTAGCCGAGGAAGCCGTAGGTGGTCAGGTCCTTGTGCGCCAGGTTCTCGATCTGGTCCTTATAGGTCGGCACCCGTTCGAGCCAGCCGAGCGGCGTGGCCATCGACAGCAGCAGGT
>CAMLFK010000145.1 GCA_946479255.1 uncultured Oxalobacteraceae bacterium
GACTCTTCTCCCGCTCCAGTTACAGAGAAGCCAGCCTTCTCGTGTCGCTGCGACAGATAACCGGTCGCTGTGGCATAGTCAAGTCTCCTCCGGCGAGGTAGCAAAGCGGTTATGCAGCGGCCTGCAAAGCCGTCTAGACGGGTTCGACTCCCGTCCTCGCCTCCAGAATATCTGTAGATCAGCGCTTTCGCGCTGATCTACGTCAACGATGTAGCTTGTCCCTTCAAATCGACGGATTACGTTTGCGACACTACATACAGCTCGATCACACCGGTGCATTGGCGGACCTTCGACATTAATGCCATAATTTGGATCTCGACAATTCCAGTCCTCGGATTCGCTAGCGAGGGCGTAACCTGGGCAGGTCCATGAGTAACATGAAAGCGTCCATGCAGGTGTTGGAGTTATTTCCGACGCCGGTTTTCGTTGTGCAGACCCAAGGGGTAGACAACGAGGAACTGGCGCGCCAGATCTATGCCATTCGCGACGAGGAAGTCGTAGCCGGCATCGCCGACAAGACTGGCCTGTCGAACTATGGCGGCTTCCGTAGCTATGACCTGTTGCCGCTCCCGGGGTTTGCACAGCTCAAGCAACTCGTGCTGCGGGTGCTCAACGAATGCATGGTCAAAGGCGCATGGTTTGCGGAACCGGAGGTCACGGAAGCGCAGTTCGGCGCGATGTGGGGGGTTATCAATGGCAAAGGGCACGCCAACAGCCCCCACAATCACCCGGGCAGTTGGATCAGCGGCGTGTATTACCCGCAGGTGCCGGCCGCGAAAGAACGTGCCGGTTCGCTCTGCTTCCGTGATCCGATCCTGGCGCGCACCTTTACACGAAGCTTTTACCGCAATGTGCAGGCCGAGGCGGCATCCGTGGTGCCCGAAGTGGGCAAGCTGATCATGTTCCCAAGCTGGGTCGAACACCACGTCGGCCCCAACCTGACCGATGAGGATCGCATCGCCATCGCGTTTAACATCGATCACGCGAAAGCGCGCTAGCTTTTCGAAGCCGCGCTTCAGCAGGCGTTCAGGCGCACCCCGAAGAACGCGTTGACGGTCAGCCGTCCTTGTTCCGGATCGGCGCTGAGCAGCTCCGGATGGCGGATGTCGCCGCTGTGGTAGATCGTGCCATCATAGAACAACGCGCGGTTGAACGCCGCCGGGACGGTCGCCATCTTTTCAAAATATGCGTTGGTCTTGGTCGGATACGCGGGGGCGCTGTCGATCAAGACCGAAAACGCGTCACGGTCCATGTGCTGCCCGCGGGCCATCATGGCCGACAATGTCGCGGTGTCGACCCGCGGTCGAAAAAAACTCGTGCCACCCAGCCGTTCATCCTTGAACAAATACAGGACCATGGCGAAATTGCCTTCGCCCGGCTGGAAGGGACCGCCATCGACATGCGGGATTCTCTGGAATGGCTCGAGATTTTCCGGCTTGCGCGTGACCATCGACATCCTGCACAAGGCGCTGCGGGTGCGCCGGGCGCCAAGCTGGCCCCGGATATATTGTGAAAAAAACGCTTCGAATGCCTGGTGCGCGGCTGGGGGCAACCGCAGTTCCGGCCCGGGATAGTAGTGAGAATCTTCCGGCGAAAAATCCGCGCGCCGCGCGACGGCATGGGCGATGAATTGCATGGGATCGCGCAGGATATTGTCAACGACTACATAAGAACGGCCATCGCTCAGCGCGACTTTACTCATCGAGGGATTTGGGTTGAACATGGGCGGCTCCGAATTAAAAGGATCAGCTCGGCCGCTCTGCGCGGCAGAACCGCTGGACGTAAGCCTGATGCGATGGCAACTGCTGGACCGTCCTTTCGATCTTCTGGCGAATCGAGCCCAGGAACTGCGACAGCTCGGCATCGCCCATCAGGTCGGCCGACTGGTGATGCTGCTCGGGCATCATGCCTTGGCCCAGCATGACTTGCAGCCACGACGACTCGGTAAACAACTCACCCTCGGTGCGGAACACCCGTCCGGTTTCGCGGAACAGGTCGATGCGGTGTTGCAGCGATACCGGCACTTCCATGTTCCTGGCAGCTTCCCAGTATGGGGTATCGGCGCGACTGGTCACCTTGTAATGCAGGATGATGAAATCGCGGATGTGGGCGATCTCCCTTTGCACTTGGGTGTTGAACTCGTCGATGTCGGAGCGGCAGATGCCGTCGGCCGGGAACATCTGCATCAAACGGATCAGATTACGCTGGATCAGGTGGATGCTGGTCGACTCGATCGGTTCCAGAAAGCCGCTCGACAGGCCGATGGCGACGACGTTGCCTTTCCACGATTGCTTGCGCTGGCCTGGCTTGAACTTGATCATGCGCGGCTGCGTCAGCGGCTCGCCTTGCAGATTGTCGAGCAAGATCTGCATGGCTTCCTCGCCGTCCATATACTTGCTGGAGAATACGTGGCCATTGCCAACCCGGTGCTGCAGCGGGATCCGCCACTGCCAGCCGGCGCCGTGCGCAATCGCACGTGTCATCGGCACCGGTTCGCCCATCAATTCAGTCTGCACCGCGATGGCGGTGTCGTTAAACAGCCATTGCGACCAGTCGTCGTATTCCACCCCCATGGTCTGGCCCAGCAACAGCGAGCGAAAGCCGGTGCAGTCGATGAACAAATCGCCTTCGATCAAGGCGCCGTTTCCGAGCTTGAGCCCGGTCACGTAGCCGCTGGCGGCGTCAAGCATCACCTGGTCAATCTTGCCTTCCACCCGCTTGGCGCCGAAACCTTCGCTGTACTTGCGCAGGAACCTGGCGTACAAGGTCGCGTCGAGATGGTAAGCGTAATTCATGACGTCGTTCGGCAGATGCGCGAAGCGGCCAAGCTGGGCCGACCTCAATTCCAGGCAATAGTCGCCGAAGTCACTGGCCAGGCCGCGCTGGCGGCCCTTGTGCCAGAAATGCTGGAAGCCCGCAGTCCAGTGGTCGACGCCGGTCAAGCCGAACGAGTGGATATAGTCCTCGCCCGGCGCGCGCCAGTTCTCGAAGCTGATGCCCAGCTTGAAGGTCGCCTGGGTTGCCCGCATGACGTCGGCTTCGTTCAGTTCCAGCAACTGGTGAAACTGAATCAAGCTGGGAATTGTCGCCTCGCCGACCCCGACGGTACCGATCTCGTCGGATTCGACCAGCGTGATGTCCAGTGTCTTGCCCAAGATCTTGGAGATGACGGCAGCGGCCATCCAGCCGGCTGTGCCGCCGCCGGCGATGACCACGCGCCGCACGGGCTTCCTGCCGATATTTTCCGGATTGTTCTGTTGCATGGGGTGTCTCCTGCTAACGTTTTAGTTTCTGCATGATTGCGGCGCGCATGGACCGCGCCTTGTCGAGATCGAGCGGACCGAGGACCCCGCGCGCCGGTTCCGGGATATGCGCCGCTTCACTGCCGTCCGCTTCAAATATGTAGTGGCGGAACACCTCTTGCCATGCCAGTCGCTGGGGCGGCGGCAGTTCGCGCAGCGTCAGGATGGCGTGCATCAGCGTATTGACCGGGGCATCCATATAGCCTGGCGACTGGCGCCACCAGTAGTTGATCAGGACGTTAAAACTGTCGAGCCCCTCGATATGGTGCCACCACATGCTGGGCATGAAGATGGCGTCGCCCGGCAGCAATTCAGCAACCTGCGCATGCGCCATGGCCTCGGCAAACCTGGGGAATTTCACCAGGTCCGGCCGATGAAAATCGACCAGGCTGATGGGCTGATTGGCCGGCGCAAAATCGAGCGGCCCGATGTAAAGGTTGCTCAACTGTTCGGGCGGGAACAAGGTGAAGCGGCGACGCCCGGCGGCCACACAGGCCAGGTTATCGGGCAGATCCTGGTGCGCGGGAATGCGCGAACGGTTGCCAGTCCACACGCTGACGAGCGGATCGCGATCGCCCAGGTCGAGATCGTTTTCGTCCCGGAAGCCTGGCAGGCAGGTGTCCACTGTCGTCGAGCCGACATAAAAAGTCGGCGCACACGGGTCATCGAGGTGTTCGAGCACTTGATCGAGGATCGCGTCGAGCCTGGCGTTGACGGCGTCGAAGTTAAATCCGCTGATGTCGTCGTTATAAAAATAGCGCCCCGCGATCTCGGGCGGACCGATCAGTGCACGGACCACCTCGCCCCGGTAGAAGCGGCGCAGATAGGCGATGCCCTCGCGCTGCGAGCGCAGGCTGGCCTTGACCAGCGGCCAGCTTGCGACCAGGCCGCGCAGCACCAGCGGCTCGGTCGCAGTGAGAATGGCGTCAGTCAGCGCGCCCGGTGTCGCGCCGCTGATCTCGCGCATCGGTTTAGCCATCGACCGCAACGCGCTGGTTTTTGCGCTCGATGAGCTCGCGCAGCTGGACGAGCGATGCACCCATCTGATGGGCAGCCATCAGGTAGCCGTGCCGATGCAGGTGCGCAAGCGCCGCACCGTCGAGCGCAGCAAGCTTTTCCTCGTTGATCGCCGAAAAGCCAAGCAGCTGGTTGTGCGAGCCGTTGTTCAATTCGATGTCGAGCGTGAGCGGCTCGATCAGGTCATGGTCGAGCAGCGCGGCGACAAAGCCGGCGTTGCTCTGCAGCCCCTCGTGCAAAGCCAGCAGCAGGCTGTTGACTTGTTCCAGCAGCTCGCTCTGGCCGCCGTATTCGAGAAACAGCGGATAGCCGGTGGTCGTGCTCACTTTTGGATGATCGAGGTCGACATGCACCAGCAGACCGTCGCCATGCAGTCCCATCGAGAAGGGCTGGCGCGCCACGGCCATCGGCACGTACAGCGCATCCCAGGCATCGGCGCTGGCAAACAGGTTCTCGCCCTCCGCAAAACCGAACAGCGCCACCGGTTCGTAGCGCTGTTCGTTGCCGGTCTCGCGGAACACGATCGGATAGTGGGCCAGCACATTGCGAAACTCGGCCGGGAAGGTCGGGCAGATCGTCTCGCCGTCACCGAACCGGGTGCCGCGGCCAAGAATGATTTTCAGGTCTTTGTGTTCGACGTTGTTCAACAAAACACGGTGGGTCATTGCTTGCCTCTTCATTCAAATGTCATTGACTACCTGATCGGCATGCCGTGATGCACGATATGCCCGATCAGTTCGCGGTTGCCTGGCAGCCCCGCCAGCATCTTGCGGGTCATTGCGGCCGCCTGGCGGAAGTAGCCGTCGGCCAGATCGGCGTGCTCGCAGTGGCGGATCCGCCGGTCCACCTCCGGCACCAGCCCCATGCCGTACATCACGTATTGATAACTGGCGGCGGGAAACAGCTCTTCGATCCGATGCAGGTCGTAGCGCGACGGCGGCTGCGTGCGCCAGAGCGCGAGCAACTCGTTCAGGCGCGTGGGAATCGATGCCGCCGCCCGGTGATCGCGCCAGTACTGGCTGGCGTTGCGCCGGCTGAGCACATAATGCAGCTTGAGAAAATCGATCACCCGTTCCCAGCGGTAGGTGAAGGCATCGTTGAAGCGTTTGGCGACGATGTCCATCACGGCGCGGTTGGCCGGCATGCCGTCGCTGAGCATGGTGGCGGACAACTCCACCATCGCCAGTGCCGACGCCTCGAGCGGCTCGATGAATCCGGCCGACTGGCCGATGGCCACGCAGTTGCGATGCCAGAAATGGTCGCGGTAGCCGGGCTCGAAGCCGAGCTTGCGCGGCGCGGTGAGCATCGGTGCGCCACCGCCGCTGCGTTCGACGTAGGCCAGCAAGGCCTGCTCGGCCTGCGCGTCGCTGGTGTGGGCGCTCGAATACACATGGCCGATGCCGCGCCGGGTCGGCAAGCCGATATCCCAGATCCAGCCGGCTTCCTGCGCCGTCGATTGGGTCTGCGATGCGATCGGGCTGGCCGGCTCCGGATAGCCCAGCTGGACCACGCAAGCGCGGTCATTGAACAGGATATGCCCTTGCGGCAGCAGGGGCACGCCGTAATGCTTGCCCAGCAAGAGCGCTTGCGAGCCGCTGCAATCGATGAACAGATCGCCCTCGATGGCGCCGCCCAGCGCCGTCTGCACCGAGGCGATGTCGCCGTCATCGTGCGCATGGACCGCCACCACATGGTCCGCCACGTGGACCACGCCGAGTTTCTCGGTGCAGTGGCGGCGCAGGAACAGGCCGAACCTGGCGGCGTCGAGGTGGTAGCCATAGTTGGCCACGGCGGCGAACTCCGGCGTCGTCGCCTGCTTGGGCGCCCTGCCGGCGCGGCACAGGTGCGGCTGGACGCTGACCAGATCGGCAAACGGCACGGCGCCGTGTTGGCGCTGCCAGCTCGCGGCCAGATGGGTTTCGCCATAGCCGTAGGGGAGTTCGAACGGGTGGTAATACGCGTCGTCATCGCTGCCGTCGACCCAGCCGACGAACAGCGAGCCCTGTTTGAACGAGGCGTCACAGGCGCGGAAGAAATCGTTCTCGGACACGCCGATGCGGCGCAAGGTCTCACGCATGCTGGGCCAGGTTCCCTCGCCGACGCCCACCGGCGCCACGTCGGGCGATTCGATCAGGGTCACCTTCAAGGCCGGGCCGGCAGGGGTCTGATGCGCTGCCGCGACCAGCGCGGCGGTCAGCCAGCCGGCCGAGCCGCCACCGACGATCACGACCTTTTCCAGGGGTTGACTACGCACGCGAGTTCCATCCAGTAAGTAGTGTAGCGATTCAGTGTAGCAAGAAAAAAGCAGGCCATGGTCGTCACCACGGCCTGCTTCAGGACCTGCTCACTTATCAAGTGCCGACTTCAGCAATCAGAACGTGTAACGTGCGCCAACCATGTAACGTGGGCCGGTCTGGGTTGCGTTCAGGAAGTGGCTCTTGGTGCGGCCGTACTGACGTTGCGTCGAATTGGTCAGATTGATCCCTTCGAACAGCACGTTCAGGTTCTTGGTCACGGCATAGCCCACGCTCAGGTCGGTCTGGCCATACGAGGCGGTGTACACCGGATCCAGGTGTCCGCCGCCATCGGTCTTCGACGCCAGGAAGGAGTCACGCCAGTTGTAGGCGAGTCGTACCGTCCAACCGAAGTTTTCATAGATACCCACCAGGTTGGCCGAATTGCTCAGACCCAGGATTGCGAACTGATCGGTGGTTTGGTCGTTCTTGTATTTCAATGGCGAGGTCACGTAGGTGTAGTTCGCCTGAACGCCAAAGCCGGTCTCGCCGAACATATGCTGAACGGCCAATTCGGCGCCATGCAAGCTGGCCGGCTGCGAGTTCACGAAGCTGGAGGTCCTGAACTGCATCAGCGGGTCGCTCGGGATGCCCGTGATCACACCGGTGGCATTGCCAACGGAGTTCACACCGGTCTTCGTGACGCCAGGTTGGCCGTTGTAGTTGTTGAGAATGTAGTTACGGATGCAGTTGGTGTCCGCGACGGTGCAACCACCAGTCGCCAGGGCGGCTTTATAGTACCCGCCGCCGATCGGGGTATGGATGCCGTACTGGTTTTCCAGGACCTGGCTCTGGGCAGTGTAGTCAGTCAACTTCTTGTTGAACAGACCCAGCGAGGCGACGCTGTGCTGGGTGAAGTACCATTCGAAAGACAAGTCCAGGTTCTTCGACTTCACCGGTTTGAGGCTCGGATTACCCGTCGCAGCAGTGCCACCCAGATAGTAGTCGGAACCGGTGCCGATGTTCAGGCCGCCCTGCAGCTCGTTGTAACGGGCGCGGCTGATGGTGACGCCGGCGCCGGCGCGCACCTTGAAGTTCGAGGTCACGTCGAAGTCGGCATTCACGTTTGGCAACACGTTGCTATAGGAGCCATGCGTGTTCGAGTAGGCGGTACCGGCAAAGGTCAGCGGCAGCTCATTCTGCGAAATCCAGGTCACGCCCGTCGCCGGGAGCACCTGGGCCACCGAAGTGACCTTGGTTTTTTCGAAGTGCAGGCCGACCGAGGTGTGGACCGGAATGGCCAGCTCCCAGTCCTGGCTCAAGGCCACGTAGGCCGTCGTCGTTTTTTCCTCCAGACGCTGGTCGCTGTCGGTCGTGGCGAAATTCGGCAGGAAGCTTGCTTGCGTTTTCAGACCGTCGTTACTGACATAGCCAGGCTTGGTGGCGGCGGCGGCGGTTGCCGCGCGCAGTGCGCCGAAATCGGCCGTGTAGAAGTCCCTGAACATGCCGGCCGCGCCGTCGCCACCGAACTGGTCGAAGTAGCTGGCGGTGTCACTCTTCGAGAACAGGCTGGCGGGATAGTCGTTCTTGTTGGTCAAGCCCGACCATCCGTTGTTCTGCACGAGCGATGAGGTCGAGCGGTTTTTCACGTCGGTATAGCCCACACCGAAGTTCAGGTTCGACGCTTCGGCCACCTTCCACTCGCCGCTCAACTGCAACTGCTTGACGGTCGACTTGACGTAGGTGTTGGAGAACTGCGAACCGGTTGCCTGGATCGGCTCGGCGGCCACGTTGGTGCCGTCAATGCCCAGGATCGGCAGCTCGTGGGTGAAGTCAATCGAGGTTCTGCCGCGGCTGAAGCTGGCGTTGCTCAGCTGATTGCTGCTGCCCCATGGGCTGTCGGCTTTCGATTCGGCGCTCGACGAGTGGGCGTCGAGCGTGAACCTCAGGCCGGATTTCGGTTTCCAGACAGTGTTGAAGCCGACCGAATTCAGCGTGTTCTTGGTGGCATAGTCGGCTGAGATGACCGACATGTCCTGCGGCGTGTTGTACACTTCCGAGTAAGTCAAGGGCGCCTGGTTGCTGCCACCCGGCCAGGTGCTGGTCGAGGTCGGCGTCTGGGCGAACCAGACACTCATCTCGGCGCGGCGGGTGTGCAGCTTGTTCTGCGCGAAGGTGTAATCAAGCGTCGCGGTCAGTTCCTTGACCGGACGGAATTGCAGCACGGCCTGGCCATTCACACGCTCGCGCTCGAGACCGTTGACCTGGTAACCAAAGTTTTGTGGGCGCTCATACAGATCGTTCGGACCTGGACGGTTCGTTACGCTGCCGACGGGCGCACCGGGCTGCGGCAAGGTCGAGCCGTCAATCACATCCGAACCTTTGTAGGGGCCGATCCAGCCATTGGCGATCTGGGCACGATTCAAGCCCGAGTCGCGCTTCGAGTAGCTGGCGTTGCCGCCAAAGCCCCACATCCCATCTTTGCTGACGGTGCTGAAGATGCCGGAAACTTCAGGCGTAACGCGCTTACCCTTCAGCAAGTCGGGCAGGTTCTGGCTCGACTGGTCCACCACGCCCTTGACGCCAACGCTCGCCACGGTGCCCTTTTGGTCGAGAGGACGCGCGGTCATGATGTTGACCGTGGCGCCGATGCCGCCGGACGGATCCTGGGCGCGGCTGGTCTTGTAGACCTGCAGCTGCGAAATGGCATCCGACGCCAGGTTGTCGAAGGAGAACGAGCGGCCGTTCGCGTCGTTCAGGTCAGCCGTCGGCATTTGACGGCCATTCAACAGCACCAGGTTGAAGTCGGGGCCCATGCCGCGCACCGTGATCTTCTGGCCTTCGCCATTTTGACGGTCGATAGACACGCCGGTGATGCGCTGCAGCGACTCGGCCAGGTTCGTGTCCGGGAATTTACCGATGTCTTCAGCGACGATACCGTCGACGATACCATCGGAGTTCTTCTTCAGGTTCAGCGTCGACTGCATACTGGCCCGGATACCGGTCACCACGACGGTATTCGTCGCGACGCCCTGCACGGGCGTGGATCCCGTCTGGTCGGTCGGCGCGGCGATGCCGTTGGCGGCGCCCGTATCCTGCGCATGGGCCGGCGCAACCAGGCCGGCACAGGCACTCGCAACGGCGAGGCTGATCAGGCGATGCCTGGTGTTCAGGTGATGGGAAAAAACCCTCTTGGTGTGTTGCACTGTGTCTCCTCTCGTCTCTCGAAAAAACGCCGGACCCGACGGGCGGCGGCGTCCGTACTGGTGGTGCTACAACCTGGCGGCCCGCATCGGGTCATTGCCGGCGGGGTCTGTTGTCCGCTGCGGCGGCTGCGGCAGCCGTCGCTTTGTTGCCTTATTTATCATTGATAGCGGACATCATTTCCCGTAGATTAATGACACTAAATATTTTGGTCAATCGATCAAACCAAACGTTTGCCCCAATAATGAGCGTCGGTGCATCACGGCGGGACACAGTTTTGATTTTGAAAGCGGGGATTACGTAACATACGTACATTGATGTCGGTACGTACGCGAGAAATCGATTTCATAATTAAATCAATCACTTCATCCAATACGATGAGGATGACCGGGCCGTGAGACTTCGCGTTGCGAGACGGGAAAAATGTTGTAAATATGCAGTTTGCATGATCAACGAATTTTTCAAACCCGTTGCATAATCATCACAACCACTTGATTTTCTTACCCCATGCAAGTTACCGGTGACCAGCAACTCCTCAAACAACTGAACCGCATGGCCGTCGTACGCCAGGTGAGCACCCAGCCCGGACTGTCGCGCGCGGCGCTGGCCGACGTGCTGGGCCTGACCAAGGCCGGCATCAGCCTGCTCGTGCGCGCACTGGTCGACGAAGGCTGGCTCACTGAAAGCGAGCTGCTCGCGACGGGCGAAGTCGGCCGGCGTGCCACGCCGTTGCATCTCGATCCGTCGCGCCTGGCCCTGCTCGGCGCCGAACTGGGCGTGGACGAAGCCCGCGTCGTCGCGACGAACCTGCTGGGCGAAGTCCTCGACACGCGCATCCTCACGTACGAGGATCCGGGCGACCCCACGTCGTGCATCCGGCTGGCCGCGCTCGCGCTCGCGAAGCTGGCGAAACGGCTCGGGCGCCCCGTTCTCGGCGTGGGCATCGGCCTGCACGGCGCCGTCGACGAGGCGCTGGGCCTGCTGCACCACGCGCCCCACCTCGGCTGGCGTGACGTGGACGTGGCCGGGATCGTCCAGGCCCACGCCAAGGGCTCGCCGCTGGACGGCCTGCCGCTGTACATGCAGAACGAGGCGAACGTCGCCGCGCTGGGCGAGTTCGAATTCGCCGACCAGGCCAGCACCGATCCCTTGATTTATCTGTCAATCGGCTATGGCGTGGGCGCCGGCGTGATCGTCAACGACCGCCTGCTGACCGGCCTGCACGGCTTTGCCGGCGAAGCGGGCCACACGATCCTGCAGGCCGGCGGGCCGCTGTGCTCGTGTGGCAGGCGCGGCTGCGCCGATGCCCTGATCGGCCTCGGCACGCTGCTAGGCGCCGAACTGCCCAGCCATCCCGCGCTGGACCGGCTGTTCCGCCGCGTGGTCGACGGCGACCCGGCCACCTGCGCCGCAGTGGACGCAGCCGGCCGCCAGCTCGGCGTCCTGCTCAACAACCTCTGGGCCAGCTTCGACCCGATGGCGATCGTCATCGGCGGACCGGCAGTGCGGCTGGGCGACACGCTGATCGAGCCGGCGCGGCGGGTGCTGGGCGAGTACGCGGATGCCGCGATGCTGACCGCGCCGGAAATCCGCACTTCGCGCTTCGGCGCGGACGTGGTCGCGGTAGGCGGCGCGGCGCTGGCGCGCCACCGGCTCACGCGCCCGCTCGACCTGCAGAGCATGGCGCGGCGGGCCGACAAAGCGGGGCGCCAGGCGCGGGTGGCGAATGGCGAACTCGGCCTGGCGCGCTAGATTAGGAAGGCCGATGCCTCCGCAATTACATACGGCTGTGCTGCGGGTACGCGGAACGATGATCAAGATGCTCGACCGGGCGGCAGCTTGCCCATCGCTGAGCCGTTTGGCCCCTAACTCCGTTCGCCGGCCGAACTCATGATGTGACAGACTGGACCAGTCGCGGTGGAGCATAGAATCGTGCTGAACAAGATGGCAGAGGTCGGCTCTCTAAGACTACAGACACTGATCGAGGTAGGGATTAGGTATGTATGCCTTGCCCGGACCTTACGTTTTACCGGCGCGATCCGATCGACCCTGCACTGGTCTAGAGTAATAGTCGAGCCGTAATTGCTGCGTGAATGTCGCGTTGGCGGTGTCGAAGCAGGGATCGCAGGCGCTTGCAGTTAAAGCCGCCAAGCAGCTTGCCAAGCAAGTCGCGAACGAAGCGCAGGCCGAAGCCACGCCTGGGGCTCTGCACCTCGAATGCGACGAACTCATGTGGTGCAAAGTGTGGTGCAGAGCTAACCCTTTGATTCCTAAGAGCGAAAACGGCCTGCAAAGCCGTCTAGACGGGTTCGACTCCCGTCCTCGCCTCCATCCTATC
>CAMLFK010000146.1 GCA_946479255.1 uncultured Oxalobacteraceae bacterium
CGTCAAGTTCCGCTCCGGCTTCTGGAATGGCCGTCCGGTCAAGACCCACATGACCCAGCTGGTCGAAGCCCTGGGCCAGCTGGCGGCCCAGTACGGCGCCTGGGTGCGCCTGCACTATGTATATCCGTATCCGCACGTCGACCAGGTGATCCCGATGATGAGCGGCGGCCATGTGCTGCCTTACCTCGACATTCCGCTGCAGCACGCCCATCCCGAGGTGCTCAAGCGCATGAAGCGCCCGGCCAGCGGAGAGAAGAACCTCGACCGCATCCAGGCCTGGCGTGCCATGAACCCGGACCTGACCATCCGCTCGACCTTCATCGCCGGCTTCCCCGGCGAGACCGAAGCCGAGTTCGAATACCTGCTGGACTTCCTCAAGGAAGCGCAGATCGACCGTCTGGGCTGCTTCGCCTATTCACCCGTCGATGGCGCCACCGCCAACGAACTGGCCAATCCCGTGCCGGAAGAAGTGCGCGAGGAACGCCGCGCGCGCGTCATGCTCTTGCAGGAAGAAATTTCCGCCAAGCGCTTGCAAGCCAAGGTCGGCAAGACCGTGCGCGTGCTTGTCGATGAAGTCAACGCGCGCGAAGTCATCGGCCGCTCGGCCGCGGACGCGCCCGAAATCGACGGCGTGGTACACATCAAGCGCTCGCTGGTGCCGGGCAAAAAATTATCCGTCGGCGAATTTGCCGACGTGACCGTTACCAAGGCCGACGCGCACGATCTCTGGGCTTCGGTCCTTTAAGGCGAGGAAGCAGCGAATGGCCAAAAAAATCCAGACTTCGCTGATCCACAACGACTACCAGCCGCCGGCTGGCTTCGGCGCCTTTCCGCCGCCCATCTATCACGCCTCCACGGTGCTGTTCAAAAGCGTGGCGGAAATGCGGGCGGGCGACTGGAAGAACAAGAACGCCTATACCTACGGCCTGCACGGCACGCCGACCACCTTCACCCTGGAAGCGCGCATCGCCGACATCGAAGGCGGCCAGTATTGCCTGCTGGCGCCCAGCGGCCTGGCGGCGATCGCCATGGTCGACCTCGCCATCCTGAAGGCCGGCGACGATGTGCTCCTGCCGGACAACGTGTACAACCCCAACCGCGAACTGGGCCGCTGGCTCAGTGCCGACTTCGGTATCACCGCGCGCTATTACGACCCGCTGATCGGCGCCGGCATCGACGCGCTGATCCAGCCCAACACCAAGTTGATCTGGACCGAGGCACCCGGCTCGGTATCGATGGAAGTGCCGGACCTGCCGGCCATCTGCACCGCCGCCCATGCGCGCGGTGTGCTGGTGGCGCTGGACAATACCTGGTCGGGCGGGCTGGCGCTGTGCGGCTTCGATGTGGGCGTCGATATCGTCATGCAGGCGCTGACCAAGTACCAGTCGGGCGGCTCCGACGTGCTGATGGGAGCGGTGGTGACGCGCGACCGTGCGCTGATCGACCGGATCGCCTTGTCGCACATGCGCCTCGGAATGGGCGTGAGCCCGGACGATGCCTACCTCGTCATGCGCGGGCTGCAAACCATGAAGCTGCGCTTCGACGCCCACGACGCCAGCGCCCGTAAGGTTGCCGCCTGGCTCAAAAGCCGCCCGGAGATTAGCAAAGTGCTGCACCCGGCCTTGCCGGACTGCCCCGGCCACGAGCACTGGACGCGCGACTTCACCGGTGCCGGCGGCCTGTTTTCCGTCATCTTCGATGCGCGTTATACGGAACAACAGACCGACCGCTTCGTCGATGCGCTGGAGTTTTTCGGCCTTGGCTACAGCTGGGGCGGCGCCGCCAGCCTGGTGATGCCGTACCGCATACAGGCGATGCGCCGTAACTGGACGGATAAGGGCATCCTGGTGCGCTTTAATATTGGCCTGGAAGACACCGATGACCTGATCGCCGATCTCGATCAGGCTTTGGATGTCATGGTGCAGGCTTAGCCAGCCCGGCAAATTCATCCAGATGCGCTTGTGCTGCTTCCATCGCTGCAGCTTCCATCGCCCGATACTGCGCCAGCACGCGCAAGCCCATGCCGGTCACGACCGCGCCGCCACCCTGGCGCCCACCCGCGGCGCTGCTGACCAGCGGTTCGCGAAAACTCCGGTTCATCACATCCACCAGCAGCCAGGCGCGGCGGTAGGACATGTCCAGCGAGCGCGCGGCGGCGCTGATCGAACCGGCTTCCTGGATCGCTTCGAGCAGCGCGGCTTTGCCGGGGCCCATGGCAATGTCACCGTCGCGCAATACGCGTAGTTTCAACGAGATCTTCATTCGTCACCCTTCGTTGAGGCCAGTGCCGCCGCTTTCACCTGTGCCCAGACCGCCTTGCCCGGTGCCAGGCCGAGCTGGTCGCGCGAGCGCCGTGTGATGCGTGCCAGCAGCGGCGTGCCGCCGGCATCGAGCCTGACGATGACGTGAGCGCCTTCATTTATTTCCCGCTGATCCGTCACGGTCGCGTACAGATGGTTCAGGATCGATCCATCGGCCTGCTGCGTCAACGCCAGGCTGACGTCGCGCGCCAGGATGCGCAGCCGCAGCGTGGCGCCAGGCGCAAGAGCGGGGGAAGCGATATGAACCGTGCCACCGGCGGCGCGCAGGCGCAGCAGGCCATACTCCGCGTCGTACTCTTCCACCACGGCATTGACCAGCGCGCCGGCTTCATCGGCCAGCGCGGTCGACAGGTCGAGCCGCGCCACGGTGTCGGCGGCCGGTCCGCTGGCCAGCACCTGTCCATTTTCCAGCAGCACGATATGGTCGGCCAGGCGCGCCACCTCGGCCATGGAATGGCTCACGTATAACATCGGGATGTCGAGTTCCTGGTGGATGCGCTCCAGGTAGGGCAGCACTTCCTCCTTGCGCTTGCCGTCGAGCGCTGCGAGCGGCTCATCCATCAGCAGCAGGCGTGGCCGTGACAGCAGCGCACGGGCCAGTGCGACACGCTGGCGTTCGCCGCCGGACAGGTCCGTGGTGCGACGTTCCAGCAAGTGGCCGATCCCCAGCAGGGAAAGCGCCTGCTCCATTACCCCGTCGCTTTTGCCGGCGGGCGCGCGCTTGCGGGCGAAGTCCAGGTTGCCGCGCACGGACAAGTGCGGGAATAAGCTGGCTTCCTGAAATACATAGCCGATTGGGCGACGGTGGCAGGGCAGGAAGATTCCGTCGGCGTCATCCTGCCAGACTTCGCCGTTAATGGCGAGATACGCACCCGGATGGCGTTCGAGCCCGGCGATGCCGCGCAGGAGCGTGGTCTTGCCGGAGCCGGAGTGCCCGAACAGGGCGGTCACGCCCCGGCCCGGCAGGTCCAGCCTGGCCTCCAGGGTGAACGCGTCGCGCCTGACATTGAAATGCGCGTGGATGGACGGCGGCTGGCTCATGGCTTCTTCTGCGTCGGATTGAAGGTGTACAGCAACAGCAGCGCAACGAAACTTATCAGCAGCATGCCGCCGGATAGCCAGTGCGCCTGCGCATACTCGATCGCTTCCACATGGCCATAAATCTGCATCGACACCACCCGCGTTTTGTCCGGAATATTCCCGCCGATCATAAGCACCACACCAAACTCGCCGATCGTGTGGGCAAACCCGAGCGTTGCCGCCGTGATGAAGCCCGGCTTGGACAAGGGCAGCACCACCGAGAAGAAGGTATCGAGTGGACTGGCGCGCAGGGTTGCGGCGACTTCCAGCGGCCGGGTGCCGATGGCTTCGAAGGCGTTTTGCAAGGGCTGCACGACAAACGGCAGGGAGTAGAACACCGAGCCGATCACCAGGCCCGGAAAAGTGAAGGGCAGCAGGCTGATGCCAAGCGTCTGTGTGATCTGGCCGATCGGGCCGCTCGGTCCCATCGCCACCAGCAGGTAAAAGCCCAATACCGTCGGCGGCAGCACCAGGGGCAGGGCGACCAGCGCGCCAAGTGCGCCTTTGAGGCCCGAACGGGTTTGCGACAGCCACCAGGCCAGCGGCGTGCCCAGCAGGAGCAGCACGACCGTGACCACCGTTGCCAGCTTGAAGGTCAGCCAGAGGGCGCCCCAGTCGTCAGGCGTCAGCATGCGCGCTTACAGCTCGTAGCCGAAGGATCGGATCACGGCTTTTGCAGCTTCGCTTCGCAGGTACTTGAGCAGGGCTGCGGCTGCGGGCTGGTCCTTGCCCTTTGCCAGCATCACGGCGTCCTGGCGGATTGGCTTGTATAGATTGCCAGGGACGATCCAGGCGGAGCCGGACTTGAGTTTCCCAGCTTCATATACCTGGGACATGGCGACGAAGCCCAATGGGGCGGCCCCGGAAGCGACGAAATGGTGAGTCTGGGCGATGTTTTCGCCCTGTACGAACTTCGCTTCCAGGGTATCGAGCAAGTTAAGCTTTTGCAGCACTTCGATAGCGGCCGCGCCATATGGCGCCACCTTCGGGTTGCCGACCGCAAGGTGTGCAAACGTCCCTTTTTTCAACACCTCTCCCTGGCCGTCGACCAGGCCCGGCTGCGCGCTCCACAACACCAGCTTGCCGATGGCGTAGGTAAAGCGGCTGCCTGGCACGGCGGCGCCTTCCTTCTCCAGCAAGTCCGGCGTGTCGTCGTCGGCGGCCAGCAGGACCGCGAACGGCGCGCCGTTCCTGATCTGCGCATAGAACTTGCCGGTAGCGCCATACGTGGCTTGAACCTTATGGCCGGTGTCGCGTTCGAACCGGGCGGCAAGCTCCTTCATCGGCGCGCTGAAATTGGCGGCGACGGCTACCTGCACCTCGTCGGCATGGGCGAGGTTGGCGGCAAACAGCACCAGCAAGCTGCTAAATCGAAACATAAAGCTCCACTGAAGAGAAAACGCTATGTTCCGAAGTATATAGCGCTTCTCTCAACAGTGGGTTAAACCGGCATCGGCTTGTTGTTGTTCAAATCCAGGAAACCGCGGATCAGGCGGTAGGCCTTCCATACCCAGGCAATGCCCCAGATGGCGAAGGCGATCGGAAAGCCGATCAGGATCCAGCCCAGAGTCACCATGACCAGCCAGCCCAGCCCCATCCACAGCGCGTAGAACCAGAACGAGCGGATCATCCAGGTGTGATGGCTGTAGACCAGCGTGCCCGCCGTTTCTGGCCGCTTGGAATAGTTGAAAAAGATCGGGATGATCGACAGCAGCCCGAGCGAAAAGAAGAAGGTCACCCCATGCACCGCGTACAGGATGCGCGCGGTGTTCTTTTCGTCTTCCACATTTTGGTCCAAAATCAGTTCTTGCGACATGATGCGCTCCCTATGCAGTTGCAATAATTGTATCAGGAGTGAGATTTTGCCCACGCCACGATACTCGCTGCGTCCATGGCGCCGGCCTGGCGCGCCACTTCGCGGCCGTTGCGGAACAGTGCCAGGGTAGGAATGCTGCGGATGTTGTAGCGCGCTCCCAGCTCCTGGTTGGCTTCGGTATCGACCTTTAACAGGCGCATGCCCGGTTCGAGCCGGGCTGCCGCCTGCTGGTAAGCCGGGGTCATCATCTTGCAAGGCCCGCACCACGGCGCCCAGAAATCGACCAGCACCGGCAGGTCGTTGCGCTCGATGTGCTTGGCGAAGCGCGCGCTGGTGACATCGGTCGGCTTGCCGTTGAACAGTTCGCGCGTGCACTTGCCGCACACCGGCTGGTCCGCCAGCCGCTCACTGGCCAGCCGGTTGACTGCGTCGCAATGGGGGCAGACGATATGGACGGGTTCGCTCATGGAGGTCTCCTGTAAGTTATTCGATATCACTATTGTAAGGTCGGTCCTGCCGGACAGGCCGCCCGGCTGGCGCGCTGCTACACTCGTCCGCCATGAGCAGACCACTTCGGACCCCAGGTATCCTGCGCATCGGCTGCGCCGGCTGGACCATTCCGCGAATTTCCGCCGGCGCGTTTCCGGCCGAGGGCAGCCATCTGGAGCGCTACGCGGCCGTGCTCAACACGGTCGAAATCAACTCGTCCTTTTACAAGCCGCACCAGCCCAAGACCTACGCGCGCTGGGCGGACAGCGTGCCCGAGGATTTCCGCTTTTCAGTCAAGCTGCCGCGCAGCATCACGCACGAGGCCCGCCTGATCGATATCGAGGAACGCTTGCAGCGCTTCGCCACGGAAGCCGGCGCACTGGGCGGCAAGCTGGGCGCGGTGCTGGTGCAACTGCCGCCCAGCCTGGTGTTTGCGGAAGAAATCGCCGCGCCATTTTTTGCGCGCATGAAAGATAGCTTCGGCTGCACGCTGGCCTGCGAAGCGCGCAATGAAAGCTGGTTTGGAGACAGTGCGACGGCACTGCTGACCCGGCAGGGGATCACCCGGGTGATCGCCGATCCCGCCAAAGGTCAACCGGGTCCGCATGTGCCGACCACCGCGGCCATCTACGCGCGCCTGCACGGCTCGCCGCGCATCTACTACTCGCCTTATGCGGCGGATTATTTGGAGCAACTGGGGCGCGACATGGCCGTGCATGCCGCAGCAGGACGGGATGTGTGGGTGATCTTCGATAACACCTTGTCGCCCACTTTCATGGACGAGGCGTTGAGTGTACGTCGACGACATGCAGGCTGATGTTTTGGCTATCATGGCATTCATGGAAAAAATCGATCTCAAGAAGCAATTGAAGCCGCTGTACTCACCATCGGCGAAAGAAGTCATGGAGCTCGATGTGCCGGGCTTCAAGTACCTCATGATTGACGGTCAAGGCGATCCCAACACGACGCCAGCCTACGCGCAGGCGGTCGAAGCCTTATTCTCCGTCTCGTACACCCTCAAGTTCATGGTCAAGAAGGGCATGCCTCCGGTCGATTACGCGGTCATGCCGCTGGAAGGCCTGTGGTGGGCGGACGACCTGGCGGCGTTTGCGACCGGGGACCGCAGCCAATGGAAGTGGACCATGATGATCATGCAGCCAGCGTTCGTCGAGGATGAGCTCATCTACGCGGCGCTGGCCGAGGTGAAGCGAAAGAAGGGACTGGCCGCCCTCGACGATCTGCGCCTGGAGAGCCTGACCGAAGGCCGCTGCGCGCAGATCCTGCATGTCGGTCCATTTACGGAAGAGGGGCCGGCCATCGAGCGCCTGCATGCCTACATCGAGGCGCGCGGCGGCCTGCGCGGAAAGCACCACGAAATCTACCTGAGCGATATTCGCCGCGCCGATCCGAAGAACTGGAAGACCGTCATCCGCCAGCCGATGCAATGACGCCGGTTCAGCCTGGATGCATCAAGCCAGTGCCGCTTCCAGGTCGGCCAGCTGGATCGGCTTGGTGAAGTGGCGCGAAAAGCCCGCCTCGATGGCAGCGATGCGGTCGCTTTCGCTGCCGTAGCCGGTTAGCGCGACCAGCTCGATGCCGGCGGTGTCGGGCGAGCTTTTCAGCGCGCGTGCCACCGCGTAGCCATCCATGCCGGGCAGGCCGATGTCGATGATGGCCAGGGAGGGCTGGTGGGTACGCGCCAGTGCGATGCCGTCGCTCCCGGTGGCGGCGCCGATAACTTCGCACTGGCGCAATTCGAGCAGCATCGTCATCATGTCGCGCGCGTCGGCATTGTCTTCGATGAGCAGCACGCGGCGCATGTGCACCGCCATCGGCGTAAGCGGCTTGGCCAGCGGCAGGCTGGAATCGAGCAGGCGCGGAAGCCGGACCGTGACCGTCGTGCCCTTGCCGATACCCTCGCTGTCGATTCGAACGGTGCCGCCGTGCAGCTCCACCAGCCGGCGCACCAGCGACAGGCCGATGCCGAGGCCGCCGTGGGCACGTTGCAGCGATTGCTTGCCCTGCACGAACACCTCGAACACGCTCGGCAGCAGGTCCGGCGCAATCCCTTGGCCCGAATCGCGCACGGAAAACTCCACCTCGCCGCCGTCATGGCGGATCGTCACCTGCACCACACCTCCGTCCGGGCTGTACTTGATGACATTGTCGAAGATATTGTCGATGACCTGGAGTAAGCGCGTCGGATCGGCGCTGACCAGTGCCGGAACGCTCTCCACGCGCAGGTCCAGGCCGCCTGCGCGCCCGCTGGCCTGCAGGGTGTCGATACAGCGCTGTACCACTTCGGCCAAATCGACCGGCTCGGTTTGCAGCACCAGCTTGCCCATCAGGGCGCGATTGACTTCCAGCAGGTCGTCGACCAGCTTGCGCAAGTGCCCGGTCTGGCGCCGCAGCACGTCGCGCGCGCGCTCGGTCACGGCCGCATCGAGCGGAAGGCCGCTGTCGAGAATGCTGACGGCGCTGGCGATGGCGCTGAGCGGGTTGCGCAGCTCGTGTCCCAGCATGGCCAGGAACTCATCCTTGGCGGCGTTTTGCTCTTCCGCGGTGGTGCGCGCGCGTTTTTCCAGGACGAACAGTTCATTGCGTTCGCGCTCGGCATCGGAGCGTGAGCGCATCTCGGCCTGCAGGCGCCGGCTGGCTTCCAGGATCGCTTCGTTCAGGCGTTCCAGTTCGAAAATGGCCGAGCGCGGCAGGGTGCTGACCTCGCCACCGCGTCCCAGCAAGCCGGCGCTTTCGGAGGCGCGGCTGACGTAACGCACCAGATGGCGCCCGGCGAACATGGTCAGCGCCAGGGCCGACATCATGGCGATGAACAGGCCGATGCCCATGATGGTCACGCCACGGCGGACGGCCGCGTCGATCTCGGCCACCGGGGCGCCGTAAATGATCGACCAGTTCGACAGCGCAGAGCGGGTGAAGGCATCGTACATCTCGACCCCGGCGCCATTGACGTGCTTGAACACACCAGTGCGCTGCTTGCGGATCATGCTGAAGGTTTGATCGCTCACGCGCTTGCCGACGAACTGGTCGGCCTGTGCGCTGCGGGCAATGATGATGCCGTTCTGGTCCAGCAGGGAAACGCGCCAATTGGGTGGCAACTGTCCTGCGGCAAAGTTGTGGGCAAAAAAGCGCGGTGAAAAGGCTTGCCCCAGCACATAGCGCTGGCCCGACTCCGTCACCAGCGGTATCTCGACGATCACAAAGTTGTTCTTGAGTGCACTGCCCCACTTGATGCCGCTGACATGGCCTTTGCCGGCGGCAATGAGTCGCGCCACCGTCTCCGGGTCGCCGCGGCGTGGCAATTCGACGCCGTGCTCGAGGCGCGTGTTGACCAGCTGCTGGCCGGTGGTGTCGTACAGGATGATCCAGGCGCCGGGACCGGCGCTGGCTTCCCGTGCTTCCGCGTAGAACCTGGCCAGGTCGCCTTGCGACAGCGCGTGCGAGCCGGCCAGCACCTTGAGCACCGACTGCGCGCGGTAAATATCGGCATCGATCATGCGCGCGGTGAGGCTGGCGCTCGCCTCGATGCGGCCGATGGCCGAATCGTTCTGCGCCTCTTGCAGCATGGACAGGGCCACGCCACAAAACACCGACACCGGGATGACAATCGAGGACGCCAGCAGAAAGTAGAAACTGCGCAGCCTCATTGTTGGGAAGCGAGCGAGGTCAGCATGCTGCGCCATAGCAGCAGGCCGGCAACGCTGATGCCGCCGCAAACCCAGGCAATGTCATCGACGACTGGCTGGGCCTGATACCACATGACGGCGATGATGCCGCCGACCATCAACAGCAGGCCGAGCAGTGCGGCATAGGCGCGCCAGCCGCGCCCGGTGGTCACGTGGTGCCAGGTTTGGGCAACATCTTCATTCATGCTCATACAAAATCCATGGAGTTAATTATGTCGCTTTCAAAAAGCGCGGGCCGAACCCTCCAGACCATGTGGCTATTGTGCCACGGGCCTTAGCTTTCTGGAAATAGAAAACGGCCGCTTTGCGGGCGGCCGTTCTGGGTGCGGAAGTGCTGAGCTCAGCGGTGACGGCCGTGGCCGCGTCCGCCGAAATGGTGGCGGCTGTGGCCCCATCCTCGACCGAATATAAAACCCAGGCTCAAGGTGACGGGCGGATAGTAGTAAGCAGGCTCGGGTGTGTACACGGGCGCCGGGCTGTAGATTGGCGCCGGCGAGTAGCCCGGGGCTGGTGTGTAGATCGGCTGGGTCGAGTACTGGACGCTGGAGCCGGTGCCCGATTCGCGCGCGACGCGCTCGGCAGTGCCGGCCGGCACGGGCGTCACCGACACCACGCGCCACTGCGAAGGATCGCCTGGCTGCGCATAACGATAGTCGCGCGGCTGGGTGGCGCAACCGGCAAGGGCTGCCAATGTTGCGATGACAAGCAAGCTCTTCATGATGCGTTTTTCCTCCACAAGCGGTTTGTTAACTATAGACCGCTTGCGGGAAAATGCAGGTGGTATTACAGGGTGTTACATGGGGTGGGGAAGCGATACAAAGGGAGCGAGCGCGAAATCACGCCAGAATCGTCAACAAGCCATCCAATCCCGTGTAATTAAGCGCCACATTCGCCTGCGCCCGCACGACCGGCTTGGCCCTGAAAGCGACCGACAAGCCGGCAATGCCCATCATCTTCAGGTCGTTGGCGCCATCACCCATGACGATCGCCTGGGATGGATGGAATCCCAATTCCTCGCACACGCGCTTGACGGTCAGGCGCTTTTCCTCGGCATCGACAATCCCGCCGACCACGCGTCCGGTCAGCTTGCCGCCTTCGATCTCCAGCACGTTCGCATGCGTATAGTCGAGTCCCAGGCGCGCTTGCAGGCGCTCGGTGAAGAAGGTAAAACCGCCGGAAACCAGCAAGGTCTTCAAGCCGGCCGCCTTGACACCCGCGAGCATCGCCTCGCCGCCCATGGAGATGGCCAGCCGCTCGTCGTACACCCGCTGCAGCGCCGAGGCCTCCAGGCCTTCGAGCAGCGCCACACGGCGCTTCAGGCTCTCGGAAAAATCGAGCTCGCCGCGCATGGCCGCCTCGGTGATCTCCGACACCTGGGGCTTCAGACCCTGCATGTCGGCGATCTCGTCGATGCACTCGATGGTGATCAGGGTCGAATCCATGTCCATGGCGACCAGCTGGAAGCTGGCCAGTGTCACGTCCGGCGCAATAAAGGTCGCATCGACCCGCGCCTGTTCGGCTGCCGCTTCGACGGCGGCGCGCAGTGCGTCCGTATAGTCCACCTGCTCGCAGCGCACTGCGCGCTCGTGCAGCTCCACCACGCGGGCCGGGGAGGCCAGGGCGGCGATACGGTGGAGCGCCTCGGCGCTGGCGTTCGGGCCTTGCAATACCAGGTTCATCTTGTTCATCGTATGTTTTTTATGACTTAAGCGAGCAGTTGTTTAATCGTGTTCTTGACCTGGGTGACGCGCGCCGCCAGGTCCGGCATGGTGGCGGTGATCTTCAGCTTGTCCTGGCCCGCCAGCTTGATGTGGCGGTTCTTCTGGATCAGCGTGATGATGCGCATCGAGTCGATCGGCGGGTTCACCATGAACTGCAGGTTGGCCGCCTCGCCATGCGCGTCGATCTTGATGATGCCCACCGCCTTGGCCGCGATGCGCAGGCGGTGCGTCTCGATCAGCGCCTTGACCGGGTCGGGCAGCTTGCCGAAACGGTCGATCAGTTCTTCCTGCATGTCGTCGATCTTGTGCTGCTCGGTGCAGTTGGCCAGCCGCTTGTAGATCGACAGGCGCTCGTGCACATCGCCGCAGAAGTCGGCCGGCAGCAGCGCCGGCACATGCAGGTTGATCTCGGTCGTGGTGGCCAGCGGCGCCGCCAGGTCCGGCTCCTTGCCGGCCTTGAGCGAGCGTACCGCCTCGTTGAGCATGTCCGAATACAGCTGGAAGCCAATTTCCAGCATCTCGCCGGACTGGTTCTCGCCCAGCACTTCGCCGGCGCCGCGGATCTCCAGGTCGTGCATGGCCAGGAAGAAGCCGCTGCCCAGTTCTTCCATCTGCTGGATCGCGTCCAAGCGGCGCTGCGCCTGTTTGGTCAGCCCTGTCACGTCGGTCACCATCAGATAGGCATAGGCCTGGTGGTGCGAGCGGCCCACGCGTCCGCGCAGCTGGTGCAGCTGGGCCAGGCCGAACTTGTCGGCCCGGTGCATGATGATCGTGTTCGCGGTCGGCACGTCGATACCGGTTTCGATAATCGTCGTGCACAGCAGGATGTTGAAGCGCTGCGCCACGAAGTCGCGCATGACCTTTTCCA
>CAMLFK010000147.1 GCA_946479255.1 uncultured Oxalobacteraceae bacterium
CGGCCACGCTTCCCTTGACCATGTATTCGGCGCTCATGTCGCTCCTTCGTGAGGTAGGTTGATCTGGCACATTCAACTATACCTCACAAAAGAACGATCGTATTATTTTTCAGCCCTGGGGTATCAAGGCAGCGTATGGCTCTTAAACTGCTCGCGCAGCTTGTTCTTCTGGATCTTGCCGGTGGCGCCGGTCGGCAGCGCGTCGACAAAGACGACGTCGTCCGGCATCCAGAACTTGGCGACCTTGCCTGTAAAGAAGGCCAGCAATTCTTCGCGCGAGACCTCCATGCCCGGCCGTTTGACCACGACCAGCAGCGGGCGTTCATCCCATTTGGGGTGGGCCAGACCGATGCAGGCGGCCATCTGTACGGCCGGGTGGCCCATGGCGATGTTTTCCAGGTCGATGGTGCCGATCCATTCGCCGCCGGACTTGATCACGTCCTTGCTGCGGTCGGTGATCTGCATGTAGCCGTCCGGATCGATGGTGGCCACGTCGCCGGTGGGAAACCAGCCGTCCTGCAGCACATCGCCCCCTTCATGCTTGAAGTAGGACTGGATAATCCATGGCCCCTTGACCAGCAGGTGGCCGAAGGTGGCGCCGTCCCATGGCAGTTCATTGCCATCGTCGTCGACGATCTTCATGTCGACGCCGTAAATCGCATGGCCCTGCTTGCGCAAGATCTTGCGCTGTTCGCCGGCACTCAGGGCCCGGTGCCTGGCTTGCAGGGAGCCGGTGGTGCCGAGCGGCGACATTTCCGTCATGCCCCAGGCGTGGATCACATGGACATTCAACTGGTCCATCAAGGTATCCATCAGCGCCGGAGGACAAGCGGCGCCTCCGACCACGGTGCGGCGGAAGGTTGAGAATTGCAGCTTGTTTTGCATGACATGGTTGACCAGGCCCAGCCAGACGGTCGGCACGCCGGCCGAAAAGCTCACGCCTTCGGCCTCGAACAGTTCATACAGCGACTTGCCGTCGAGCGCCGCGCCGGGATAGACCATCTTGGCGCCCGATAGCGGCACCGAGTACGGCAGCCCCCAGGCGTTGACGTGGAACATGGGCACGACCGGCAGCACGGTGTCGGCGGCCGATACATTGAGGGCATTCGGCATGGCTGAACCATACGCGTGCAGCACGGTCGAACGGTGGGAGTACAGGGCCCCCTTGGGGTTGCCGGTGGTGCCGGAGGTGTAGCACAGCGATGCCGCGGCATTCTCATCGAACAGCGGCCACACATAGTCGTCGTCATTGCTGGCAATCAGGTCTTCGTAGCACAGCAGGCTGGCGATGCCGGTCTGCTGCGGCATGTGGCTGCGGTCGGCCATCAGCACGAAGCTCTTGACGGTTCTGCAGTGCTTGGCCACGGCTTCGATCAGCGGCAGGAAAGTGAGGTCGAAGAACAGGTACTGGTCTTCGGCGTGGTTGACGATATAGGCGATCTGCTCGGGGTGCAGGCGCGGGTTGATGGTGTGCAGCACAGCGCCCGAGCCGGATACGGCATAGTAGAGCTCCATGTGGCGGTAGCCGTTCCAGGCCAGGGTGGCCACCCTCTCGCCCATCAGCACGTCCAGGCCGGCCAGCGCCTTGGCCATCTGTTTGGCGCGGCGCTGGCAGTCGCGGTAAGTGTACTTGTGCAGGTCGCCTTCGAGCCGGCGCGACACAATTTCCGTGGTGCCATAATGTTTCGCGGCAAAGTCGATGATGCTGGAGATGAGCAGGGGTTGGCTCATCATCTGGCCCATCAGCGGACTCATCGGGTAAGACCTCATCTGCGCTCCTGCAATGGGGTGGGAAAACGAGTCTTATGCCCCGCCGGCGCCGGCGTCAACGGATTTTCATTGTGCGGCGCACAATGTTGGTTTAAAGTATCCGTTACAACTTGTAACGATGTGCATACAGACGAATACGTCAGCTTACAATTGGAGCGATGCGGTAGAATTACGACAACTTTTTTTACCTGACCGCGACTGGAATAGCCATTAACGCCGCCGACCTTCCATTTGACAATTCGTTTGCTGAATTGCCTCCCGCGTTTTATACCCGGCTGATGCCCACGCCCCTGCCTGCGCCCTATTTCGTGGCCGCCAGCGGCCGGGCGGCGCAGCTGGTCGGGATCGACCCTGCGGCATTGTCCGGCGACGAGTTCGTTGCACTTTTCACCGGTAACCAGACCGCGGCCCGCGCCAAGCCGCTGGCGGCCGTGTACTCCGGCCACCAGTTCGGTGTATGGGCCGGCCAGCTGGGCGACGGCCGCGCCATTTTGCTGGGCGAACTGGCCACCCCAAGCGGCCCGATGGAGCTCCAGCTCAAGGGCGCCGGCAAGACCCCCTACTCGCGCATGGGCGACGGCCGCGCGGTGCTGCGCTCGTCGATCCGCGAGTTCCTGTGCTCCGAAGCCATGGCCGCGCTCGGCATTCCGACAACCCGCGCGCTGATCGTCACCGGCTCGCAGCAAGGCGTGATGCGTGAAACCGTCGAGAGCAGCGCGGTCGTCACGCGCATGGCGCCGAGCTTCGTGCGCTTCGGCTCCTTCGAGCACTGGTTCTACCGTGATCATCCGGAACAACTGCGCGTGCTGGCCGATTACGTCATCAAGAGCTTTTATCCGGAACTGGCCGGCGCGTCCAATCCTTACCAGGCCCTGCTGGCGGAAGTGTCACGCCGCACCGCGCGCCTGATGGCCCAGTGGCAGGCGGTCGGCTTCATGCATGGCGTGATGAACACCGACAATATGTCGATCCTCGGCCTGACGCTCGATTACGGCCCCTTCGGTTTCATGGAAGCTTTCGACTCCCAGCACATCTGCAACCATACCGACCAGCAAGGCCGCTATTCCTATGCGAATCAGCCGCAGGTGGGCCACTGGAACTGCTACGCGCTCGGCCAGGCCCTGCTGCCGCTGATCGGCAGCGTGGAAGACACCGAGGATGCGCTGGAGGTGTATCAGCCGGAGTTCGCGCGCACCATCGACCAGCTGCTCCACGCCAAGCTGGGCCTCAAGATGTATGTCGAAGAAGACCGCAGCCTGTTCGACAGCTTGTTCACACTACTGCACGAAAACCATGCGGATTTCACCCAGTTCTTCCGCAAGCTGAGCGGACTGAAGATGTCCACCAACAATCCCGCCATCGACGATGCTCCGGTGCGCGACCTGTTCATCGATCGCGCCGCCTTCGACAACTGGGCCGCCGCTTACCGGGCCCGGCTGGTCAAGGAAGACCGCAGCGACAATGCCCGCAAGCTTGCAATGGACAAGATCAACCCCAAGTACGTGCTGCGCAATTACCTCGCGCAGGTCGCGATCGAGAAGGGGCAACAGAACGACTTCTCGGAAGTGGCGCGCCTGCTGTCGGTGCTCGAGCATCCTTTCGATGAACAGCCCGAGCACGAGGCGTATGCCGCGCTGCCACCCGACTGGGCCAGCCACCTTGAAGTGAGCTGCTCATCCTGATACCGCTCCCGAGAGAAAGAAACAGCCGCGCCATGACAGACAATACTGACAAACCGGGCGGCCCCGCCGCTCCTCCCACCAGAGTCATCAAGTCCGACGCCGAATGGCGCGCCATGCTTGAGCCCATGGAATACCAGGTGACCCGGCATGCCGGCACCGAGCGGGCTTTCACGGGCAAATTCTGGGACCATCACGAGCACGGTATTTACACCTGCGTGTGCTGCAATACGCCCTTGTTCGCCTCCGATGCCAAGTTCGACTCCGGCTGCGGCTGGCCCAGCTACTTCACCGCGCTCGATCCGGCCAACGTGATCGAGAAGACCGACCGCAGCCATGGTATGCTGCGCACCGAGATCATCTGCGCAGTCTGCGACGCTCACCTCGGTCACGTCTTTCCAGACGGACCGCCGCCGACCGGCCTGCGCTATTGCATCAATTCCGCATCCTTGCGGTTCGAGCCAAGCTGACGCCCTGACCGCCTTTACCTTAGCCGACATACATGAAATTTCTGTTCGACTTTTTCCCGATTCTGCTCTTCTTCGGCGTCTTCAAATACGCCGAGAGCAACCAGCAGATGGCATTCCATCTCGTAACGACCTATCTCGGCGGCATCATGGCCGGCGGTACGGTCACGGCCGAGCAGTCGCCGGTGCTGCTGGCCACCGTGGTGGGCATCATCGCCACCGTGATGCAGATCGGATATCTCAAGCTCAAGGGCCGCAAGGTCGATGGCATGCTGTGGGTGTCGTTCATCATCATTACCGTGTTCGGCGGCCTGACGGTGTACTTCCACGATGACACGTTCATCAAGTGGAAGCCAACCATCATCTACTGGGTCTTCGCGCTGGCCATGGGCATCGCCCAGTTTGGCTTCAGGAAGAACCTGGTGCGCCAGGCCATGCAGGCCCAGCTCAAGCTGCCGGACCCCGTCTGGGAAAAGGTCGGCCTGTCGTGGATGCTGTTCTTCGCCGTACTGGGCTTCCTGAACCTGTTCATGGCTTTCGTGTTCTTCAAAGACAATACCAGCGCCTGGGTCAGCTTCAAGGCCTTCGGCATTACCGGCATCGTATTTGCGTTTATCATCGTGCAAACCCTGTTCCTGTCCAAGTATATTGAGGAAGAGAAAGCATGAGCGGCGCTGACACCCGCATCGAGCGCATCCGCGCCGCCCTGACCCAGGCGCTCGAGCCCTCGCTGCTCGAACTGGAAGACGAATCCGCACTGCATGCCGGCCATGCCGGCGCTGCCTCAGGCGGCGGACATTACCGCCTCAAGATCGTATCGAAGCGCTTTGAAGGTCTCAAACTCGTCATGCGACATCGACTCGTGTATGATTCCGTGCACGATATGATGCGCAATGAGATTCATGCGCTCGCCATCACCGCATTGGCTCCGTCCGAAGCGTGAAGGCTGCCTTGATTCAGAGTGCTTTAAGAAATCTATCGGACAATCGAAAACCTTAAGTAAAAAAATTAATCCAATCTTTGTCCTAGTAACTCCCCAATCAGGAATTCATAATGACTTTTAAGCCAGCTCGTCTGCTGTTAGCACTGATCGCCATCACCGCAGTGCCTGCATTCGCTCAGAACATTGCTGTCGTCAACGGCAAGGCCATTCCATCGTCGCGCGCAGACGCGGTCGTCAAGCAGATCGTCGCCCAAGGCCAGCAACCGGATTCTCCGCAACTGCGTGAGATGGTCAAAAAAGACCTGATCGCCCGTGAAGTCATGATTCAGGAAGCGGTCAAGAAGAACTTCGACAAGGACGCCACCGTCAAACAGCAGCTCGACAACGCACGCCAGACCATCATCGTCAACGCGCTGATGCGCGACTACCTTGCCAAGAACGAGATCAAGGACGACGAGATCAAGGCCGAGTACGAGCGCTTCAAGGCCCAGGCCGGCGACAAGGAATACCATGTCCGCCACATCCTGCTGGAAACCGAAGCTGAAGCCAAGGCGGCCATCGCCAAGATCAAGGGCGGCGCCAAGTTCGAAGAACTGGCCAAGACCTCCAAAGACACCGGCTCCGCGGCCAGTGGCGGCGACCTCGACTGGGCTAGCCCGTCGTCGTTCCCGAAACCGTTCAGCGATGCTTTCGTCGGCCTGCAAAAAGGCCAGGTCACCGAGAACCCGGTGCAGACCCCGAGCGGCTGGCACGTGATCAAGCTCGACGACACCCGCGCGACCAAGCTGCCGCCGCTGGAAGAAGTCAAGCCGCAGGTTGCTGAAGCACTGCAGCAGCGCAAGCTGCAAGCCTACCAGGAAGAATTGGTCAAGAAAGCCAAAGTCCAGTAAGCACGGACGCCGGCGCTCCCGGGCGCCGGTTTGGATGAACTACACGCCATGCACGCCATGCGCGACTTTTTGTAATTTTATAGGACCATATACATGATGTTCAAGCCTGCCAGTCTGTTGCTCGCCCTGATGACCGTCGTTGCCGCGCCATCGTTCGCGCAAAACGTCGCCACCGTCAACGGCAAACCAATCCCTGCCGCTAAAGTCGATCAAGTCGTCAAGCAAGTCGTCGCCCAGGGTAAGCAAACCGATTCGCCGCAACTGCGCGATGCCATCAAGAAAGACCTGATCGTACGCGAAGTGCTGATTCAGGAAGCCGGCAAGCAAGGTTTCGGTAACCGTCCTGAAGTCAAGGCGGCGCTGGAAAACGCGCGCCAGAGCATCATCATCAACGCGATGCTGGCCGACTACGTCAAGAAGAACCCGGTCAAGGATGCCGACATCAAGGCCGAGTACGACAAGTACAAGGCGACCGTGGGCGACAAGGAATACCACGCACGCCACATCCTGGTGCCGACCGAAGAAGAAGCCAAGACCATCATCACCAAGCTGAAGGGCGGCGCCAAGTTTGAAGACCTGGCCAAGGCATCGTCGAAAGACGGTTCCGCAGCCAACGGCGGCGACCTGGACTGGGCCAGCCCTGCTTCCTACGTGCCAGAGTTCTCCAAGGCCATGGTCGAGCTGAAAAAAGGCGCCATCACCGATACCCCGGTGAAGTCGCAGTTCGGCTTCCACGTCATCAAGCTGGAAGACACCCGTGCGGCGAAGATTCCTGCGCTGGAAGAAGTCAAACAGCAGGTTGCAGAATCGCTGCAACAGCGTAAGCTGCAAGCCTTCCGCGAAGAACTGCTGAAGAATGCTACCGTTAAGTAAATACTTGATGGTTAAGTAAAAAGGGCGGCCAGATAAACTGGCCGCCCTTTTTTTCATCTGTCATTCCGGGCATTGCCCGGAATGACAGGCTATCAATCAGCGCTTCAACTGCGACAAGTCGCGCACAGCACCACGGTCAGCCGAGGTGGTCAACGCGGCATACGCCTGCAGCGCCTGCGACACATAGCGCTCGCGGTCGACCGGCTTCCATGCATCCTGGCCGCGCGCTTCCATCGTGGCGCGGCGATGCGCCATTTCTTCGGCGTTGATACGCAGGTTGATGGTGCGCTCAGGGATGTCGATGTCGATCATGTCGCCCTCTTGCACCAGGCCGATCGCGCCGCCCTCCGCCGCTTCCGGCGAAGCGTGGCCGATCACCAGGCCCGAGGAACCGCCCGAGAAGCGGCCGTCGGTGAACAGCGCGCAGGCCTTGCCCAGGCCCTTGGACTTGATGTACGAGGTCGGGTACAGCATCTCCTGCATGCCCGGACCGCCTTTAGGGCCTTCGTAGCGGATGATGACGACATCGCCCGCATGCACGGTGTCGCCCAGGATCGCTTCAACCGCGGCGTCCTGGCTTTCGAACACGCGCGCCTTGCCGGAGAACTTCAAGATGCTTTCATCCACGCCGGCCGTCTTGACGATGCAGCCCTTCTCGGCGATGTTCCCGTACAGGACAGCCAGGCCGCCGTCCTGCGAATACGCGTGTTCGCGGTCGCGGATGCAGCCCTTGCTGCGGTCAAGGTCATTTGCTTCGAATCGTTCTGACTGCGAAAACGCGGTCTGGGTAGGCACGCCGCCCGGCGCCGCGCGGAACAGGTGGTGCACCGCCTGGTCGTCGCTGACGCGGATATCGTACTTGGCGATGGCGTCAAGCATGGTCGGGCTGTGCACGGTCGGCCGCGAGGTGTCGAACAGGCCGGCGCGGGCCAGCTCGCCCAGGATCGCAAAGATGCCGCCGGCGCGGTGCACGTCTTCGATGTGGTACTTGTCGGTCATCGGCGCAACTTTGCAAAGGCAAGGCACGACGCGCGAAATGCGGTCGATATCGGCCATGGTAAATTCCACCTCGGCCTCATGCGCCGCCGCCAGCAAGTGCAGCACGGTGTTGGTCGAACCGCCCATCGACACGTCCAGCGCCATGGCGTTTTCCCAGGCGGCCTTGGTGGCGATACTGCGCGGCAGGACCGAGTAGTCGTCCTGCTCGTAGTGGCGCTTGGCGATCTCGACGATCAGGCGGCCGGCGCGCAGGAACAGCTCCTTGCGGTCCGAATGCGTCGCCAGGACGGTGCCGTTGCCAGGCAGGGACAGGCCCAGTGCCTCGGTCAGGCAGTTCATCGAGTTCGCGGTGAACATGCCCGAGCAGGAACCGCAGGTCGGGCAGGCCGAACGCTCGATCTCGGCCACGTCGGCATCCGATACGGTGGAGTCGCCGGCCTTGATCATGGCGTCGACCAGGTCCAGCTTGATGATCTTGCGGTCGTTGTTGACGACCTTGACGACCTTGCCCGCTTCCATCGGACCGCCGGACACGAACACCACCGGGATGTTCAGTCGCATGGCGGCCATCAGCATGCCTGGGGTGATCTTGTCGCAGTTCGAGATGCACACCATCGCATCGGCGCAGTGGGCGTTGACCATGTATTCGACCGAGTCGGCGATCAGGTCGCGCGAAGGCAGCGAGTACAGCATGCCGCCGTGGCCCATGGCGATGCCGTCATCGACGGCGATGGTGTTGAATTCCTTGGCGACGCCGCCGGCCGCTTCGATCTCGCGCGCCACCAGCTGGCCCAGGTCCTTCAGGTGCACGTGGCCCGGCACGAACTGGGTGAAGGAGTTCACCACGGCGATGATCGGCTTGTCGAAGTCGCCGTCCTTCATGCCGGTTGCGCGCCACAGCGCGCGCGCGCCGGCCATGTTGCGGCCCTGGGTGGTGGTATGGGAACGGTAAGTCGGCATGAGGTTCTCCTGAAAACGGAATTCGAATTGGATCATCAGGGTGACGCAAACCCCGTGAGATGTCCAATATATTGTTGAGGTGGCTGTGATACGCGATGCGTATCACAGCTTGGCGCGGCTTTATTAGCCGACGAACTTGCGCGCGTTGCGGAACATGCGCATCCAAGGCGAATCCTCGCCCCAGCCTTCAGGGTGCCAGGACTGCTGCACCGTGCGGAACACGCGTTCGGCGTGCGGCATCAGTACCGTGAAGCGGCCGTCAAGGGTGGTCACCGAGGTCAGGCCGGCGGGCGAGCCGTTCGGGTTGAACGGATAGACTTCGGTGGCGGCGCCGCGGTTGTCGACGAAACGCATGGCCTTGACGGCTTCGTTGATGTCGCCGGTCAGCGAGAAGTCGGCGAAGCCTTCGCCGTGGGCGATGGCGATCGGCGCCTGCGTGCCTGCCATGCCGGCGAAGAAGATCGACGGCGAGTCCAGCACTTCAACCATGGCAAAGCGGGCTTCGAACTGCTCCGACTTGTTGCGGGTGAACTTAGGCCAGGCATGCGCGCCCGGAATGATCGATTTCAGGTTACTCATCATCTGGCAGCCGTTGCACACGCCCAGGCCAAAGGTATCGGTCCGGTTGAAGAAACGCGCGAACTGTTCCGCCAATTGGGCGTTGAACAGGATGGTCTTGGCCCAGCCTTCGCCGGCGCCCAGCACGTCGCCGTACGAGAAGCCGCCCACGGCGATCATGCCCTGGAAGTCGTCCAGCTTGACGCGGCCGGCGATCAGGTCGCTCATATGCACGTCGATCGCCGCGAAGCCTGCCTGGTGCATGACCCATGCGGTTTCGATATGCGAGTTGACGCCCTGCTCGCGCAGGATCGCCACGCGCGGACGTACACCGGCCGCCAGGAATGGCGCGGCGACGTTTTCGCTAGCGTCGAAGGTCAGCTTCGGCGTGATGCCGGGATCGGCCTCGTCCAGCAGGCGGTCGAATTCGGAATCGGCGCAGGCCGGGTTGTCGCGCAGGCGCGCGATGCGCCAGCTGGTCTCGCTCCACAGACGGTGCAGCGCGCTGCGCTGTTCGCTGTAAATGACCTTGGCGTCACGGGTGAATTCGATCACGCCACGGTCGTTCGGTTTGCCGATGATGTGGCTGCAGGCGCCCAGGTTCACTTCACGCAGCGCGTTCATGACCTCGGTCTTCTCGCTTGCGCGTACCTGGATCACCGCGCCCAGCTCTTCGTTGAACAGTGCGCGCAGGGTCAGCTCGTTGCGGCGCTCGGCCACCTGGCCGGTCCAGTTCTTGGCGTCGCCCCAGTCGGCGGCATTCTCGCCTTCCATGGCCAGAATGTCGAGGTTGACCGACAGGCCGCTGCGGCCGGCGAAAGCCATCTCGGCCAGCGTCGCGTACAGGCCGCCGTCGGAACGGTCGTGGTAAGCCAGCAGCTTGCCGTCGCTGTTGAGGCGCTGGATGGTGTTGAAGAAGTTCTTCAGGTCTTCCGCGCTGTCGACGTCCGGCACCTCATTGCCCAGCTGCTGGGTCACTTGCGCCAGCGCCGAGGCCCCCAGGCGGTTCTTGCCGCGGCCGAGGTCGATCAGGATCAGGGCGGTGTCGCCGGCATCCATGCGGATTTGCGGGGTCAGCGAACGGCGCACATCAAGCACCGGAGCGAACGAGGACACGATCAGCGACACCGGCGAAATCACCGCCTTGGCTTCGTCTTCATCGCGCCAGGTGGTGCGCATCGACAGCGAGTCTTTACCGACCGGGATGCTGATGCCAAGTGCCGGGCACAGGTCCATGCCGACCGCCTTGACGGTGTCGAACAGCGCGGCGTCCTGGCCAGGCTGGCCGCAGGCCGCCATCCAGTTGGCCGACAGCTTGATGTCCGAAATATCGGCGATCGGTGCGGCGGCGATGTTGGTTACCGCTTCGCCCACGGCCATGCGGCCCGACGCCGCGGCGTCGATCACTGCCAGCGGGGTACGCTCGCCCATGGCCATCGCTTCGCCCAGGTAGCCTTCATAGCTCATGGCGGTGACGGCGCAGTCGGCCACCGGCACCTGCCATGGGCCGACCATCTGGTCGCGCACGGTGGTGCCGCCCACGCTGCGGTCGCCAATGGTGATCAGGAAGGATTTGTCGGCCACGGTCGGCAGCAGCAGTACGCGCTTGGCGACATCGGCCAGTTCCAGGCCGGTCAGGTCCACCGGCTGCAACTGGCGCTCGACGTGCTCGACGTCGCGCAGCATCTTAGGCGGTTTGCCGAGCAGGACGTCCATCGGCATGTCGACCGGCGAGTTACCCAGTTCAGGGTCGATCAGTTTCAGCTGACGCTCTTCGGTGGCCACGCCCACGGCCGCATACAGGCAGCGCTCGCGCTCGCACATGGCGGCGAACAGCGGCAGGTCTTGCGGCGCAATTGCCAGCACATAGCGTTCCTGCGATTCGTTCGACCAGATTTCTTTCGGCGCCATGCCGGATTCTTCCAACGGCACTTTGCGCAGATCGAAGATCGCGCCGCGCTTGGCGTCGTTGGTGATCTCGGGGAAAGCGTTCGACAGACCGCCCGCGCCCACGTCGTGGATCGAGATGATCGGATTGTCCGCGCCCATCTGCCAGCAGGCGTTGATTACTTCCTGGGCACGGCGTTCCATCTCCGGATTGCCGCGCTGGACCGAGTCGAAGTCCAGGTCGGCGGTGTTGGTGCCGGTCGCCATCGACGAAGCGGCCGAGCCACCCATGCCGATGCGCATGCCCGGACCACCCAGCTGGATCAGCAGGCTGCCGACCGGGATGTCGTTCTTGTGGGTGTGCTGGTCGGCGATGTTGCCGATGCCGCCGGCGATCATGATCGGCTTGTGATAGCCGAACACGCCGCCCGCCGCGCTGGCGTTCTGCTCGTAGGTGCGGAAGTAGCCGCCCAGGACCGGACGGCCGAACTCGTTGCTGAACGCGGCGCCGCCGAGCGGGCCTTCGATCATGATCTGCAGCGGCGAAGCGATGCGCTCCGGCTTGCCGTACACCCCAAGCTCGGCGCGCTGTCCGAACGGCGCGCTCACGTCGGCGGCGTTTTCCCATGGACGCACGGCGTCCGGGATCATCAGGTTCGATACCGTAAAGCCGGTCAGGCCGGCCTTCGGCTTGGCGCCGCGGCCGGTCGCGCCTTCATCGCGGATCTCGCCGCCGGCGCCGGTGGAGGCGCCCGGGAATGGCGAAATCGCGGTCGGGTGATTGTGCGTCTCGACCTTCATCAGTGTGTGGATCAGTTCCGTCGACGGCGCGTATTCATGGCTGTCGCCGCGCGGGTAGAAGCGCGTCACGGTCGCGCCTTCCATGATCGACGAGTTGTCGCTGTAGGCGACGATGGTGCCCTTCGG
>CAMLFK010000148.1 GCA_946479255.1 uncultured Oxalobacteraceae bacterium
TTGGTCAACACCAGATTGCTGGTGCCGACCAGGAAAGCCGAACCGACCGAAGACTGGCTGCGGCCATTGCGCAGCAGCATGCGCAGCTGCAGCAGGTCGCCCTTGGCGGCCGAGTAAAGTTTCTGCGCGGCCGAGGAGGGCGGCGGCAGGGCGGCGCTCTCATCCACGACTGCTTCCGCGGGAGCGACAGCTGTGGGAACGGCGGCCGGGGGCACTGCAGCAGCCGGAGCCGGAGCGGGTTTGGCGGGTGCCGCGCCGGCAGTGCTGGCAAAGCAGCACAACAACAGCGCCAAGTTGGCGAATTTCATGCAATCCTTCAGTAAGGAAATATCGACGATTGCCGCTATCTTCTCACCACCGGAGCAATTTTGTGAAATTAAAGTTCGCCGTCTTCGGCGACGGTGGCGGGCAGGGGCGACATCATGTGGCCCAGCTTGGCAGCTTTGGTATTCAAGTAGCTATTATTAAAAGCGTTGCGGTTGACCAGTAGCGGCACCCGGTCGCTCACGCGCACACCCAGCTTTTCCATGGCGTCGATCTTGCGCGGATTGTTGGTCATCAGGCGCAAGGTGGTGATGCCGAACTGCGCCAGCATTGGCTTACACAATTCGTAATTGCGCGCGTCCGCATGGAAACCCAGCGCCAGGTTGGCCTCAACCGTGTCGGCGCCGGCTTCCTGCAGGCGGTAAGCGCGGATCTTGTTAACCAGCCCGATGCCCCGGCCTTCCTGGCGCAGATACAGCAAAATCCCGCGGCCTTCCTCGGCAATCTTTTTCAGCGCGCCTTCCAGCTGCGCGCCGCAATCGCAACGTTGCGAGAACAGCACGTCGCCCGTCAGGCATTCCGAATGCACGCGCGCCAGCACCGGTTCGCCGTCGCTGATGTCGCCCAGGGTCATGGCCAGATGTTCCTTGCCCGTCGCATGCTCGACGAAGGCATGCAGCGTGAACTGCGCCCAGGGAGTGGGCAGCAGGCACGAGGTGGTGTAATCCATCAGTTCATCTGGTACGGCGGAGGGCATGGTGCTGTTCTCGAATCTATTGCTGTACCCGCAAGTGTAGCGGAAAACCGCATCCGCCGTTGGGCAGGGGCCTCTAACGGCGTATGCAATGCCCCTATTTCGGCAGGTCGAACAGCAGGATTTCAGCGTCCTGGGCCTGCTCGATACGGATCTCGCTTTCCTCGGTCAGCTTGGCCGCGTCGCCACCGGACAGCACGGTCCCGTTGACCGTCACCTGGCCGCGGATCACATGCACATAAGCCAGCCGGCCGGCTTCCAGCGCATGCCTCACCGCGTCATCGCCATTCAGGATGGCCGCGTACAGCTGCGCATCCTGGTGAATCAGCACCGAGCCGTCACGCCCGTCCTCCGAGGCGATCAGGCGCAGGCGGCCGATCTTGGTTTCAGGCGCAAAGTGCTTCTCTTCGTAGCTCGGCGGGATGCC
The DNA here is from genome assembly GCA_946479255.1 of uncultured Oxalobacteraceae bacterium. The sequence continues at coordinate 1,446 of CAMLFK010000148.1, forward strand.
GGTCACATTCGGCTGGATCCAGATCTGCAGGAAGTGTACCTGTTCGCTCTGCGAGCCATTGAACTCGCTGTGGCGCACACCGCTGCCGGCGCTCATGCGCTGCACGTCGCCGTAGTGCAGGACCGAGCCGGTGCCCATGCTGTCCTTGTGCTCCAGCGCGCCATCCAGCACGTAGGAAACGATCTCCATGTCGCGGTGGCCGTGGGTGCCGAAGCCCTGCGCTGGAGCGACCTTATCCTCGTTAATCACGAGCAGCGGGCCGAAGCCGACGTGGCGCGGGTCATGGTAGTGACCGAACGAAAAGGTATGTTTCGATTGCAGCCAGCCGTGGTTGGCATTGCCGCGTTCTTCGCTTTTACGTACTTCCAGCATGATGAGCTCCTTGAGAATATTTATGTACGATGATTTCGACTCTGGGAAGCAGCAGGTTTTCCTTGTTACTGTCCCGATGAATAGAAGTATAGGCGCGTGCCAACGTTTCAAAAAACGGAATATTTCCCGCCCTATCATCGAAATTTTCGAACATGGGCGCTTTGGCAACACCTGCACACTTTTGCATCGAAGGAATAGCGGATTTTGATGCTGTGAAGTAACATGTAACTCATTGCGCCAACCTCAAACCATTCATGATTTCGCCCGATGCCGTAGCTCCGCTCTTTTTCCGCATCCTGGCGGACCCCGGGGGCGCACCTGCCGCGCTGCTGCTGGCCGGTGGCGGCGTGATCACGGCCGCGCAAGTGCAGCCCTGTGGCCCGCTGGCCGCGATGATCGCTTGCAAGTTCACACCAGGCGGCGTGGACGACGAAGGCGCGGCCATCCTGCGCGCGGCCGGCTGGACCGAGCTGGCGCCGGAGGCCATCGCGCGCATCGACGGCAGCTTGCAGCGCGCCGCACTTGCCGCGCAGGTGCGCTGGATCGACGGCGACTGGTGCATGGCGCCCCCGGCAAAGCCGGTCGGCGCGCAGGCGGCCTCGCGTACGCTGGCCCTGCAACTGGTGCAGCGCGTCGCCGCGGATGCGGATACCCACGAGATCGAATCCCTGCTGCGCCAGGACCCGGCCCTGTCTTACCAGCTGCTACGGCTGGTCAATTCGCTCGGGATGGGCAGCGGCCGGCGCATCACCAGTTTTTCACAGGCCCTGATCATCCTCGGCCGCCAGCAGTTGCGCCGCTGGCTCAACCTGATGCTGTTCGCCGCGCGCGACGGCGATGTCCGCTCCGGCATGCTGCTGGCCAGGGTTGGCGTGCGCGCCCGTGCCATGGAGCTGCTGGCCAAGGAGCGCGGCTGCGACAAACTCACCCAGGAACAGGCCTTCATGACCGGCATGTTCTCGCTGCTGGGCGTCCTGTTCGGCATGGAGTTGGCCGACGTGCTGGCACCGCTTTCGCTGGGCGAGGGTGTGCACGCCGCGCTGCTCGGCCACGAGGGCGAACTGGGCGCTTTGCTGGCGCTGGTCGAAGCGGCCGAACGGGGCGACATGGCCGGCGTGGCCCAGCTGATCGCGCCCATGCATCTGCCCGCCGCCGGCTTTAACGGCGTTGCGCTGGACGCGAGCACATGGATGCTGGGCGCGCTCAAGGGCAGCCAGGGCGGCTCCGGTGGCTGAGTCGGCGCTCGAACGCGGCCTGCTGCTGGCGCGCGCCGCCCGCCAGCTCGAAGGGGATGCACTCGCCGCAACCCTGGCCCAACTCGAAGCCGTGCTCGAAGAAGTCCAGGGCGAGCGCTCCGGCGCGCCCGCACACGCACTCATTGAGCTCGACGCCACCGGCTACGTGACCGGCTGGAGCCCCGCCGCCGAAGGCATGCTGGGCTACAGCGCCTTTGAGGCGGTCGGACAGCATGTGCTGTTCCTTTACCCCGACGACGCCGACCTTGAACTCGACGCCCCCGACCAGCTGTTTGAGGTGCCGCGCCGCCGCAAGAACGGCGAGACCATATGGCTGCGCCAGTCGATCTCGCTGATCGCCGACGACGCCGGCGAGCCGGCCGGCATGCTGGTGCGCCTGGACCCGCTGACCGAGCACCTGAGCGACGCCGACAAGCGCCACCTGCACGCGCGCATCATCGAAGACAGCGACCAGGGCGTGCTGATCACCGATTCCACCGAGCGCATTGTCTCGATTAACAGCGCCTTCACCCGCATCACCGGCTATGCCCCGGCTGAAGCGATCGGCAAGACGCCCGACCTGCTGCGCTCCGGCGTGCACGACGCCGAGTTCCGCGCCAAGGTGCGCGCCGCCATGGTCGGCAGCGCGCCATGGCGCGGCGAGATCGTCGGCAAGCGCAAGAACGGTGAACTGTTTCCGCAGTCCGTCACCATCAGCGTGGTGCGCAATGCCGAAGGCAAGGTCACCCATACCTTCTCGCTGTTCTCCGACATCAGCGTGCACAAGGACGCCGAAGCGCGCGCCCAGCGCATGGCCAACTACGACAGCCTGACCGGACTGCCCAACCGCACCCTGTTCAACCACCTGGTCGACCAGGTGCTGTGCGAAGCGCGCCGCATGGAGCAGTATGGCGCCGTGATGGTGGTCGAACTGAACCGCATCGGCGCCATCAGCGACACGCTCGGACACGACATTGCCAGCGAGCTGCTGGGCGAAATCGGCCGGCGTTTCCGCCTGGTGCTGCGCGATTCCGATATCCTGGCGCGCATCGACGGCAGCAAGTTCGCCATCGCGCTGACCCAGATCGAAAAGCGCGAGCATGCCGGCGTCGTCGCCCAGAAGCTGCTGGACGACCTGGCCGCGCCCATCGTCATCGCCGGCCACAGCCTGCAGGTGAGCGCCGCCATCGGCATCGCCGTGTATCCGGAAGACTGCATGGACACCGCATCGCTGGTGCGCTTCGCCGACGTCGCCATGGCCAAGGCCCAGGAATCGGATAACGGCGGCTTCCTGTTCTACCGCGACGAGATGGACCAGCGCGCCAAGGAACACCTGCGCCTGGAAACCGAACTGCGCACGGCGCTGCGCGAACGCCAGCTGGAGCTGCATTACCAGCCCAAGGTCAGCCTGCGCAGCGGGCGCATCGTCGGCGCCGAAGCACTGATTCGCTGGCGCCATCCCGAACGCGGCATGATCTCCCCTGGCGTGTTCATACCGCTGGCCGAGCAATCCGGCCTGATCGCCGATATCGGCGCCTGGGTGCTGAATGAATCTTGCCGCCAGATCCGTGCCTGGCAGGATGCCGGGCTGGCCATGCCGCCGATTGCCGTCAACCTGTCGGCGCGCCAGTTCGACGAGCACCTGCCGGGAGCGATCCAGGAACTGCTGGAACGCCATCGGGTGCAGCCGGCCCAGCTGATGCTCGAGATTACCGAGGGCTTGCTGGTGCGCGGCACCGACAATGTCGTGGCCATCATGAACCAGCTGGTGGCGATGGGCATGGCGCTGGCGCTGGACGACTTCGGCACCGGCTATTCGAGCCTGGCCTATCTGAAGCGCTTCCCGATCAGTACCCTGAAGATCGACCGCTCCTTCGTGATCGGCCTGCCGCATGAAGAAAACGACTGCGCGATCGCACGGGCGATCGTCACGATGGCCCAGCAGTTAAGGCAAGAGATCGTGGCGGAGGGCGTCGAGACGCCCGAACAGATGGCCTTCCTGCGCGAGCTGGGTTGCGACCAGCTGCAAGGCTACCTGTTCAGCGCGGCGGTCGGGCCGGAGCAGTTTGCCGCCATGCTGAGCGAGGACAAGCGCCTGGCACTGGGGCGATAGCAGTCAGCGCAGCGGGTCGAGCAGGCCGCGCAAGGCGTTGTGATCGAGTTCGTACATCAATTCCAGCAGTTCACCCAGTTCGCCGCGCGGGAAGCCTTCGCGGGCAAACCATGCGAGGTAGTTACCCGGCAGGTCGGCGATGACCTTGCCCTGATAGCGGCCGTAGGGCATCTGGCGGGTGAGCAGCAGGGACAGGTGTTCGGGTTTCATGGTGAAAGTATCGCGAGCGGCCAGCGCTAGCGCAGCTTCTTCACAATCTCCGACAAACGATACGGCTTGGAGATAAACGAAAATTCATCGAGCCCGCCATGCGCCTTGAGCGCCGGCGCCGCGTAGCCCGACGCCAGGATCACCTTCAGCGTGGGGCGCATCGCCTGCGCCAACCGTGCCAGCTCAATGCCCGAGATCCCCGGCATCATCACATCGGTAAACAGCACATCGATATCCGGCCTCTCGGCCAGCACGCGCATCGCTTCGGCGCCGTCGCAGGTCAGGATGACCTCATACCCGAGCGTCTCGAACAGCGCGCCGGCCAGTTCGCCCAGTTCCTGCTCGTCCTCCACGATCAGCGCCCGCTCGCGCTCGCGTACTGCCGGCGCGTCAAGCTCCGGCGTCAGCGCGGGCAGGTAAATCGTGATGGTGGTGCCGCTTCCTTCGAGGCTTTGAATGTCCATCGCGCCGCCGGACTGAACGATGAAGCCCTGTACCTGGCTCAAGCCCAGTCCTGTGCCTTTGCCGACCGGCTTGGTGGTAAAGAAAGGCTCGCAGGCGCGCGCCAGTACTTCCGGCGGCATGCCCTGGCCGCTGTCGGCCACGGCAATTTTCACGTAAGATCCCGCCTGCAACGCGGCATGCTCACCCTCGGCCAGCTGCACACTGCTTGTGGTGATGCTCACGGTGCCACCGTCCGGCATGGCGTCGCGTGCGTTGACCACCAGGTTCAGCACGGCCGCTTCCAGGCGCGCTTCGTCGATGTTCACCAGGCATACCGACTCGCCCAGATCGACGCGCAAGTCGATATTGGCCGACACCCCGCGCCGCAGCACAGGCTCAAAATTCGCGAGGATCTTGTTGGGGTCCTGGATGGTCGGCGCCAGCGGCTGCTGGCGCGCGAAAGCCAGCAACTGCGTCGTCAGGCCCGAGCCGCGCTCCACCGCGCGGTGAATGCTTTGCAGGACCTTCTTCTGTGCCGGCGAAGTGCCTTGCGCATCGAGCACTTGCACCGCCGTCGAAACGATCGACAGCAGATTGTTGAAGTCGTGCGCCACGCCGCCGGTCAGCTGGCCGATGGCTTCCATCTTCTGCGACTGGAACAGCTCTTCGCGCGCGCGCTCAAGCGTGCGTGCCGCTTCCTCGCGTTCGGTGATATCGCGCGTGATCTTGGCAAAGCCGAGCAGGATGCCGTCGTCGGCATGAATCGCGTCGATGATCACATGCGCCCAGAAGCGCGAGCCATCCTTGCGCACGCGCCAGCCCTCGGCTTCGTAGCGGCCGTGCTGGGATGCCTGCTGCAGCGCATGCGCCGGCAGGCTGCGCGCGCGGTCTTCGTCCGTATAAAAGCGCGAGAAATGGCTGCCCAGGATTTCGTCGGTTTCGTAACCCTTGATGCGGTGCGCGCCGGCATTCCAGTTGGTGACCAGGCCTTGCGGCGACAACATGTAGATGGCGTAATCGACCACGCCCTGCACCAGCAGGCGGAACTGGCGCTCGCTGGCCAGCAGCTCCTCGCTCGCGCGCTTCTTGTCGGTGATGTCGCGCGTGATCTTGGCATAGCCTGCCAGGCTGCCGTCGTCGGCATATACCGGATCGATCACCACGCTGGCCCAGAAGCGCGTACCGTCCTTGCGCACGCGCCAGCCTTCGCACTCGAATTTACCCTCCGCCTGCGCGATCCTGAGCGCGCGCGCGGGGATTCCCGCGTCCTGGTCCTCGCGCGTGTGGAAGGTCGAGAAGTGACGGCCGATGATTTCGTTGGCGCTGTAGCCCTTGAAACGCTCGGCCCCTGGGTTCCACGACACCACGATTCCGCTCGGGCTGAGCATGTAAATGGCATAGTCGCGGATTGACGCGACCAGGTGCTCCGCTGCACTTCGTACTTCACTGCTCATAGATCACTTCTGCCGGTTGGTTGCTGGAATGCTCACACATACTAGTACAAAAAGGGATTATGCAGCGCAACACTCGGCTGGACTGTTCAGGCGGGCGTCACCCGGGCGGCAGGCAGGCTAGCATTGCTTATCTCTACAGCAACATCGACGCAGGGCTTATGAAACGACTGAACACCTGTTTAATTATAGCGATGGCGATCGCCTGCGCCACCCACGCGGGCATGGTGGCGGCCGCCACCAGAAAAGACAGCAAGCGGGCCGCGCCTGCCAGTGCCGCCCTTGCGCTGGGCGCGCCCGCGGTAGCCGGTTCGCTCGCCGCTTTCGACGCCAAGGGCGGCGGCATGGGCCATCCGCGCCTGTTCAAGGGCCAGGCCGACTACGCCGGCATCGTCGCGGCCACCCGCGCCGAGCGCCGCCCGGCGATCAATGCGCTGCTCGACTACCTCCGGCGCCACCCGGTCAGCGCCGTGCCGCCGCAATTGAAAGCGCAGATCGCGGCGAAGGACCAATCCACCCGCATGGCGACCTGGTGGCCGCAGGACCGCCTGCTCGAAGGGATGGCCGAGGCGGCGTTCGCCTGGTACGTCAAGCGCGACGACTGGCTGCTCGATGAAGTGCGTGCGCGCATGCGCCTGTTCGGCCCCAGCGTGCTGGCGCGCGAATGCCGCGGCGACGTGGCCGAAACGCGCGACTACGTCTGGTACTTCGCGCTGGCCTATGACTTCGCCTACGCCGGCATGAGCCAGGAAGACAAGGACCTGGTGGGCGAGGTCATCGTCAGTTGCGCCGGGGCCGGCCTGGCCGGCACACCCGATACCTTGAGAAACCACCCGGAGAACGCGATCGCCTTCAACGCCATGGGCAAGCAGGTTGGCGCGCTGCTGATCGTGCGCGGCGATATGCCCGACACGCGGCGTCTGCTGGCGCGCGCGCTGCCGGCTTACGTGGCGGCCTTGAGCCCATGGGGCGGCAAGGACGGCGGCTTTGCCAACGGTTCCAGCTACGCCATGTGGGACGCCGGCGAATCGCTGCTGGCCTGGGACCTGATCGAACGGGTGCTTGGCGTGCCGCTGTACCGCAAACCCTGGCTGGCATCGCTGCCGCGCTACCTGGCCTATGCGGTGCCGCCGGGCACGCCGGCCGGCGCATTCGGCGACGGCGCCGAGGTCGAGCGGGGCGAGGAATGGGCGCGCCTTGGAAAGTCCATCGCAAACCGCTCCAGCACGCCGATCGCGCGCTGGTATGCCGGCAAACTCAAAGGCGAGGATTACGCCCGCCTGAACATCCTGCTCAGCCCGCGCCAGTATCGCGGCGCCGCGAGCCTCAAGTCGATTCCCAACGGCGCCAGCTTCCCCTCGGTCGGCGTGGCGGCCATGCATAGTTCGCTGGCCGACCCGCGCCGTGTATCGGTGCTGTTCAAGAGCAGCCCGTTCGGCTCGCTCAACCATTCGCATGCGGACCAGAACAGCTTCGTGCTCTACGCGCGCGGCAAGGTACTGGCCATGGACTCAGGCGTCTACGACAGCTACAACTCGGCGCACTGGCGCGGCTGGTACAAGCAGACCCGTGCCCACAACGCCATCACCTTCGACGGCGGCGACGGCCAGCAGCTGGGGCCATTGGGACAGGGCAGCCGCGCCAATAATGGGAAGATCACCAGGTTCACCAGCACCGCCGCCTACGACATCGCGGTCGGCGACGCGCGAGCGGCCTACGGCGGCGACATCCGGATGGCCAAACGGTCGCTGGTGTTCATCCGCCCGTCGACCCTGGTGGTGGTGGACCAGCTGCAAAGTGCTGGCGAGCATGTCTGGGAGTGGAACCTGCACACGCTGGCGCCCTTGTCCGGGCAAGCCGAGGATTTCCGCGTCAGCGTTGAAGGCGTCGGCATGTGCGGCACCCTGGAAGCGTCCGATCCGCTGGTGCTCAGCACCGCGCAGGGTTACAGCCCGCCGCCGCAAACCAAGGCCGGCCCGCACTACGGAAACCGCTTCGCCATGCGCGCACCTGCCAGCCGGGCGCTGTTCGTCGCCGTGCTGCGGGTCGATTGCGGCGGGGCCGAACCGCGCATCCGCATCGATGGCGACAATGCATCGGTCAGGGCTGGCGGGCATACCATCGATGTGAGCGCAGCCGGGGTAACGGTGGGGAAGTGAGGAGGGCATCTCGCCAAGGCCGCGCCGCCGTGCTATCGTTTCGCGCACTACGGGAGACGATATTGATTATGCTGCGCCGGCTGCTCTGCCTTTCATTGACACTTGCATTGGCATCGTGCGCGGCGCCGCGCCTGCAGGGCCTGGCCGGCGCCCACCTGGTGCGCCTCGAACTGATCAGCCGCGCACCGGCCTTCGGCGGCACCAGATTCGGCGACACCGGCGCGTACGAACGCATCGTCGCGGTGGCGCATATGCGGATCGACGCACGCCATGCGGCCAACCGGCAGATCGCCGACATCGATCTGGCCGCCGGCAAGGACGGCTGGATCGACTACCAGACCGACGTCATCATCGCCCGCCCGCTTGATGCCGCCAAAGCCTCGCGCGCCCTGCTGGTCGACATTCCCACCCGTGGCGGCAAGCTGTTTCCGATGGTGGTCAATGAAGGCAGCGACAAGCTCGACGCGCCTGGCGACGCCGGGATCGGCTTTCTGATGCGGCGCGGGCATACGCTGGCCTGGATCGGCTGGCAGGGCGACATTCCATTGTCGCGCGACGGCCAGCGCGCCGGCACGGCGTTCCCGGTCGTCAGCAATGGCGGCAAGCCCATCACCGGTTTCAGCGCCGAGGAAACCGTGTTCGACGATCTCAAGCCGAGGGGGACGATGGCATTGGCCTATCCGGCCGCCACGCTGGAGCAAAGCCGCGCCGTGCTCACGGTGCGCACGCACGCCGGCGGCGCGCAGGAAGTCGTGCCCGCCTCAAACTGGCGCTACAACAGCGCCTCGGAAATCGACATCAGCCGGCCGCGCGGCTACGACGGCGGCGCCATCTACCGCTTCGAATACCAGGCGCGCGACCCGCGCCTGATGGGCCTGGGCATGGCGGCGATCCGCGACGTGAGCGTCTGGCTGAAAGACGCCCGCACGCCCGGCCATCCGCTGGCCGACATCGCGCCCGATGTGGCCATTGCGCTCGGTGTTTCGCAGTCCGGGCGCTTTCTGCGCGACCTGATATGGCAGGGCTTCAACGCCGGCGTGAACGGCGTGCGGGTGTTCGACGGCGCCATGCCGCTGATCGCCGGCAGCCGCAAGAGTTTCGTGAATGTGCGCTTCGCCCAGCCGGGCCGCTACTCGACCCAGCACATCGACCACATCACCTACGGCGACCAGTTCCCGTTCAGCTACGCCACCACCACCGATCCGCTCACCGGGCGCACCGACGGCATCTTTGCGCGCTGCGCCGCCAGCGCCACCTGCCCCAAGCTGATGCACGTCGACAGCAGCCTGGAATTCTGGCAGGCGCGCGCCTCGCTGCTGGTGACCGACGGCGCCGGCCGTGACATCGCCTTGCCCGGCGACGTGCGGGCCTACCTGCTGTCCTCGACCCAGCACATGCCCGCCCGCACGCCCACCGTCGGCATCTGCAAGTATCCGAACAACCCGGCCCCCCAAGCGCCCGCCGTGCGCGCGCTGCTCGAACGGCTGGTGGACTGGTCGCGCACCGGTATCGCGCCGCCCGACAGCCGCTACCCGAGCCTGGCGCAGAATCGCCTGGTGCAGCCGCAGCGCGAGGCGGTCGGTTTTCCGGACCTGTCCAAAATCGGCATCGAGTACCCGGACGTCATCAATGGCTTGAGCGTGGTCGACTACCGCAGCCTGCCCGGCGTGCTGCACGGCGCGCGCCGCTACCAGGTGCTGGTGCCGATGGCTGACGCCGATGGCCACGATATCGCCGGTATCCGCCTGCCCGAGGTGGCGCTGCCGCTGGCCACCTACGCCGGCTGGAACCTGCGCCGCCACAGCTTCGCCGAGAACCAGCTGTGCGGTTTGAACGGCATGTCGGCGCCGCTGCCGGCCACGCCGCGCGCGGGCGATCCACGCCGCGCCATTTCGCAGCGCTACGTATCTCGCCTTGAGTACGCCAAGGCCGTGGCGCTGGTGGCGCGCGAGCTGCGCGACCAGGGCCTGCTGCTCGACGAGGACACCGACCGCTACATCGAACGCGCCAAAGTGGAGCCCAGGATTGTGCGGTGAACACGCCAGCCTGACGCCATTGGTGCCCGATCTTGTCAGTTGCGTATAATCGCCGCTGGCTTTGTCCTACCTATTTAGAGAAGAACGAATATGGCTTCATCCTCAGACAACATCAGCATGGCGGTCTTCTGCGACTTCGAAAACGTCGCCCTCGGCGTGCGCGATGCGAACTACGAAAAATTCGACATCAAGCCGGTGCTTGAACGGCTTCTGCTCAAGGGCAGCATCGTGGTCAAGAAGGCTTACTGCGACTGGGACCGTTACAAGGGCTTCAAGGCCACCATGCATGAAGCGAACTTCGAGCTGATCGAAATCCCGCACGTGCGCCAGTCCGGCAAGAACTCGGCCGACATCCGCCTGGTGGTGGACGCGCTCGACCTGTGCTACA
>CAMLFK010000149.1 GCA_946479255.1 uncultured Oxalobacteraceae bacterium
TGGAACGGCGCCAGCCAGTCGGCCTGGGTCTCGTCCGACACGCTGCTTGCGCCCAGCATGCCCGGCTGGGTCGCCAGCACCTTGGTGTAGGCATCGGCGGCGCGCTGGGCATTCTCCCAGTCGGGTGCGCCGACCAGCACGATCACGCGCTGCTGGGCCGCATCCACCATGCGGGTAAAGGACTGCTGCAGCACCGGGTCGCGCTCCTGCACCGGCAGCAGCGCGAGGATGTCGGTATCGGGCACGATGCGTTTGCCCAGCCATAAATAGGCGTTATGGCCCAGCAGGACGCACACCACCAGCGCCCATGCCACGGCCAGCCAGGTGTGACGCTTCAAAATAAGGCTGCCTCTTGCGCGGTGATGGCGCTCTCGCCGGTCTGAATCTCCGAGAACACAATGGCGGTGCGGTCGCCCGCGGCTTCATCGATCTGGATGTTCTTCACATAATTGGCGCCGTCGAGCGAAATGGTGCCGATCGCCTTGGCCAGCGCCGGTTCGCGCGCTTTCAAGCCCACCTTCCAGCTGTCCTTATCGGCCGTACCGTCGACCACGAACAGTTTGTCCAGCTGCGACAGGTCGCCCGACAGCAGCGAAAACAGCACGCTGTTGATCATGCGGACGGTCGGCTCCTGCTTGGCGTCCAGGCGCATCGCCACCCGCTCGCCCTGGAAGTGGACGATTTCGTCGCGGGTCAGGCGCAGCGTGTTGGGGAAGGGTTTGATGGTGCGCCACATGACGCCCTTGCCGGCCATCACGCAAAAGCGGCCATGCGAAGCCAGGGGCTTACTCATGCCGGCCAGGGTCTTGGTCTGGTCGAAGCGGCCGCACAGCACGGCGGGCTTGGCCAGCATGGCCTGGATGGCGGCGATCGGTGCGGCGGCGCTCGATGAGGCGCATGCGACGGCCAGGGTCACGGCGGCGAACAAACGTTTCATTCTGGGGTCACTCCTAATTTTTCAAACAGCACGGCCGGCGAAACGAAGCACATCTCGCCGGTGGCGATATCGACCGCGACCTGGGTGGAGCTGGCTTTGTTCAAGCGCTTGCCACTCTCGGCGTCGCTGATCAGGTAATCGATCTTCAGGCGGTTCTCGTACTCGACGATCTCGGCACGCAGGCGCAGGCGCTGGCCGAAGGTGGCCGAGCCGATATAGCGCAGGTTCAGGTCGATGACCGGCCAGGCGTAGCCGGACGCCTGCATCTGCTGGTAGTTGTAGCCAATCGAATCGAGCAGCGCGCAGCGCGCCACTTCCAGGTACTTGACATAGTTCCCGTGCCAGACGATCTGCATCGGGTCCAGGTCGAAGAACTGCACCTGTATGTCGGTTTCAACCGACCAGCGGCTGGGCGCCTTACGCATACAGGCTCCAGGCCCCCGCCCGGATGCGATCGATCAGCACGCGCAGCTCAGGCTCCAGACGGCGGTCTTCCACCACCGGCCGCACCACTTCGCCGAGCGCGTCGGCCATTGCTTGCACTGCGTCCGGCGCCGGCACCGCCGGGCTGGTGCGGCAGCGCAGCCACACGCCCTGGCGCACCGTCACCAGCAGTGCCGCGGCAACCTGCTCGGTCAGTTCCAGCACGCGCAGGCAGTCGCGCGCGGCGATGGTGCCCATGCTGACCTTGTCCTGGTTGTGGCATTCGGTCGAACGCGAGAAAACCGAGGCGGGCATGGTCAGCTTGAGCGCTTCCGCGGTCCACGCCGAAGCGCTGATCTGCAAGGCTTTCAAGCCGTGGTTAATCGCGGCGCGCGGGCCTTCCGCGCCGGACAGGTTGGCCGGCAGGCCGTGGTTGTAGCGGCTGTCGACCAGCAGTGCCATCTGGCGGTCCAGCAGGTCGGCCAGGTTGGCCACGGCATTCTTCATGCCGTCCATGGCAAAGGCAATGTGGCCGCCGTAGAAGTGGCCGCCATGCAGGACCTTCTCGCCTTCGGCGTCGATGATCGGATTGTCGTTGGCGCTATTGAGTTCGTTCTCGATCGACTGGCGGAAGAACGGCAGCGCGTCCGCCAGCACGCCGATCACATGCGGCGCGCAGCGGATCGAATACCGGTCTTGCAGGCGCTTGTTGTTACGCTCGGTCTGGCCGGCGTGCAGGTCTTCGCGCAGCCATGCGGCCACGCCCTGCATGCCCGCGTGCGGCTTGACCGAAAACAGGGTCTCGTCGAAGTGGTGGGCGTTGCCGTCCAGTGCAAACGATGCCATCGACGTGATGCGGGTGCACAGCTTGGTCAGATAGTCGGCGCGCTCGTAGGCAAGGCAGGCCAGCGCGGTCATCACCGCCGTGCCGTTCATGATGGCCAGGCCTTCTTTTGGGCGCAGGCGCAGCGGCGTGATGCCGGCTTCCTGCAGCGCCAGCGCGGCCGGCACTTCGACGCCGTCGCGCCACACTTCGCGCTCGCCGCACAGCACGGCGGCCAGGTAGGAAAGCGGGGTCAGGTCGCCGCTGGCGCCGACCGAGCCCTCGCTCGGAATCAGCGGCAAAATGCCGGCGTCCAGCAGGCGTGCGATCTGTTCCAGCAGTTCCACCGACACGCCCGAGAAGCCCTTGCTGAGCGAAGCCAGGCGGGCCGCCATGACGGCGCGCGTTTGCTCTGGCGTCAGGTAGGCACCCAGGCCGCAGCCATGGTAGGTGTACAGATGGTGCGGCAGATCGCCGACCAGTTCGGCCGGCACCGCCACCGTGCACGAATCGCCATAGCCGGTGGTAACCCCATAGATATTGCCATCCTCGCGCAGCAGGCGGTCGAGGAAGTCGGCGCCGCGCGCGATCGCCGCGCGGAAGGCCGGGTCCGGCGACAGCTCGGCGCTGGCGCGGCCGTGGGCGATGTCGGCGATATCTTCGATGGTCAGGCGCGAGCGGTCGAACTGCACCATGCGTTGAGGTTTTTTCAGGTCAGCAGGATGCATCGTTCTTGTCCAGATGGGGTAAATGCCAGAAGTCGTAGAAGTTAAACCACTCCAGCGGAGCACGCGCGCAGTGGTGTTGCAGGCGCGCGGCGTAGTCGGTGGCGATGGCCGCACACGCGGCGTCGCGGCCCTGGCGCGGCAGGCGCAGCTGCTCGCGCAGCAGTTCGAAATGGATTTCAGCGGCGCCGCCCGAGCGCGTCGAGAACATCATGTAGAGCGGGCATTGCAAAACGCTGGCCAGCACGTAAGGGCCGACCGGGAACGGCGCGGCGCTGCCCAGGAACGGCGCTTGTACGACACGCGGATCTGGCGAAACCGGAATGCGGTCGCCAGCGATCACCACGAATTCGCCCTGGGCCACGCGCTCGGCCAGCAGCATGGCGGTGGCCGGGTTCATCTCGTTGACCTGCAACAGGTTCATCTGGCTGCGCGGATCGAGCGCGGCCAGCATGTCGTTGAAGGCCTGGGCGTGGCGCGTATGCACCAGCACCGTCAATTTGAGGCCGCTGACCTGGTGGGCCAGCACGCGGCACAGGTCGGTGTTACCCAAGTGGGCGCACATGATGACGGCGCCGCGCCGTTCGGCGATCAGGCGGCGCATCGGCTCCACGCCGAAGTAGCGGGTGGCGCTGGTATCGAACAGGCCACCCCACAGCAGCATCTTGTCGAGGATGGTTTCGGCGAAGCTGGCGAAGTGGCGCAGCACGCCGATCCAGCCGGTGCGCACGGGAGCAAAGGCGCGCACGCGTTCCAGGTAAGCGTTCGAGGTGCGGCGCGCGGCCGGCTTGCTCAAGACGTACCACGCCAGCACCGGGTACAGCACCACCCGGAACGGCCAGCGGCCGAACACCCGGCAAACCCAGAACAGCAAGCGCATGCCGCCGACGAAACTCGATTCGGCGATAGCGGCCCAGTGGCGTGGCGCTGCGGTGGTCATACGCTCCGCCATTTGCGGGCCAGCAGCGACGGCAGACGCACCAGCATGCCGAAGAACAGGACCGTGTGCATGCGCGTGATGAGCGCGTTATCGCGGAAAGCCAAAAAGTGCGACACGCCGTCGGTCGGATAGGTGACGCGGGTCGGCTGGTTGAGCACCCGCACACCGTCCCAGTACAGGCGCACCAGGATCTCCGGGTCGAAGTTCATGCGTTTGCCGAGCGGCTGGCGCGCGGCCAGCGCCACCACCGGCGCCACCGGATATACCCTGAAGCCGCACATCGAATCGCGGATCGAAAACGACAGGGTATTAATCCAGATCCACACGTGGGTCAGGTAGCGCGCATACAGGCGCAGGGCCGGCACCGATTCGTCGTACTGCGGACAGCCGGCGATCACGGCATCGGGATGCTCGTGCGCCAGCGCCATGAAGCCTGGAATGTCGGCCGTGTTGTGCTGGCCGTCGGCATCCAACTGCAGCACGTGGCTGAAACCCAGCGCGGCGGCCTGGCGAAAGCCGGTCAGCACGGCCGCGCCCTTGCCCTGGTTGACGGTGTGGCGCACCAGGGACACCCGCTGGTCGCCTTCGGCCAGGGCATCGAGCACGCGGGCGCACGAGGGCGAGCTGCCGTCGTCCACCAGGATGCACGGCAGGCCCTGGGCGAGCACCGCCTCGACCACCGCGCCGATGGCGTGTTCGTGGTCGTAGACAGGGATCAGCGCGCAAGGATTGAACATGATCGAATCAAACCTTGGTAAAGCGCAGTAGCGAGTGGCAGTAGCCGATGCCGTCGCGCGCAGTCAGGAGTTTGAGGCCGGCCGCTTCGGCCAGGCGGATGTAGTCGCCGCTTTCGTAGATCTTGCTGTTCCCGCTGGCCATCGCCGTAAAGTACGGCGAAGTGTTGATCAGGCAGTAGGAGGCGATGTCATAGCGTTGCAGGTCCCAGAAGGTATCCATGACCAGCAGCTGGCCGTTGGGCGCCAACGCCGCGGCGGCGCGCTGCAGGATGGTGGCGATCGCCGCTTCCGAGAAACAGCTCAGGAATTGGCTCATCCAGATCACATCCATCCCGGCCGGCAGTGGCATCGCCGCGTCCAGCAGGTCGACCGGATGCAGGTGGGCGCGCTCGCGCACGCCGGCTTCCTGCAGGGCGGTAGCGGCCACGGCCAGCTGGCGCGGCAGGTCGACCAGGTGCAGCTCCACATCCGGGTTGTAGTCGAGCGCGGCGCGGCTGAATTTGCCGGTGTTGGCACCCACGTCCATCAGGCGGCGCGGGCCGGTGGCGAAAACGTCCGGCAGGATCTCCGGGAAGGAAGTGTCCGAATAAAAGTGGTCGAAGGCGAACCAGCTGGTCTTGGCCGGCTCGGCCAGCTCCGACAAGCCCTGGTACAAGGTCGACCAGTTGCCCAGCGCCGGCAGGCCGAGCGGCTTTTGCGCGTCCAGCGATTCGTCCAGCTTGAACAGGCCCTGGTAGCAGACGTCATGATTGAAGTCGATATTGATCTGGGTAATGCTGTCGGTGAGGACGCAGAAGCCCGCCTTGTCGAGCGCGTAGCGCCCGCCGTGGATGTACACCACGCCGGCCGACAGGCAGGTCTCCAGCACCACCTTGAGGGCGTACTTGCTCCAGCGGCCGGTCGCCACCAGCTCGGCGACGCTCAAGCCCTCCTCGCCCGCATCGGCCAGGGCCTGCAGCATGCCGCGTTTCCATGCGTAGCGCACGCACTGGAACACGACCGGTCCGAAGGCGATCTTTTGCGCTTCGAAGCGGGCCGCGAAAGCGCTCTGGCGCTCAGGGGAGAATTTTTTGTCTAACATGATGCCTCAGGGTGGTGAAACGAACAGGACCCGGCCGCTGGCATGTTGGCCGGCGTCGGAGAAGTAGCGGAACGACAGGCTGCCGTTGGCGCCGTCGTGCGAGAGTTCCAGCCGCACCGGCTGTTCGGGCCGGATCACCTGCTGGAACTTGAGCGCGTTCATGCCGTTGAACGCCGGAGCCAGCGCGAAATACCGCCGGCCGTAATGAATCGCCCAGTCGACCTGCACCACGCCCGGCAGCACCGGCGCCTGGGCGAAGTGGCCGTCGAAATAGAACAAGGTGGCAGGCACGGTCAGCTCCAGCAGCACGCGCACCGGGCCTTCTTCCAGCACCGTTATCTGCGGCATGCGCGGACGCTGGTCGGTTTCGCCCAGCAGCGCCAGCAACTGCGCGTGGGTGGTCTTTCCCTGTGCATTGACGGGCAACTGGTCCAGATAGCGCCAGCGGCGCGGCATGGCCACCGGCTCGACGCGGCCGGTCAGCCAGGCGCGCAGCGCGTTATTGAGGGCGAGCTTGCCGCCGGATGCCAACAGCTCCTTGCCCGCGTTGGACGCGACCACGAAGGCGGCCACCTGCTGGCGCGCGCCGCCCCGTTCGGGGCAGACGATCACGCGCGCTTCAAGGGCAAGCCCGCTGGCCAGCAGCGCCGCTTCGATGGCGTCCAGCGAAACGCGCTTTTCCTCGATCTTGACCAGCCGGTCGCTACGTCCCAGCAGCAGGAAGCGATTTGCGCCGGCGCTGGTGACGCGGTCCTGCAGCAGCATCCAGTTGTCGTCAGGCAGATGGCGCGAGCGCACTTCCAGCTGGCCGGTAGCGTCATCGATGCGCCATTCGGCACCCGGCACCGGCTCCCATGCGCCGGCGCCGCCAAGCTCGCGGCAGCGCCAGGCGATACCGCCGGTTTCGGAGCTGCCGTAGATTTCGACCGGCGCCTGCCCCAGCAGGCGCATCGCCGCGGCAGCGCCTTCCGGCAGCAGCGGGCCGCCGGACGAGAACACGCAGCGCAGGCGCCCGGTCACGGCGGACCAGTCGAGCGTTTCAGGCAGGCGCTTGAGGTGGGCGGGACTGGCGACCAGAACGCAATCGCGCCGTTGCAGCACGTCGACGATCTGCTCGGGGTAGTCGAGGCTGTGCGCATGGATCGCGCGGCCGGCAGTCAATGGCCACAGCACCTTGAACAGCAGTCCGTAGATATGCTGGTGCGAGACGGTGGCAATGACGTCGGCATCACCCACGCGCGCGCCGAACAGCGTCTCGAGCGTCTCCAATTCTTCGTTCAGTTGCGACATCCGCTTCGGAATGGCCTGCGGAGCACCGCTGCTGCCGGAGGTGAAGACCACCAGCGCATCGAAGGCCGGATCGAGCGCAAGCCACGGCAGCGGACAGGCGTCGCCATCGGACGGCGTCATTGCTTCGAACTGCGCGGGGAATTCACCGAAGAAGGCTGACACGGATGTGGCCAGCGCCGTGCAACTGCCCTCAAGTGTGTCGGCGCTGAGCCACACGGTTTTACCGGCCTGCCAGGCGCCCAGCAGCGCGGCGCCGAACTCCAGGCTGTCGGCCAGGTACAGCGCCACCTGCTCGCCGGGAGTGCGCAGTGCCAGCGCACGCCAGGCCGATACGCGCGCCAGCAGCGCTTCAGCGCTGACCGGCTCCATGCCGCGCCAGCCCGCAAGGGCGCCGCCGGGACGTCCGGCGAGTTTCGTGACGAGTTCAGCCATGATACTCAGCCATGATGCATCCGCTGAACCCGCAGGCGAACCAGGTACTCACCGGCGAACAGCACGCCCATCAGCACATAGGAAATCACGCCGTTATACAGCGACCACACGGCCGGAGTCGCCCACAGGGCGGTACCGAGCGCGATGGCGCCATTGACGATAAAGAAGCCGCACCACACCTTGGTGACGGTGCGGGTGTAGGCCACCGCGAACGGCGGCAGGTTTGGTTCGCGCATGCGCGCGAAACGCTCGATCATGCTCGGTGGTTTGGCCAGGCTATAGCCAAAGGCGGCCAGCAGGCCGGCATTGACCAGCACCGGATACAGCTTCAAAGGCAGGATCGCATTGGCCGCGATGGCGCCTGCCGCAAGCAGCAAGGCGCCGCCCGCCAGCCAGCGTGCCGAGGCGCTCAGCTTGAGCGACGGCAGGCGCGCCAGTGCGGCCAGCAGCAGCAGGACGGCCAGCCAGCGCGGTTCGAAGCGCTCATGGCCCAGCCAGACAGCCAGTGGATACAAGGCGGTGAGGACAATCCCCGGCACCGCCAGCAAACGCGAATTTATGACACCTGCTCCTCGACCAGCGCTTCGAGCGCGCCCACCACATCACCGATGGTGCGGATGGTCTTGAAGACTTCAGGCTGCAGGCGCTTGCCGGTCAGCTGCTTGAGCTTGACCGCCAGGTCGACCGCGTCGATGCTGTCGATGTCCAGGTCGGCGTACAGGTTGGACTCGGCGGTAAGTTCCGATTTATCCAGTTCAAACATCTCGGCCAGCAGGTCGACCACCCATGCCTGGATCTGCTCGCGGTTCATCTTGTCAATGTTAACCATGTAAGACTCCTTACTTCTTCCGATGGGTTTCAATCAGCTTGGCCAGCGCGTTCACCGACGCGAAATGGCTGCGGGTTTCCTGCGAATCGGCCGACAGCGAAATGCCGTAGCGCTTTTGCAGGGCCACGCCCAGTTCCAGCGCGTCGATCGAGTCCAGGCCAAGGCCTTCGACAAACAGGGGTGCGTCGCTGTCGATATCGGCGGCGCTGACGTCTTCGAGTTGCAGGACGTCGATGATCAGTTGTTTCACTTCTTGCTCAAGCATGACCTTGGTACTCTCCAGTAAAAAAATGTTGCAGGTGTTCCGTCAAATGACGTACCGCCATGACTTCGGTCGTGCCGGAGCCGGTGAAACTGCCGATCTCGATGTCATCCCTGATCTCGATACGAAATTGCGCCTGCCGCGGTGGAACGCGCCACCAGGCTTCGCCCTTGCCCAGCGTGGGTGGATGACAGGCAATGCACACCGGGGTGACGGCACAAGCGCCGCGCACCGCGATGTTGGCCGCGCCGCGTTTAAACACGATGGCGCCGCCGGCCGGAGTACGCGTACCCTCCGGGAAAATAATCAGGTTGTTCCCCGCCCGCAGCGACGCGATGCAGGCGTCGACCAGTTCCGCCCCGCTCTCGTTGCTGATGTAGCCGGCCGCGCGCACCGGTCCGCTGGTGAACGGGTTGTTCCACAAATGGCTCTTGACGATGCAGTCGGCGCGCTGGACGAATGCCATCAGGAACACCGTGTCGATCAGGGTCGGGTGGTTGGCCAGGATCAGCTGGCCGCCCCGCTCCAGCTTGTCCAGGCCGATGAACTGGTAGCGCAGCACGCCCAGGCCGCGCATCAGCTCGATGAAGGCGCGGAAGGTCCAGCGAATCACCGCACGCGCGGCGATCGTGCGCCGGCCCCGGTCACGTATCATCAACGACATAGCGGGGAACACGGCCACGCGCAGCAGCAGGCCGCCAACACCAAAGCTGGCGAAACTGATGCCGGTCGCAATCACGCGCCAGCCACGTCCCAGTTGATCAAGCATCGCGCGACCAGAGCCAGTGCTGCCGGCCCGTGCGGCGCGCCAGTGTACGCGCTCCGCTCAGCTGGAACTGCAAAATCTCCAGGCCGCCCGGCATTGCCGTCTTCGGCGCGCCTGCCGCATCGCTTAAAGCCAGGGTGATCGGATCGGCTTGCGGCGCGGTCATCAGCCATGCCCATGCGTGCGGCTGCTCGTCGCAATCTTCAAATTGGCCCAAGGGCTCAGGCAGCGGGCAGTCGTAAGCGACCAGCAGCACCTCTTGCGCCCCTTCCGCCAGCAAACCGCAGGCCTCGATCACGCCATGCTCGACCGTTGCCGAACCGGCGGCCAGTGCAATGCAATTGGCGCGGTCGGCGCGGGCGATCGACAACAGGCCGGAACTGGCGTTGTGCACCGCCAGCCCAAAGGCGGTCGGCGACAAGGCCTCGCCGCGCGCCAGGTCGCCGAGCAGATCGACGGCGCGGCCCACTTCGCCATGGCGCGAACAGAAAACCGAGGGGATGTCAGTGCGGCCGTCGAGGCAGCGGTAAGCGACGTCAAGCGCCATCTTGCCGAGGAAGCCTGCGCGCCGGCGCAACATGGCCGGCATGGCGGCAACCGCTGGATCAGCGCCTTCGCCGACGCGCACAGGCGCTTGCGCCCACGCGGTCCACGCTTCCGGCGTGGCCAGCCCAGGGGCCCACGCCGCGTGCGCGGCAATGGAAAACCGCAGGCCATGTTGTCGCATTATTGCAAGTATCTCTACTAAAGTTCCAGCCTAGAATTATAAGCGCTGGGTTGAACGAAATACCAGAAGATTACCTGTCGCAAGAGAGAAAGTATAGCAAAATGCAACGTTAGTAAAAGCCGTCCAAAGTATGTATTGCTTTTTAGAGCGATTGATGCGACGACGGCGGACAAGCGCTAACAAGGAAGCGGCGCAGACGAAAACGACGGTTTTTGCCGCTCGAAATGAACGGCCGAAGCGGTTCATTCCGGCGCGCTACTGGGCCGTCATGCCATCATCGGCCGTAATGATGGCACCATTGATAAAGTGGCTCTCCTCCGCCGCCAGCAACAGCAGCAAGCCGTCGAGATCCTCCGGCTTGCCCGGCCGCTTACGCGGCAGCATGCCGATCAGCTTCTGGCCCTGCTCGCTGGCGAAGTATTCCTCGTTGACTTCGGTGGAGATATAGCCGGTGCAGATGGCATTCGTGTTGATCCCGTACTTGGCCCACTCCACCGCCATCGCCTTGGTCATCTGCACCACGCCGGCCTTGCTCATGCAATACACGCCGATCTGCGGCAGCACGCGCAAGCCAGCCACCGATGCGATGTTGATGATGCGGTGCTGTTTCTTTGGATCGCCCTTGGCGCGCTGGATCATGCGCTTGGCGGCCTGCTGGGCCACGAAGAAGGCGCCGCGCAGGTTCGTGTCCATGATGTAGGCGTAGTCCTCTTCGGTCACGTCGATCAGGCGCTGGGTGGACGAGACGCCTGAGTTGTTCACCAGGATGTCGATCGGGCCTGCCTCAGTCTCTGCGTGGGCGATGGCCGACTTGATGCTGGCCAGGTCCGTCACGTCCAGGCTGACCACGTGGGCGGCGCCGCCGTCGGCTTCGATTTCGGCGCGCAGTTCCTTCAGGCGGTCGGTGCGGCGCGAGGCCAGCACCACCTGTGCGCCGGCGCCGGCCAGGGCCTTGGCGAAGCGTGCGCCGAGGCCGCTCGATGCACCCGTGATCATCGCGATCTTTCCCTCGAAATTGACTTCAATGCCCACGGTTTGCTCCTATGCGTTCGACAAACGAAAGCATAATCATTACATAAAACGCCGCCATTAGACGGTGCCATCTAATATTGCCCTTAAAATGGCGTCCAAGTTGCATTCGCCGCCAAAAAGCCGCACACTCGTGCTTAAATTTTCCATCCCATGAACACACCATGACAGACCAGAACAATCTACTAGAACAATACGGCCCACGCGAGGCCATGGAATACGACGTGGTTGTGGTGGGCGGCGGCCCGGCCGGCCTGTCCGCGGCGATCCGCCTCAAGCAGTTGGCAGCGGAACAGGGCCGTGAAGTATCGGTCTGCGTGCTCGAAAAAGGCGGCGAGCTGGGCGCGCATATCCTGTCCGGCGCGGTCATGGACCCGCGCGCACTGAACGAGCTCATTCCCAACTGGAAGGAGCTGGGCGCTCCGCTCAACACCGAAGTCACGGAAGACCGCATCCTGTTCCTGACCGAAACCAAGGCTTACCAGACACCTGGTTTTGCGGTACCGGCCTGTTTTGAGAACCACGGCAACTACGTGATCTCGCTCGGTAATGTGGTGCGCTGGCTGGGCCAGCAGGCCGAAGTTCTCGGCGTGGAAATCTTCCCGGGCTTTCCGGCTGCCGAAGTGCTGTACAACGAAGATGGCTCGGTCAAGGGTGTCGCAACCGGCAACATGGGCGTGGACCGCCATGGCAAGCCGAAGGACGACTTCCAGCTGGGCATGGAACTGCATGCCAAGTACACCCTGTTCGCGGAAGGCTCGCGCGGCCACC
>CAMLFK010000150.1 GCA_946479255.1 uncultured Oxalobacteraceae bacterium
ACGGCGCCCAGAGCACCGGCTACAAGCTCGAATGGTCGCGCTGGAGCCAGATGCGGGTCACCGACTTCCTGACCTGGCAAGCGAACCTGATCCGCGAAAACGCCTCGCCGCGCCAGTTCGTCACCCACGATTTCGCCGGGGCGATGCACAACGATATCAACGAGGAAGCCGTGTCGCGCGGGCTCGACGTCGCCGGCGTCAATATCTATCACTGGAACGCGCCGGAAAAATATAACGGCGTCGACCAGACCATCCAGGCCGACTTCACGCGCTCGCTCAAGCGCGACAATTTCCTGGTGGTCGAGACCAATGCGCAGACCACGGACTGGAGCTCTTCCTTCCAGTATCCGCCGTATGACGGCCAGTTCCGCGAAGACGTCTACACCCACCTGTCCAATGGCGCCAATATGGTCGAGTACTGGCATTGGGCATCGGTCCACGCGAACCAGGAAACCTACTGGAAGGGCGTGCTGGGGCACGACCTGGAACCGAACCGGGCTTATGCCGAAATGAGCCGTACCGGGCAAGAGCTGAAAAAGATCGGCCCACGCCTGGTGAACCTGAAGATCAAGAGCGAGGTCGCGATCCTGTGGAGCCGCGATTCGCTCAATGCCATCAACGACATGCCGTTTGCCAAGGAGTCGCAGTGGGGCGGCACCAGCACAAAGGCCGATTACGCCTCGCAGGTGCGCCAGATCCACCGCGCGCTGTACGACTTGAACGTCAGTACCGACTTCGTCTTCCCGGACGCCAAGGACTTCTCATCGTACAAGATGCTGATCGTGCCTTCCCTGTACGTGGCCGACGACGCGCTGCTCAAGCGCATCACCGACTACATCAAGCAAGGCGGCCGCGTCGTCATGGGCTTCAAGAGCGGCTTCACCAACGAAAACACCACCGTGCGCCACACCATGGCGCCAGGCCCCTTGCGCGAAGCGCTAGGTTTCCACTACCAGGAATTTTCCAACCTGGCCCAGCCGCTGGCCCTGAAGGGCGATCCCTTCAATGCGGGCGCCGACAACAAGGTGCAGCACTGGGCCGAGTTCCTGCAGCTCGATACCGCCAAGGCCATCGCGCACTACGACCACCCCTTCTATGGCCGCTGGCCGGCCATCACGGCGAACCAGTACGGCGCCGGCAAGGTCGTCTACACGGGCACCTACCTGTCGGACCAGCTGCAGAAAGCGCTCTTGCAGTCGTCCTTGCAGGAGATCGGCTTGATCGGTCCGGACCAGCAATTGCCACCCAAGGTGCGCACGCGCACCGGCACCAATGGCTTCAACCGGACCATCCGCTACTACTTCAATTATTCCGGCGAGGAAGTGAGTTTTAACTACCCACACAAGAGCGGCGTCGACCTGCTCACCAGCAAACGCATCGCCCCGGCGCACAGCCTGAAGCTGGCGCCGTGGGACCTGGCCATCGTCGAAGAAGACGGGAAGTAAACCAGTTAAAAAAAGCAGGCATAAAAAGCAGTTCCAAGAACAACAGAGACACGCCGACGGCGTCATCAACAATAACCATTAACCGATGTTCACCAACTACAATAAACATGAAATTTAAATCCAAGATCTTATTGACGGCCATCTGCTGCCTGTCGACGCTTCCGGCATCGGCGCAGAACAACCCTATCGTACAAACCTTGTACACCGCCGATCCGGCGCCCATCGTGTTCGGAGATACCCTTTTCCTGTATACCGGCCACGACGAGGACGATGCTCCGGAAAAAAATTATATGATGCGCGATTACCGGCTGTTCACCACGACCGACATGGTCAACTGGACTGATCACGGCTCGCCTTTGAGAATAGGCCAGATTGCCTGGTCCACCAATGATGCAAGCGCGGCGCAAGTTATTGCAAGAAATGGAAAATACTATTGGTATTTCTCCACAGGTGATAGGAATGCACCGGGTGGCGTGGGGGTCGGCGTGGCCGTCGCGGATTCCCCGTACGGTCCTTTCAAGGACGCTTTAGGCAAGGCGCTGATCACCAACAGCATGACCAAATATGCGCAACACTCGTGGGACGATCTCGATCCCACCGTGTTTATCGACGAGGATGGACAGGCCTATCTTTTCTGGGGGAATGATGCTTGCTACCGGGTGAAACTCAATAAGGACATGATTTCCATTGACGGGGAAATTCAGGCTCTGGATATCAAGGACAAGACAGCTTTTACCGGCAAATATACTGAGGCGCCATGGGTATACAAGAGAAACAAGCAATACTATCTGGTGTATGCGGCGGAATGGCACGAAAATATCAGTTATTCCACGTCCAAAAGCATTAACGGGCCCTGGAAACAGCAGGGAGTCATCATGCCCACGCAAAAAGGCAGCAATACCAATCATGCGGGCATCGTTGACTACAAGGGCAAATCATACTTCTTCTACCACAATGATGCATTGCCAGGCGGTCATCATCACGACCGGTCGGTTGCCGTGGAAGAGTTCAAATACAATGCGGACGGCACGATTCCAAAGATCACCATGACTGACGCCGGCATTGTCAAAGGCGTGGGAACCTTAAATCCGTACAAGAGAACCGAAGCTGAAACAATTGCCTTTTCAAAAGGCGTCAAGGCGCTGGAAATTAAAGACAAGGGCGTCGTTATTACATCCATCCATGATGGCGATCATATAAGAGTACGTGATGTGGATTTTGGAGCAACCGGTCCATCGTCGTTCAAGGCATCGACATCCAGCCGCCTTAGCGGCGGGACGATTGAAATCCACACCGATGGCCTGGATGGAAAACTGATCGGGACTTTGAATACCCATTATACCGGCGAGTGGGAAAACTGGCAGGAATTCTCAACCAAGGTGGAAAACATCAAAGGCGTTCACGACGTCTATTTCGTTTTCAAAGGCGTTAAACCGCACATGCTGTTTAACTTTGATTACTGGGAATTTTCCAAATAAAACCCAACAGTATACTCGAGACCATGAAAATTACATTTAAAACCAAGATTCTATCAACCGTCCTCGCCCTGCTTGCTCAGGGCGTGGCTGTTGCAGAAACCCAGAATCCGGTGATTTTTGCCGACGTGCCTGATTTAGCCATGATCAGGGTTGGTAAGAATTATTATATGAGCAGTACAACGATGCACATGAGCCCGGGTTTACCGATCATGAAATCCACGGATCTGATCAACTGGCAACCGATCAACTATGCCTATGATACCTTGGCTGATATGCCGGAACTCAATCTGACGGAAGGAAAAAGTACCTATGGCCGAGGCTCATGGGCAAGCAGTCTGCGCTTTCACAAGGGCATGTATTATGTCACCACGTTTGCACAAACCACCAATGAAACCTATATTTTCAGAACCAAAGACATAGAAAAAGGGAATTGGCAAAGGGTTTCTTTCAAGCCAGCGCTGCACGACCACTCCCTGTTTTTCGATGATGATGGCAAAGCATATTTGATTTATGACGGGAGAGACATAAAACTCGTTGAATTGAATGAGGACCTGACGGGTATCAAAGCTGGCGCTGCGCCGAAAGTCATCATCCAGAACGCCGGGGCTCCGGTCGGCCACAAGTTGAGCCTTGAAGCCGAAGGATCTCAAATGTTCAAAGTGAATGGTAAATATTATTTATTTAACATTTGCGCGCCGGATAACTGGGGGATGCGGACTGTAATTATCCACAGGGCGGATAATATCAACGGCCCGTGGGAAGGAAAAATCGGCTTCCAGGATTTAGGAATCGCTCAAGGCGGCTTGATCGACACTCCCGATGGGCGCTGGTTTTCCTACCTGTTCCGCGATTATGGCGCGGTTGGCCGGATTCCTTACCTGGTTCCGGTCAAGTGGGAAAACGGCTGGCCCGTATTGGGCGAAAATGGCAAGGCCCCGGAAAAGCTGGACCTGCCGGCCAGCACAGGTTTGATTCCGAGTTTGGTTGCTTCTGATGAATTCAATCGCAAGAAGGGGGACGCAGCATTGCCACTGGTCTGGCAATGGAACCATAATCCGGACAATTCGCTCTGGTCCTTACACGACAGGAAAGGATACTTGCGTCTCAAGACGGGAAGAATCGACACTGACTTCCTTCAAGCCAGAAACACCCTGACCCAGCGGACCATCGGCCCAACCAGCTCAGCCTCAGTTGCTCTCGATGTTTCCAAGATGAAAGACGGCGACTTCGCCGGATTATCGGCTTTGCAGAGGGAATATGGACAGGTGGGCGTGAAAATCGAAGGGGACAAAAAGTCGATCGTCATGATCACGACCGATAAAGACAAACCCGTCGAAGCACAGCGCGTTCCACTGAACCAGAAGCATGTTTATTTCAAAATCGACTGTGATTTCACCAACCTGAAGGATGAAGCCAAATTCTTCTACAGCCTGGACGGCAAAGTCTGGAGCCCGATTGGCGGAACCTTGAAAATGAAATATACGATTCCGCATTTCATGGGCTATCGTTTCGGTCTATTCAACTATGCCACCAAGGATACGGGTGGCTATGCCGATTTCGACTGGTTCAGAATCAAATACTAAGTTCCTGCAGATCCGGACCAGCGTCAAAGCCGGGCTATTTCAATTTCAGCAGCTTGTCGATATCCGGACGAATCGCATCGCCCCAGATCCGGTAACCCTTTTCCGACAGGTGCAGGAAATCGGGCTGGAGCTCGGCAGACAGCTTGCCGTCGCTGCCGATCAGGTGCGGACCGTAGTCGTGGAAGAACACCAGCTTGCCGTCGTCCAGGGTGCGCACCATCTTGTTGAGCGCGAGCGCACGCTGGCGTTCCGGCGCATCCGGCAAGGCGCCGACCGGCAACACCGCATTGAGCAGGATACGCACCCCGGGATACTGCGCGCGTAATGCCGCCACCACGGCATCGATGCCGGCAAATACATCCTCCGGGTTTTCGCCGCACAGGCCCAGGTTGTTCACCCCGATCAGCAGCACCAGCAGCTTGGGTTTCACCTTGGCCATGGCGGGCTGCTGCAGGCGCCACAGCACATTGCCCGTGTGGTCGCCGCCGATGCCGAAGTTGGCCGGCTTGAAGCGGCTGAAATTGGCATCCCAGACGGCCTTCGGCCACATCTCGGTGATCGAATCGCCGATAAACATCACGTCGATATCGCCTTGCGCGGCGCGCGCCTGCTGCTCATCGTTCATCTGCTGCCAGCGCGCGCGCGACATCCAGGGATATTCGACCAGCCGCGGGCTCGGGTTCAAGGCACAGGCCGGACGCGGCTTGGTTTCAGGCGCATCGTTTGCGGCAATCTTGGGCCCGCTGCACGCTTGCAGCAGCAACAGGGCTGGCAGGGCCAGCATGGGGATGGTTTTCTTCATGGTCTCGCTCCGATAACAATGTTTGCCGGAGTGTGCACGGCGTGGCAATGTTGAGCAAGTCCAATCATCGCTTTTTTTTGGCAATGAACTCAGCGGGCGCGGCAAGCGCCGAGCCCGCGTCCTCAAGCGGCCTTATTTTGCCGCGTTGACGATGGTGCTGATGACGTCAGGGAAGGCCTGCGCACCGGTGCTGCGGTTAAACAGACCAAACTGATGATTGGCCGTATAGCCATTGTCCCAGTACATGGGCACGACACCGCGCGTGAACGCGGCCCTGGTCACGTACTGGTCCCAGTATTTGCGGTTGGTTCCGGCGGGATCGTATTCGGTACGCAGGATCGCCCCGTACTCGCCCAGGATCACCGGAATGCCTTTGTCGATGAAATTGGTCTTCATCTTCTGGAACTGCCCGTCGACCCATGCCTCGTTGGCCCAGCCGCCCGGATTGGCGGCCTGCCCCCACTTCCAGGACGTGCTGTTGGCGTCCAGCGCGAACTCGTAAGGATCGTAGAAGTGCACTTCCATCATCTGGCGGTTGGCGATCCAGTCGCTCGGCATGGTGGCGTTGCAGCCGACCGCGTTATCGATGTTGGTGTTGAAGGCCTGGACGACCAGGTGGCGGCTGGCATTGTTGCCACCGGTGGCGCGCACCGCGTTGACGAAGGCCTGATTAAAGCCCTTCTGCACCGAGCAGTACTCGGCCGTGGGCGGATTGTAATTGCCGTCGACCATCACCTCATTGGTGCCGGCAAACAGCAGCGTGTCATCGTGATTTTTGAAGTTGTTGGCGATCTGGGTCCAGAACTTGGTGAGGCGGGCGTTCGCGGTGGCCTGCTGTGCGTAGGTGGGCTGCATCCAGCCGCCATCCCAGTGCACATTGATGACCGCGTACAGGCCGGCGTTGCGCGCATAGCCGACCACCTCGGTCACGCGCGCCATCCAGGCGGCACTGATATTGTCGTTGGCATCGGAATACTGTTTCCAGGACGCCGGGATGCGCACGCTCTTGAAGCCGGCCGCCTTGATGCTGTTGAACAGGGTCTGGGTTGCCATCGGATTGCCCCAGCCGGTTTCGGTGGGCATGGCTTCGAGAGTATTGCCCAAGTTCCAGCCCGGAATCATCATCGGGGCCAGCTGCATGCTGGTCAGGTTGCGCATGCCACCGCTGGTGCTGGTGCGGGCCGCGCTCGCGGCGCCCGAGTTATAGCTGGCGCCGCCGGCGTTGAACTTGATCCAGTACCAGTACGTCGTCCCGGCGGCGGCACTGCTGTCCGTGTAGGCCCTGGTGGAATTGCTGACGGTGGCGATGCGGCTGCGGCCGGCCGGGTCGCTGTCGGTATCGCGGTAGACCTGCAGGCCGGTAGCCGATCCGCTGACGGTCCAGTTCAGCTGGACGGCGCTGGCCGTGCCGGCTGCCGACAGGCACACGGTGGCGCCACCGCCGCTGCCGCAGCTCTGGGCTTGTGCAAGCGGCGCCGTGCCGAGTGCGAACAAGAGGAGTGTTGTCGAGTACCAGGATTTCATATGGATCCTTTCGTGATGTGAAAGGCCCGCCCCGGCGTCTCCTCCAGGGTAAGGACCGTGGAAAAACTTAGCTTAAATAATGTATGTACCTGACCGATTCTGCGGTCTAAGGGAGGACGCGGCAATTACGAAATTCGTCAGACCGGCCAACGAAAACAGACAGTAATTGCGCGGTGGAATGACAAGCCTGGATGGGTAGGAAAGGCGGTCCGCCGGACCGCCGGCCGACCTAGCGGAAGATGCGCTGCGCGAAGTGATACAGGTTATCGGCCCAGCTTTCGCGGTCGTGGCCGTGTTCGTCGACATTCCACACGTGGGGAACGCCCTGCTGCGCCATGTGGCGGTGCACCGCCTGCGACACGCCGATCAGCCCGTCTTTGTTGCCGCACGACAGGTATAACAGCTGCAATTTGCCGCGCGTAGCGGCGGTGTCCGGCAGCAGTTCGGCCGGCGGCCGGGTGTTGGGCGCCGACGAAAAGCCGCCGACCCAGGCAAAGGTGCCGAGGTTACCGAGGCCGAAGTTCAGTGCCTGCCCGCCACCCATCGAGAGTCCGGCGATCGCGCGGCGCTTGGCATCGGCAAAGGTCTGATACTGCTTGTCGATGGCCGGGATCAGGGACTCCAGCAGCTCCTGCTCGAACTTCGCGAAGCCGGCGATGTGCTCGGGCGTAAAGGTGCGATCGCCGGGCGGCACGCGGTCGTCGGCCAGCGCGCGGCCGTTGGGCATGACGACGATCATGGGCACCATCTTGCCGTCGGCGATCAGCTTGTCGAAGATGGCGGTCGCGCGCACATAGCCGCGCCACTCGTCCTGGGTGCCGGCGATGCCGTGCAGCAGATACAGCACCGGATAGCGCTGCTTGGCGGCATAGCCGGGCGGCAGGTAGACGCTGGCCTTGCGGCGCGTGCCGGTAACGCCGGAATCGTAGCTGAACTCCTCTACCTTGCCCTGCGCGGCGTCCGGGCGCGCGTCCGCGAATCCGGCCGGCGCGGCGGGGAATGCGCGCACGTCGTCGGCAGCGAGCACAATGGGACGCGCCGCGACAGGCCGCGCGGCGTTGGGACGCGGCTGCTCGGGATTCGATTGCTTGCCGCCGTCCTGTGCAGCCACAGCCATGCTGGCGACCAGCAGCACGGCGGCAATCATGTTGCTGGCGCGTTTGATGTTGAAAGTTTGCGACACTATTTTATCCTCCTATAAACGTACACGAAGCGGGCCTCGCCCGTCAGTCCCACGCCTGCGCCAGCGTGCGGCGAAACAGCGCGTTCAGCTCAGGCATGGCGGGGTTGAGCGTCGAGGGCACCGGGATGGTCCCCTCCAGCCGCTCCAGTTCAGCTTCGATGAAAGCATGAATACTGGCTAGCTGCGGCTCCAGTCCCATTTCCGGCGCCGCCCGTTTGCGCTCCAACAGCGCGTGGATATCCGCGACCAGGGCGCCGTCATGCTCGATCAGGTGCAGCAAGCGATGAAATTCGATCGGCGCGGGGGTCTGGTAGCGCTCCAGCCAAAGCACCGACAACAAGGGCCGCAGCACATAAAAATACTTCTTCAGCGGGACCAGCTCCTCGCGCAGATAGCCGCGGTAGTTGGTCTTGGCCATGCTGCGGTAATGGTAGATGCCGCTTTCGCACGAATACACGGCTGGCATCAGCGCGCGCGCCGCCTCGGCGAACGCGGTCGTCTGCCAGTACAGAATCGGCGACTGGATCCATTCGATAAAAGCGGGATTGGATTTGGAGAACAGGCGCAAGGCTTTGCGCAGGTCCCATCCATTCAAGTCGATGTCGTCGACAATCGGATACTCGATCACATCACGCTGGTCTTCCAGGCTGACCGACAGATACCAGTCGCGTGGATGAACGTAAATAAAACGCGCGTCGTAATCGCTGTTGGGCGATTCGAACCCCCAGGCACGGCTCCCGGACTCCACCGCAAGCAGCACTTTGACACCGTGTTCGGCCTCGGCGGCATGCATGCGGCGCAGGATTTCGCTACTGACGTCGGCGGGAATATAGTGTTGCGGCATGAACGGCAGGCTTGATTGGAAGTACACGAGCATATCATTTGCTTCGGAAACCCAACAGTAGTGCCGATGTGTTGCGGACCTTTCGCGTGTCCGGTAGTTCCCTCTGAGTGCCCGTACACCGCTGACGCACCACAAACGGCGCGTCCGCTGGCAGGTCATCCTTGAGCCATATCGAACGGCTTACAGGAGCTTCATTTATGTGGTCCTTGCGTGTTCTACTTGCCTCGCTGGCCAGCGTGCTGTTGTTGGGCACCGCACTGGCAACTCCCTTTTCCTATAACTTGCGCATCCTCGGCGTGCTGGGCCTGGCCGGCTTACTGGGCTGGTGCCGGCTTCACGGACGAGGCCCGGGTGCGCGCCCAGTACAAGCGCATGCCCAGCAAGGCGGCCACGATCAGGCCGAACAAGATCGGCTCGGCAAAGTCGTTCTTGCCGGCCTTCATCCACCAGAAATGCAGAATGCCCAAGGGCGCAATCAGGTAGATCAGCCGGTGCAGCCACTGCCAGCGCTTGCCGCCGAGGCGGCGGATCATCGCATTGGTGCTGGTGGCCGCCAGCGGAATCAGCAGCACAAAGGCGATGAAACCCACCGTGATGAATGGGCGCTTGACGACATCCTTGAGCATGGCGGCGACATCAAAGAAGTGATCGAACCAGAAGAAGGCCAGGAAGTGCAGGAAGGCGTAAAAAAACGCGAACAGCCCGGCCATGCGGCGCAGCTTGACCAGCCAGTTCCATCCCGAGAGCCGCCGTAGCGGAGTGATCGCCAGGGTGATGCACAATATGTACAGCACCCAGTCGCCGGTGCCGCGCGTAATGAATTCGAGCGGCTCGACCAGCTGGCCGCTGGCCGTCAGCCAGACCATGCGCGCAAAGGGCAGCAGCGCCAGCACGAACAGCAGCGCCTTGATGGCACCCAGATGGCGCGCGGAGGGATTGAAGGCCATGGCGCTCAGAAGAACTTCTTGAGATCCATGCCTGCATACAGCGGCGCCACGTCGGCATAGCCGTTGAACATGAGGGTCTTGCGCTTCTTCTGGAAGAAGCCATCCTCGCCGATGCGGCGCTCGGTGGCTTGCGACCAGCGCGGGTGGTCGACCTCGGGATTGACGTTGGAATAAAAGCCGTATTCGGAAGGCGCCGAGACGTTCCAGGCGGTGCGCGGCTGGTCCTTGACGAAACGGATCTTGACGATCGACTTGCCGGATTTAAAGCCGTACTTCCAGGGCACCACGATGCGCACCGGGGCGCCGTTCTGGTTGGGCAGGGTCTGGCCATACATGCCCAGGGTGAGCAGGGTCAGCGGGTGGTTGGCTTCGTCGATGCGCAAGCCCTCCACGTAAGGCCAGTTGAGCACGCGGCTGCCGACGCCGGGCATCTGCTTGCGGTCGGCCAGGGTGACGAATTCGACGTACTTGGCATTGCCGGTCGGCTCGACCTTCTTGATGATCTCGGAGAAGGAATAGCCGACCCAGGGGATCACCATCGACCAGCCCTCGACGCAGCGCAGGCGGTACACGCGCTCTTCCAGCGGGGCCAGCTTGAGCAGGCTGTCGATGTCGAGCGTCATGGGTTTCTTGACTTCACCCTCGATGGACACGGTCCAGGGGCGGGTCTTGAGGGTATGGGCATTGACGGCCGGCTCGCTCTTGTCGGTGCCGAACTCGTAGAAGTTGTTGTAGCTGGAAGCGTCCTTGAAGTCGGTGTGCTTTTCCAGCGCCGAATAGGCCGGATTGAGCTTGGCGGCGAGTTTTTGCGGCGGCGCGGTCTGGGCGAAGGCTTCGCGGTTGGCCATTTCCCACAGGGCGCTGCCGGCCACGGCGCCGGCCGCCATGCGGGCGATGAACTGGCGGCGCTGTTGGTACACCTGTTGCGGTGTGATCTCGGACGGGTACGGCAAGTCGATGCCGTTGGGAGGACGTTTGATCAGCATGGCGGCTCCTGCTTTCTTTGTATGGCAAGTGATTGGCAAGGTTTAGTGTTCCCTAAACCATACACCATTCGCCGCAGAAAAGCCGCCCCGCGCAGCCTGTCGGACTTGGGGAGTCGAAGCGAAAAAATAGCTGGTCGAGACCAGATTTTGACGGTTTCGCAGTGCCCATAGCGAGCTATGGGCCGAGAAAACGGCGAAATATGGGCCGATCCAGGTATTTTTGCAGCCGACGATCCTAAGTCCGACAGGCTGCTGCCCTTAAAGTTTGCCATAAGAATGCAGGCCGGAAAGGAACATGTTCACGCCCAGGAAGGCAAAGGTGGTGACCAGCAGGCCGACCAGCGCCCACCATGCCGCCACGCGCCCGCGCAGGCCCGACATCAGGCGCATGTGCAGCCAGGCCGCGTAGTTGAGCCAGACGATCAGGGCCCAGGTTTCCTTCGGGTCCCACGACCAGTAGCCGCCCCAGGCTTCCGCCGCCCACAGCGCGCCCAGGATGGTGGCCACCGTGAAGAAGGCGAAGCCGACCGAGATGGCCTTGTACATCACATCGTCCAGCACTTCCAGCGAGGGCAGGCGTTCGACCAGGTAACCGTGCGACTTGAGCAGGTAGGCGGTGCCGACCATGGCGGCCAGCGCAAAAGTGCCGTAGCCGACGAAATTGGCCGGCACGTGGATCTTCATCCACCAGCTCTGCAGTGCAGGCACCAGCGGCTGGATGCCGGCGGCGTCGCGCGACACCGTGTACCACAGCAGGAAGGCCACCGCAGCCGAGATGATCGGCAGCACGAAGGCGCCCAGCTGGCGGGTGGCGTAGTGCTGTTCGTAGTACAGGTAGAACTGCGCGGTGATAATCGAGAACAGGATAAATACTTCGTACAGGTTCGACACCGGGATGTGGCCGACGTCGGTGCCGATCAGGTAGGACTCGTACCAGCGCACCATCATGCCGGTCAGGCCCAGCACC
>CAMLFK010000151.1 GCA_946479255.1 uncultured Oxalobacteraceae bacterium
GAATCACATTGCGGCTGTTCGGGAATACCTGCACCATGCCGACCGTGCCGCGCCCATACGGCGGATAGCGGTTCGCAATGTTCACTACCTCCTGCATGATGCGCGTGGCGACCTGCAGCGCGTCCTTGCGCAGTCCCATGGGAGTAGGTCCCGCATGGGCCTCCATGCCGCTGACCACGCAGTCGTACCATGAGAGGCCCATCACCGCGGGCACCACCCCGATCACCTTGTCGGCGTCTTCCAGCACCGGTCCTTGTTCGATATGCGTCTCGAAATAGGCGCCGATTGGATGCTGGCCCGGCACCTGCTCGCCCATGTAGCCGATGCGCGCGAGCTCGTCGCGTACGCTCTTGCCCTCGGTATCCTTGGCGGCGTACGCGGTCTCCAGGCTGAAGGCACCGCAGAACACGCCCGAGCCCATCATCACCGGTACGAAGCGCGAGCCTTCCTCGTTGGTCCAGAAGGCGACCTCGATCGGCGCCTCGGTCTGGATGCCGTGGTCGTTCAGCGTGCGCACCACTTCAAGGCCGGACAGCACGCCATAGTTGCCGTCGAATTTTCCGCCGGTGGGCTGGGTGTCGATATGGCTGCCGGTCATGACCGGAGGCAGGCTGGGGTCCGTGCCTTCGCGCCGCATGAACACATTGCCGATCTGGTCGACCGTGACCGACATGCCGGCCTCCCTGGCCCAGCCGACCACCAGGTCGCGGCCCTGCTTGTCCAGGTCAGTGAGCGCCAGCCGTTTGACGCCGCCCTTGGGAGTGGCGCCGATCTTCGCCAGCTCCATCAGGCAATCCCACAGGCGCTGCCCATCGATTCGCAAGCCGTCCATATCCGCTCCGATTGTTCGTAAAACTGTTTGTTAGGCCTTGACGGCGCTGAAGGCCGGGCGGTCGATGTGGCGGCCCGCGCCTTCGACCGCGCGCAAGTCGCCATTGGCAAAGACCAACTGCCCTGCCGCGACAGTGTGCGTGTTGATGCCCTTGACCGTACGGCCTTCGAAGACGTTGAAGCCACCCTTGGAAAATTGGGTCTTCGCCGAGATCGTGCGGGTGCCGTTGGGATCCCACACAACGATGTCGGCGTCCGCACCGACCGCGATCAGGCCCTTGCGTGGATAGATGTTGAAGATCTGCGCGGCGTTGGTCGAGGTGATACGCACGAACTCCGATGGCGTCAGCCGGCCCGTGCCTACGCCGGCATCCCAGACCACCGACATGCGGTCTTCCACGCCGCCGCAGCCGTTGGGGATCTTGGTGAAATCGTCCTTGCCGGCGGCCTTTTGCGCGGCACAGAAGGTGCAGTGATCGGTGGCTGTGGTGTGCAGGTTCCCGCCTTGCAGCCCTTGCCACAGCGCGGCTTGGTGGTGCTTGCCGCGAAACGGTGGACTCATCACGTGGCCACGCGCGAACTCCAGGTCGTCGCTGTTGTACACACTCTCGTCGATGACCAGGTGGCCGGCCAGGGCTTCCCCGTACACGCGCTGGCCCTTGGCCCGCGCGCGGGTGATGGCTTCCAGCGACTCGGCGCAGGACACGTGGACGATGTACACGGGCGTACCCAGCACATTGGCAATCGCGATTGCGCGGTTGGCCGCTTCGGCCTCCACCTCGGGTGGCCGCGACAATGGATGCGCGCTCGGGCCGGTGATCCCCTTGCGCAGCAGGTCCTGCTGGAGCTGGAACACCAGCTCGCCATTCTCGGCATGCACGGTCGGAATCGCGCCCAGTTCGAGCGCGCGCTTGAAGCTGTTCACCAGCGTTTCGTCGTCGGCCATGATGGCGTTCTTGTATGCCATGAAGTGCTTGAAGCTGTTCACACCGTGGTCGCGCACCAGCACACCCATCTCTTCATGCACCGACTCATCCCACCAGGTGACCGCGACGTGGAAGGTGTAGTCGCCGGCCGCCTTGGCTGCCCAGCCGCGCCAGGTGTGGTAGGCCGCGAGCAGCGACTGCTTCGGATCGGGGATCACGAAATCCATGATGGTGGTGGTGCCGCCGGCCAGCCCCGCCGCGGTGCCGGTGAAGAAATCGTCGGCGGTGACGGTCCCCATGAAAGGCAGCTGCATGTGGGTGTGGGTGTCGATCCCTCCCGGCATGACGTACTGGCCGGTGGCGTCGATGATGGTGGCGCTGGCAGGCGCATCGAGATGCTCGCCCACCGCGACGATCTTGTCGCCGAAGCACATGACATCGGCGCGAAAGGCGCGGTCGGCGTTGACGACAGTGCCGCCACGGATAATCGTTGTCATCAGCTACTCCTGCAAATCACGTTAAAGAGGTGCCGCCGGCCGCATGAGGGGCACGGTTTTGCCCTTCATGAGTACCCCATAAAACAGCGCGGAAATCGCGATACCGACAAACCACGCATACGTGTAGATCGTCTTGAAGCCCTCGCCTACGTCGCCGAAAGAAGCCGGGAAGGCTGCGTTCAGAAAGCCCGGAATATTCGGCAGCACGCCGGCCACGAAGGCGATCACCGCGGCCATGTTCCAGCCGCTTCCATACGAATACACGCCGTCGGCACGGTACAGGGCGGCTACATCGAGCTCGGTTTTACGGATGAAGTAGTAATCGATGATCATGATCCCGGCGATGGGGCCGAGCAGCGCCGAGTAGCCGATCAGCCAGGTGAAGATATAGCCCTGGGTCGATTCGAGTATTTTCCACGGCATCATGACGAGCGCGATGCCGGCGGTGATGTAGCCGCCGGTGCGGTACGACACGAGCTTGGGCGCCAGCGACGAGAAATCGTACGCGGGCCCGACCAGGTTGGCCGCCAGGTTGACACTGACCGTATCGATCAGCAGAACAATCAGCGCAATCAGCACGGCGGCGCCGGTCATGCGGCTGGCCAGATCAACCGGGTCCCAGATCGCTTTGCCATACAGGACGATGGTGGCGGAGGTGACGATCACCGCCAGCGCCGCCAGCAGGCCCATCGGCACCGGCAGGCCGACCGTCTGGCCGACGATCTGATCGCGCTGGGTCTTGGCGAAGCGGGTGAAGTCGGGGATGTTGAGCGCCAGCGTGGCCCAGAAACCGACCATGGCGGTGAGCGATGGCCAGAAGGCGGACCAGAACTGCCCTGCCTTCTTGCCGCCTTCGACGAACTGCGAGGGCTGGTCGAGCAGCGGGCCGAAGCCGCCGGCTTTGTTGTAGACCCAGCCGAGCAGTACGAAGCAGATCACGATCTTTAAAGGCGCGGTCCAGGTTTCGAGCTTGCGGATCGATTCCATGCCGTGCACGATGTACCAGAACTGAATGGCCCAGAAAGCCAGGAAGCAGGCCAGCTGCGCGCCGTTGATGCCAAGCCCGCCAATCTTGTCGCCGCCGATTTCGCTACCCGTCAGGACGCCCAGCAGCGTGTAGATCATGCTGCCGCCGAACCAGGTCTGGATGCCGTACCAGCCGCAGGCCACAATCGCCCGCATCAGCGCCGGGATACGCGCGCCGGTGGTGCCGAACGACGCCCGCGCCAGCACGGCGTAGGGAATTCCGTATTTGGTGCCGGCGTGGCCGATCAGGAGCATCGGCAGCAGCACGATGGCGTTGGCCAGGAAGACCGTGAGCACGGCCTGGTAGGCCGACATGCCGCCTTCGATCAGGCTGGCCGACAGGGTGTAGGCCGGGATGCACATCACCATGCCGATCCACAGCGCGGCGAAGTGGTACCAGAGCCAGGTGCGCTGCGCCTCGGTGGTGGGGGCCAGGTCGGCGTTGTACAACTGAGTGTCTGTCGTCACGGTGCTGTTCTCCCTTCGGTCAGGTTGGGGTGGCCGTCGCAAGCTCCGGCAGTTCCGCGCGCGGATTGCGCGGGTCCTGCGTCCAGTTCATGTACGGCTTGCCGGTCGGCTGCGGCACCATGGTGATGCAGGCCTCCACCGGACAGGTAATCTCGCATAGATTACACCCAACGCACTCCGACTTGATGACTTCATAGGTACGCGCGCCAGCGGCGTCGATCAACTGGGCGATCGACTGGTGCGAGGTATCCTCGCAGGCGATGTAGCACTTGCCGCACTTGATACACTTGTCCTGGTCGATCTCGGCGATCACCTGGTGGTTCATGTCCAGGTATTTCCAGTCGGTGGTGTTAGGCACCGCCTTGCCGGAGAACTCGGCGATGGTCCTGTAGCCCTTCTCGTCCATCCAGCGCGACAGGCCGTCCTTCATCTCTTCGACGATCCTGAAACCATGCAGCATGGCGGCGGTGCAGACCTGTACCGATCCGGCGCCGAGCGCGATGAATTCGGCCGCGTCGCGCCAGTTGCCGATGCCGCCGATGCCGGAAATCGGCAAGCCATGGGTTTCTGGATCGCGCGCGATCTCGGCCACCATATTGAGTGCGATCGGCTTGACGGCCGAACCGCAGTAGCCGCCATGCGTGCTGGCGTTGCCGACTGCTGGGAAGGCCACCATGCGGTCCAGGTCCAGGTGGGTGATCGAGTTGATGGTGTTGATCAGCGAAACCGCATCCGCCCCACCCGCCTTGGCGGCGCGTGCCGGCTTGCGCACGTCAGTGATGTTGGGCGTGAGCTTGACGATCACAGGGAGTTTGGAGTGCTTCTTGCACCAGCTGGTGACCATCTCCACGTACTCGGGCACTTGCCCTACCGCCGAGCCCATGCCGCGCTCGGGCATGCCATGCGGGCAGCCGAAATTGAGTTCGATGCCGTCGGCGCCGGTCGCTTCCACCTTGGGCAGCATCTCGGCCCACAGGGCTTCTTCGCACGGCAGCATCAGGGAGACGATGATGGCGCGGTCCGGCCAATCGCGTTTCACCTGGGTGATCTCGGCCAGGTTGATCTCCAGGCTGCGGTCGGTGATCAGCTCGATGTTATTAAAGCCCAGGACCTCGCGGTTCTTGCCGTAGTGCGCCGAGTAGCGTGAGGACACGTTCACCGCCGGCGGATCTTCGCCCAGCGTCTTCCACACCACGCCGCCCCAGCCGGCCTGGAAGGCGCGCACCACGTTGTAAGCCTTGTCGGTCGGCGGCGCGGAGGCCAGCCAAAATGGATTGGGCGACTTGATGCCACAGAATTCAATGGAGAGATCGGCCATGTCAGGCTCCCGCGGTGGTGTGCAAATCGTAATTAATCGCGTGCGCGGCCAGCTTGCCATGCTGGACCGCCTGCACCGTCAGGTCCTGTCCCGGCGCTACGCAGTCGCCGCCCGCATACACACCCGGCACCGCGGTGCGAAAGCTCGCGTCGACGTGGATCTTGTCGCCCTCGAAGCGCAGCTGCCGGGCCATCTCGTCGGACAGGCCGGACGCCTCCAGCGCCTGGCCGATGGCCTTGAACACGGCATCGGCGGCGATCTCGATGAAGGCACCGGTGCCAATCAGTTTGCCGTCCACGAGGCGGCTCTCTTCGAAACGCATGCCGCACACGGCGCCCTGCTCGTCGTGAAGGACTTCGAGCGGCGCCGCCCAGGTGCGGATGCGCACCTGGTTGAGCCTTGCAATATCCTGTTCATGGTGCGTCGCGCTCATCGACTCCGCACCACGGCGGTACACCAGGGTCACGTCGTCG
The DNA here is from genome assembly GCA_946479255.1 of uncultured Oxalobacteraceae bacterium. The sequence continues at coordinate 5,540 of CAMLFK010000151.1, forward strand.
GCGCCAAGGCGCTTCAACTGCACCGCCATGTCGATCGCGGTGTTACCGGCGCCGATCACGATGGCCCGGCGCGGCACCGGCAGCGCCGCCAGGTCGGCCGACTGGCGCAGGGTGGCGATGTAGTCGACCGCCGCCATCAGGCCCGGCGCCTGTTCGCCGGTCAGGCCGAGCTGGCGGCTGGCGTTCAAGCCGATGCCCAGGAAAACCGCATCGTATTGTGCATGCAGGTCTTCCAGGTGGAGGTTCTCGCCAAGGCGGAAACCGTGGCGGATCTCGATGCCGCCGATTGACAGCAGAAAGTCCACCTCGCGCTGGGCGAAGTCGCCGGTCAGCTTGTATTTGGCGATGCCGTATTCATTCAGGCCGCCGGCCTTTTCGCGCGCTTCGAAGACCACCACGTCGTGGCCTAGCATGGCCAGGCGGTGTGCACACGATAGTCCGGCCGGGCCGGCGCCGACCACGGCGATCACCTTGCCGCTTGATGCGGCGCGCTGGAAGGGATGGGTGTTGAAGGTGGTGTTATCCAGCGCATAGCGCTGCAGCAGGCCGATCTTGACGGGCTGCCCTTCCTCGTCGTGATTGCGCACGCAGGCGTCTTCGCACAGGATCTCGGTCGGACAGACGCGCGCGCAGGCGCCGCCGAAGATGTTCTGTTTGAGGATATTGGTGGCGGCGCCGGTGACGTTTTTATCGTGGATGTTGCGGATGAAGCTGGCCACGTCGATGTCGGACGGGCAGATGCGGGTACAGGGCGCGTCGTAACAGTACAGGCAGCGTGCGCTTTCAATGGCGGCCTGGCGCGCTGTCAGGGGTGGTGCAAGGTCGGTGAACTGCTCGGCCAATTCCTTGTGGGAGGCGACCGTGTGGGGCAAGTGCTTGAGAGATTCGATCATGGTTCATCCCTATTTGTTTTGTTGGTCCCACTACCCCGAGGGGCTGCTACTTCATCTGCGGGAATGCAAATTCCGCGCCAGCGCTGGCGGTGTTCGGCCAGCGCTGCATCACCGCTTTATGGCGCGTATAGAATCGCACCCCTTCCGGTCCATACGCATGATGGTCGCCGAACAAACTGCGCTTCCATCCGCCGAAGCTGTTGAACGCCATCGGCACCGGCAGCGGCACATTCACGCCCACCATCCCCACCTGAATCTGCCGCACGAACTCGCGCGCAGTGCCGCCATCGCGCGTGAAGATCGCGACGCCGTTGCCGTACTCATTTGCGTTGATCAAGTTGACCGCGGTTGCCACGTCCGGCGCGCGCACCACACACAGCACCGGTCCAAAAATCTCTTCCTTGTAAATGGTCATGTCGGGCGTGACATGGTCGAACAAAGTGCCGCCCACGAAGAAGCCGCCCTCGCGTTCCGGCACCTTGCAGTTGCGGCCATCGACCAGCAGCGCCGCGCCCTGGTACACCCCTTCGCCGATCAGCCGCTCTACCCTCTCCTTGGCCTGGGCCGTCACCAACGGCCCCATTTCGGCATCGGCCGCCATGCCGTCGCGAACCTTGAGCGCGGCCGTACGTCCGGCCAGTGCGCCCACCAGCTTGTCGCCCGCATCGCCCACCGCCACCACCACCGAAATGGCCATGCAGCGCTCGCCGGCCGACCCGAAGGCCGCGCCCATCAAGGCATCGACCGCCATGTCCATGTCGGCATCCGGCATGACGACCATATGATTCTTGGCGCCGCCCAAGGCTTGGATGCGCTTGCCCTGCGCGGTGCCGCGGGCATAAATGTATTCGGCAATCGGGGTCGAGCCCACGAAGCTGATGGCCTGTACCTCGCGATGATCGAGCAGCGCATCGACCGTCACCTTGTCACCCTGGATGACGTTGAACACGCCGTCCGGCAGTCCGGCTTCCTTGAGCAGATGTGCATGCAGCAGCGACGGCGACGGATCGCGTTCCGACGGCTTGAGCACGAAGGTGTTACCGCAGGCGATCGCCACCGGGAACATCCACATCGGCACCATGACAGGAAAGTTAAACGGCGTGATGCCGGCCACCACGCCAAGCGGCTGGCGCATCGACCAGGCGTCGATGCCGCGCGCGATCTGGTCGGTGAATTCGCCCTTGAGCAGCTGCGGTATGCCGACCGCGAATTCCACCATCTCGATCCCGCGCGCCACCTCCCCCTGCGCATCGCTGAAGGTCTTGCCGTGCTCACGCGTGAGCATGGCGGCAAAGTCGTCGGTGTGCGCCTGGCACAGCTGCAGGTACTTGAACAGCACCCGCGCCCGGGTCAGGGCCGGGGTGGCGGACCATGCCGGAAAGGCCGCCGCGGCAGCCGCCACGGCCGCATCGACGTCCTCCGCCGTTCCCAGCGCCACGCGGGCGCAAGGTGTGCCGACCGCCGGGTTGAACACGTCGGCATAGCGGCCGCTGTGCGTGTCGACCTTGGCGCCGTTGATGTAGTGGGTGATGGTGTCCAGGTCGCGCATGCTTATTCCAAGTTGGTCAATATGGTGGACAGTTTGCCGATCAGTTCATCGACGTGCTTTTTCTCGATCACCAGCGGTGGCGACAGCGCGATCGTGTCGCCGGTGGTGCGGATCAGCACACCGTCGTCAAAAGCCTTCTTGAAAGCGCTGAAGGCGCGCGTACCCAGCTTGCCGGGAATGGCTTCGAGCTCGATGCCGGCCACCAGCCCGATATTGCGGATGTCGATCACGTGCGGCAGGGCCTTGAGCGAGTGCACCGCGTCGGCCCAGTAGCTTTCCATCGAAGCCGCGTGGGCAAGGATGTCCTGCTCCTTGAACACCTCCAGCGTGGCCAGGCCGGCCGCGCAGGCCACCGGATGCCCCGAGTAGGTATAGCCGTGGAACAGCTCGATGCCCGGCGGCGCATCCATGAACACGTCGTGAATGTGCTTCTTGGTCATCACTGCGCCCATCGGGATGGTGCCGTTGGTGATGCCCTTGGCGCAGCAGAGCATGTCCGGCTCGACGTCGAAATAGTCGACCGCCATCGGCGTGGTCAGGCGTCCGAAGCCGGTGATGACTTCGTCGAAGATCAGCAGGATGCCATGCTTGGTGCACAGTTCGCGCAGGCGCTTGAGGTAGCCCCTGGGCGGTACCAGCACGCCGGTCGACCCGGCCACCGGTTCGACGATCACGGCGGCGATGGTGGAGACGTCGTGCAGCGCGATGATGCGTTCGAGTTCGTCGGCCAGGTTGGCGCCATGTTCCGGTTCGCCGCGCGAAAACGCGTTCAGGCCCAGATTGTGGGTGTGCGGCAGGTGGTCGACGCCAGGCAGCAGCGGGCCGAAGGTGCGGCGGTTGCCGGCGATGCCGCCGACCGAGATGCCGCCGAAGCCCACGCCGTGATAGCCGCGCTCGCGGCCGATCAGGCGGGTGCGTTCGCCCTCGCCGTGCGCGCGGTGGTAGGCCAGCGCGATCTTGAGCGCGGTGTCCACCGCTTCGGAACCGGAGTTGGTGTAGAAGACGTGGTTGAATTTATGGTTGGTGAATTCCATCAGCTGGTCGGCCAGGTCGAACGCGGCCGGGTGCCCCATCTGGAAGGTGGGCGCAAAATCGAGCTGGCCGACCATTTCGCGCACGGCGGCGACGATCTTCGGCTGGGCGTGGCCACATGGCACGCACCACAGGCCGGCGGTGCCATCGAGCACCTGGTTGCCGTCCACATCCTTGTAATACATGCCCTCGGCCGACACCAGCAGGCGCGGGTGGGCTTTGAAATCGCGATTGTTGGTAAATGGCATCCAGAAGGACGTCATCGAGGCAGGCTTGGACTCGTTCATTTAGTCTCCAGATTTTTTACAAGCAAAAAAATTATTTACCAGTTGGCAAAATCATGTTGCAATAATAGTCAGCGGTACAACTATGGCACATATACACGAACCGCAAAACTCGCCAACCGTACAGGTGGCGAAAACAATACAGTTTTGCAAGGCTTGTTCAGGGAGATGCGCGTGGACGAAACAGTGGCGGATGAGGACGACGGCAGCGGCTGGCCGGTGCTGCCGATCGACCGCAAACGTGGAAGCCTGGTCGATCAGATCGTCGCAGCGATCACAGCCTTGGTCAATGCGCGCACGCTTCGGATCGGCACAAAAATGCCCTCGGTTCGACGTTTCGCAAAAAGTAATGGGGTGAGCACCTTCACGGTAGTCGAGTCCTACGACAGGCTGCTCGAACTGGGCCTGCTGTCCTCGCGCCGTGGCTCGGGCTTTTTTGTGGCGCGCAGCGAGCTGGCCGCCCTGCCCTTGCCTGCCCTGCAAGCCACGCCGAGCGCGGTCGATGCGCTTACGCCCGAGCTGTATTCGGGCATGAGCGACGCGCTGCCGGTCGGCGCCGGCTGGCTGCCGCCCGAATGGTATGGCGAGACCACCATCCTGGACGCGGTGCGCCTGGCGATGAAGATCCCGGCCAGCCGGCTGCGCGGCTACGGCCATCCGCTCGGCTTTCCCACGCTGCGCCAGCACCTGGCGGCTAGCTTGTCGGAGGACCTGTTCAGCGTCAGTCCCGAGCAGATCCTGCTCACCCACGGCGCCACCCATGCCTTTGACCTGATCCTGCGCACCCTGACCCGGCCAGGCGACGCGGTGCTGGTCGAGGACCCGGGCTACAGCAACCTGATTTCGCTGATCCGCCACCACGGCTGCCACCCGGTCGGCATCGCGCGCGACGCCAGCGGGCTCGATATGGCGGCGCTGGAAGCCCAGGCCGCGGCGCTGCGGCCCAAGCTCATGTTCGTCAACACGGTGCTGCATAACCCGCTCGGCACCTCGCTCAGCCAGGTCCAGAGCCACCGCCTGCTGGGCCTGGCTGAGCAGTTCGATTTCTGGCTGGTGGAAGACGATATTTACCGCGAGCTGGCGCAGCGTGCCGAGGCCTCGCTGGCGGCGATGGACGGCCTGCGCCGGGTGATCCGGGTCGGCAGCTTTTCCAAGACCTTGTCGCCGGCTTTGCGCGCCGGCTCGATCTGCGCATCCGGTTCGCTGATCCCGGAGCTGCTGCGGGTGAAAATGCTGGCCGGGCTGACCACGTCGGAGATCAACGAGCGCGCGGTGTACCACGCCATTTCGGCGCGGCCCTACCGGCGCCTGGTGGAAAAGCTGGTGGACCAGCTGGCCAGCCACCGCGAGCGCAGCATCGAACGCCTGTTTGACGCCGGCCTGGCACCGATCGCCCGGCCGCGCGGCGGCATGTTCGTCAGCGCCGGATGGGATGTGCCGCCCACGTTTGACTTTAACGGGAAAATCGTCGCCGAACGCGCGCTGCGGGCCGGCATCCTGCTGTCGCCGCACGAATTCTTCATGCTGAGGTCTTCAAGCTCGGTGTGGTTCCGCTTCAATGTGGCCTACGCGGCCGATGCGCCGCAACTGATCGACTTCCTGCGATCGCAGGTCTGAGGACAATATGGATACCGTACCCCTGAAGCGCCGTGTGATCGACCGCGAAAAGCTGGAAGCCGACATCGTGACCGAAGCGGTGAAAGTGTTCGCCGAATGCGGCTATGAAGGCACTTCGGTGGCCACCATCGCCACCAATGCCGGGCTGTCCAAGCAGAACCTGCTGTACTACTTTCCCAGCAAGCAGGCCCTGTACGAACGCGTGCTCGACGATGTGCTCGACGAATGGCTGGCGCGCATGGAGTCGCTGGCCGAACCGAGCCAGGATCCGGCCGATGTGCTGCGCGCCTACGTCAAGGCCAAGCTGCGCTTTTCGCGCGAGCATCCATTTGCCTCGCGCGTGTATGCGCTGGAAGTGATCAGCGGCGCGCGCATCTACGGCGCTCAGATCCAGCGCCGCGTGGTGCCGCTGCTGCGCAAGGATATCGAGGTATTCGAAGGCTGGATGGCGCAGGGCCGGATTGCGCCGGTCAACGCGACGCACCTGCTGTTTGCGATCTGGGCGATGACCCAGTCGTACGCGGACTTTTCGGCGCAGATGGCGCTGGTCTTGAACCGCAAGCAGCTGCAAAAGAAGGACTTCGACGAGGCCGAGGAAACCATCGTCGAGATGGTGCTGGCGGCGATCCGCCCGCGACCTACA
>CAMLFK010000152.1 GCA_946479255.1 uncultured Oxalobacteraceae bacterium
GGACGCAGGCGTCGAGCTGACGCCGTCTTCGTCGTTCGCATGCAGCTTGATGTACGAGGGCCCGGTCAGCGGATTGTCGAAAGTGTAGACCACCGAGCCTGCGCCAATGCCATCCTTGAACGATGTGGCCGCCACGCTGACCTCGTCCGCGGCCGCCGCGGTGATGGATGCTTTGACTGAACCGTTGACGGTGCCGGTACTGCCGTAGGCCGAGATCGTGACCTTTTTCGCATAGTCGCCACTGTAATTGGCGGTAATGCCCTCATTGGCGCTACGCGCGGTGAGCGCGGAGATAAGCAGCGGCTGGCCAGAGTAGGTGAAGGTCAAAGGCTGTGACAGGTCCACGCTGAAATGATGGGGAATGAAGCGGCCGACATTACCTTTGGCCGAGGCACAGGGGATGCCGCCGGTGCCGGTGTTGCCGGTGGTCCGGGCGAGCCCGGAACCCATGTAGCTGGTGTTTTTCAGCGTTGCGGTGAGGTCGATGAGACCCACTTCGCTCCAGCTGAGGCTCGCCGTTGCGGCGCCGTCGGAGAAGGCGCCGGCACTGCCCGTCAGGGTGCCTGAATTGACGCTCGACACCCCCGGCGCGCACTTGAGGTGGGAGAGCGTGAGCGATTCGGGGGCGCTTTCCATTCCAAAATTTTTCGCAGTGTTGTTGGCAAATGTCTTTGCCGTCACCGTGCCGGTGAAGTTCACCCCAGCCTTGATGAGCGGCGTCTTCATCGCATTGAAACTGAAATTGCTGAAGGCAAAAGTGTAGGGGGCGGCGACGAAGCTGCCGCTGCCCGACATCGACGGGCTGGCAATGCTGGCCGTGATGCTGACCTTGCCCACGTCGGCGTAGCTGAGCGTGGCTTTCGCGGTGCCGCTGGCGTTGAAGGTGAGCGACACCGCCTTGCCCGCGCCGTCGCAGACCGCGGCGTTGTTGCCGGCTGCATTGAGGGCGAAGCCACCAATGCGCACGGGCACGTTGCCGCTGGCCGGGTCCAGATAGGCGCACTTGAGCGTGACCGTTTTGGCGCCGGTGAAGGCCGGCGCGCAGCTGGTGCTCGAACCGGTGTTCTTGACCGCCCTGAGCGTCAGGAAACCATCGTCGCTTTCGGCGATGTGATCCGGCGTGTTGACCAGCAGCGCCGCGTCGAGGAAGGCGATCTTGCAGTCCGTGGTGACCGGGCTGGCACCCGTGCCGGTGCAGCGCAATGGCGGCGGCGAGCTGCCCGACAGATTGATCGTGGCGCTACCGGCGGTGCTCTGGCTGACTGCTGCGGTATCGTTGATGCCGCTTGGGCCGATCGTGACGTTGGTGCCGCCGGGATTGAGCGCCACAGTGACCCCGCCCGTGTACAGGCTGCTGCAGCTGGCATTGGCGCAGGCCGTCAGGGTCACGGTTTGCGGCATGCAGGTGGAGGCGGTGGTGGGATGGCTGACGCGGATATGATCGGCGCCTGCACCCGCCACCGCCGCACAAGAAGGGCCGTTGGCGGAGTTGACGGCGTAGCCGCTGTTGTTGATCACGCAGTCGCAGCCACCCGCCGTGGTGCCGCCGGTGCAGTAGATCTTCTTTGCCACGCGCCCCGCCGAGCCGAGCGTTGCCAGCCGCACGGTAGCGGTGCCGCCGACGTAGGCATTCGATGCTTCCAGGGTCAGCGTGTCGGCCGTTACATTGCCGGTGATCTGGTTGCCGGACGCGAGGAGCACGCTGCCGGTGGAGGTGACGTTGCCGGTCAAGACCACATTGGATCCGAGCAGCTTGACGTCGGGCGAATCGAGGTTGCCTGTCATGGCGGCCTGCGATCCCAGCGAAAACGAGGTGCTCGCGCTCACCGATCCCTGGATCGTCACGTGTGAACTGGCGGCGACCACAGCCCCGGTAATATTGCCGATGACGGTCATGTGCTCGCCGATGGTGATGTTGCCCGTGGCCTCCAGGGTGCCGGTGATGCTGCCGTGCGACCCGCTTCCGAGCACCAGTTGGGCTGCCTTGAAGTTTGCCGTGATGTCGTGCTTCTGGGAACCCATGTAAATGGTGCGCTCACTGACAATCGAACCGCCGGTCAGATCGAGTGACTTGGACTTGATATTGCTGATGTCGATATCGCGGGAACTGGTGAGGAGCGCGGTGCCGCTCATCTTCAAGCCCTGGTTGTGGTCAAAAACGGCAGCTTCGGACAGCTTGACCTGGATGCCGCTGGCGATCTCGATGCTATCCTTTTTATCCGCCAGCGCAAGCGTCGAGCAGGTATAGACCGGGGCACTGAAGGTGCAATCGGGCTGCGCGCGTCCATCATAGACATACGTGTCGGCATGGGCGAAGCCGGTGCAGGCAAGAAGCATGCAAGCCACCAGCCAAGACCCTATGCGCCCCAAAGTGACCATCACAACAGCCTTCCAAACTCATCCCGGAGCGCCGATTCTAGCATGTGCCCCAAGCCAATATCTTCTTCACCCAGGCGGAATATTTCCGTGGCGCATTGTTCTGCGACGCAAATCCCACGCTTTCAATTGCTCTAGGTAAAAAGTTAAAGAAATCCCCATCAAACTTGAATATAATCAAGCCGCTAGCGCGTGAACTTCATGTGTTGCTAATCTTACAGAACGTGGGCATGAGATTTTTCTCGAAACCGAAGAAGACCAAGGGATCGCTGGCGATCGCCTTCGATGGCGAAGGGGTATGCGCGGCCCGCGTTAAGTGGGTTGACGGTGCCTTGCCGCAAGTGCGGGTGGCCACCCACCTGCCCGCCAAGGAGCCCCGCTCGGCCGAACTGATGGTCAAGGCCGGCAAGGACCTGCATGCCAATCTGTATCAGTTCGCCACCCTGCTCGGCGGCGGCGAGTACCAGTTCCTGTCGGTCGAGGCGCCTACCGTGCCTGCCGAGGAAATGAAAACCGCGATCCGCTGGCGCCTCAAGGACATGCTCGACTATCCGGTCGACCAGGCCACCATCGACGTGCTCGAGATCGCCGTCGACAAGGCCGCCAGCGGCCGCGCCAACAATGTGTTCGTCGTAGCGGCGCGCAACAGCGTGATCGAGGCGCGCCAGAACCTGTTTGTCGATGCCGGCCTGAACCTGACCGTCATCGATATCCCTGAAATGGCACAACGCAATATCTCGGCCCTGCTGGAAGCGGAAGGGCGCGGCGTGGCCGTGCTGTCCTTCGGCGCCGACGGCGGGTTGCTGACCGTCACCTACCGGGGCGAGCTGTATCTGTCGCGCCGTATCGATGTGACTGTCGAACAGTTGCGCGATACCGATCACGAGCGCAAGAACACCTGTTACGACAAGATCACTCTCGAACTGCAACGCTCGCTAGACCACTTTGAGCGCCAGTACAGTTTCATCAGCGTCTCCAAGCTGGTGCTGGCGCCCACCGGTGCGAGCGGCCTGGACGAATACCTGTCGAGCAACCTCTACACCAAGGTCGAAACCCTGGACCTGGCCAGCGTGCTCGACCTCTCCGCCGTGCCGGAACTGGCGGCGCCAGCGGTGCAGCAGCGCTTCTTCATGACGCTCGGCATGGCCTTGCGCCGTGAACAGGCTGTGTCATGAGCAAGCAGATCAACCTCTTCAACCCCGCCTTGCTCAAGCAAAAGGCGGTGTTTACCACGGTCACGATGGCGCGCGCGCTGGGCGTGCTGGTGCTGGGCTTGTGCGCGCTGGCGCTGTATGGCCAGCACAAGGTGTCTGGTCTGCAGCAAGCGGCCGATGCCGGCGCGGAGCAGCTCAAGCAGCGCAAGGCGCGCCAGGCCGCGGTGGCCGTAGAGTTCGCCGCGCGCACCAAGAATGCCAATATCGAGCAACAGATTGCCCAGGCAGAAGCCCAGGTTCGCGCGCTGCGCGATGTCGAAGGCGTACTGCGCGGCGGCGAACTGGGCGATACCAAAGGGTATGCCGAGTATTTCAAGGCACTGGCACGCCAGAGCCGGGGCGATCTGTGGCTGACCGGCGTGTCCATTCAAGGCGCCGGTCAGCAGATCGGTCTGCAGGGCAGGGCGCTGGAACCGACCCTGGTGCCGGCCTACATCGGCCGCCTGACCCGCGAACCGATTATGCAAGGCAAGAGCTTCGGCAGCTTGCAGATCAGCCAGGCAGTGAGCAAGGATGAGAAGCCGGTCCCGGCACCTTATATCGAGTTCAGCCTGCAGTCCGAGCTGGCCGACAAGCCGGAGGCAGCGCAATGAAGAAACGCTTGATTGTCTTGCGCGACAAGATCGATGCCCTCAGCGTGCGCGAGCGCGTCATGACGTTTGCCGGTGTTGCCGGCGTTCTGGTCTTCCTGTTCTACTCGGTGGTATTGACGCCCTTGTTCAAGCGCGAAAAGGCGCTGCGGATCCAGATCACCCAGCAGAACAACAACATCGCCGGGATCGACGCCGAGATCGTGGCGGTCGTGCAGGCTTACGCCGTGGACCCGGACGCCGTCAGCCGGCTCCGCCTGGCCTCGATTCAAAACGAGGCGATGGCACTGAGCGAATCCTTGCGCACCCAGCAGAGCGGTTTGCTGGCACCGCAACAAGTTGCGCCATTGCTGGAGACCATGCTGAGCGCCAATGGACGGCTGCGCCTGGTCGACCTGAGGACGCTTCCCGTCAGCCCCATGAACGGCAGCGCGGATGCGGCTCCGGCGGTGGCCGGCAGGCCGCCCGAACTCGTTCGCCAGATGGAACAGCTCCAGCAGCTTCAGCCGGGGCAGCGAGCTCAGCCACAAGCAGCGCCGGCGCTGGCCGCGGCGCCCTTGCTGTATCGCCATGGGGTTGAAGTGGCCGTGCGCGGCAACTACCTGGACATGATCACCTACATGGACGCGTTAGAATCGATGTCAACCAAGCTGATCTGGGGGAAGGCCGAGCTGACCGTTGAAGACTATCCGAATTCGCGCCTGAGCTTGACTGTGTACACGCTGAGCCTCGACAAGAAATGGATGAAGCTTTGAAACTCCTGTGCCTTGCCGTGATGATGGCCGCGGCGTCCGGCGTCGGCGCGCAGGGTTTGCCGGATCCGACCCGGCCGCCTGCCTCGCTGCTGCGCGGCACTGGCGGCGGCGCGGTGGACAGCGGGCCGAAAGCGCCCGCGCTGCCACAGCTGCAGTCGATACTGATCGCGCCGCATGAGGGCGGGCGCCACCTTGCGGTGATTGACGGCCAGACCTTGCGTCTGGGCGACACCTATAAAGGCGCCGTGCTAGCCTCGGTGACACCGACTGAAGTGGTGCTAAAGACCGGCAACAAGCGCCAGGTGCTCAAGCTGTTCCCGACAGTTCCTTCACGATAAGAAGTTTAGAGTGGGTATAAAGAAAAGCATGCATAAATTTCTGGTGATGGCAGGTGTGGTGGCGGGTGTGACAGGAGCCGCGCTGGGGCTGGCCGGCTGCGATACCACGCCCAAGCGCGACACCTACGAGGCCATCGGCGCGCAACTGGCGCCGGCCAGGCCGGCCACACCCGCGCTCGACGCGGCCGTGGCCGATGCCCTGTTGCCGCCGGTCTCCTCGCTGGCCAGCCGCCTGCCCAAGGCAAACCAGGCCCTGGAAGAACGCTTCAATGTGGCGTTCAACAACGTGCCGGCGCGCCAGTTCTTCAATTCCATCGTGGCCGGTACCCGCTACAACATGCTGATCCATCCGGACGTCAGCGGCACCATCAGCGCCAACCTGAAAGACGTGACCCTGGCCGAAGCGCTGGACGCGGTGCGCGAAATGTACGGTTACGAGTACCGCATCGACGGCACGCGCGTGTCGATCAAGCCGCTGACCATGCAAACCCGCATGTTCCAGGTGAACTACCTGGTCGGCAAGCGCAAAGGGCAGTCGAACCTGCGCGTGAGTTCCACATCGGTGGCCAATGCCGGCGTGAGCAACAGCGGCGGCCAGAACAGCGGCCAGAACGGCAGTGGCAATAACAACAATAGCAACAATAACAATCCATCCAACCCGGCCGGTGGCGCCAACCAGCAGCAAATGGACAGCGCCAACGTCACCACCAATTCCGACAGCGACTTCTGGCTGGAACTGAAGGCGGCGCTCGAAGCCATCGTCGGCCCGTCGGAAAAGGGCGGGCGCAGCGTGGTCATCAGCCCGCAATCTGGCGTGCTGGTGATCCGCGCCATGCCGGACGAGTTGCGCAGCGTCGACATGTACCTGAAGGCGACCCAGTTGTCGGTCGACCGCCAGGTGATTCTCGAAGCGAAGATCCTCGAAGTCGAGCTCAACGACAGCTTCCAGAGCGGCATCAACTGGGCCTCGTTCGCCTCCTTCAAGACCGGCCACGACAACCGCGCCTCGGGCGGTTTCCTGTCGCCGGGCGCCACCTTGCAGCCGCTGCCCTTCGCCGGTGGCCAGCCGCCGCTCATTTCCGACGGTGGCAATTTGTCGGCCAGTACCGGCTTCCTGCTGTCGAACGCGGCCAACGCGGCCGGCTCGATGTTCGGCCTGGCCTTCCAGACCAGTAACTTCGCCGCGCTGATTTCTTTCCTGGAATCGCAGGGCACGGTGCACGTGCTCTCCAGCCCGCGCATCGCCACGCTCAACAATCAAAAGGCCATTCTCAAGATCGGCACCGACGAGTTCTACGTGACCGGCGTGACCACCACCACCAATAGCAGCGCCGCCGGTGCCACGGTCAGCCCGACCGTGACCCTGCAGCCTTTCTTTTCCGGCGTGGTGCTGGACGTGACGCCGCAGGTGGATGATAAGGGCAACATCCTGCTGCACGTGCACCCCTCGGTCAGCACGGTGACCACCATCAACAAGGGTATCAACCTCGGCAGTGCCGGCAACCTCAATTTGCCGCTGGCCGCTTCGTCCACCTCGGAAATCGACAGCGTGGTGCGCGGCCAGGACGGCCGGGTGGTCGCCATCGGCGGCCTGATGCGCCAGTCCTCGGTGGCCGACGGATCGCAGGTGCCGGGTGCGGGCAAGCTGCCCATCCTCGGCAACTTGTTCCGCAACCGCAGCAATAACAACCAGAAGCGCGAGCTGGTGGTGCTGATCAAGCCGACCATCGTCGAAGGGGCCAATGCCTGGAACCAGGACTTGCTCGACACCAAGTCGCGCATCGACAAGCTGGACCCGCGTTCGCAGGAGCTGCGCTGATCATGTACAGCTCGCATTTCGGCCTGCGCGAAGCACCCTTCGGGATCACTCCCGATACCAGCTATTTCTTCACCAGTCCGCATTCGCAGGAAGCGCTCAACACGCTGCTGATCGCCGCCCGCAACGGCGAAGGCTTCATCAAGATCACCGGTGAAGTCGGCACCGGCAAGACGCTGTTGTGCCGCAAGTTCATGTCGACCCTGGGCGACGACTTCGTTACCGCCTACATTCCCAATCCCTACCTGGAGCCGCGCACCTTGATGTTGGCCCTGTCGGATGAGCTGGAGATCAAGCTCGAGAAAGACGTCGACCAGCATCAACTGCTCAAAGCCATCACGAACCGCTTGATGGAACTGGCCGCCGAGGACAAGAAGGTGCTGCTGTGCCTGGACGAAGCGCAGGCGATTCCGATCGAAAGCCTGGAAGCGCTGCGCCTTTTGACCAACCTGGAAACGGAAAAGCGCAAGCTGCTGCAGATCGTCCTGTTTGGCCAGCCCGAATTGAACCGCAATCTGGCGCTCGACTCGATCCGCCAGCTGGCCCAGCGCATCACCTTTCACTATCACCTCGGGCCGCTCACGCGCGACGACCTGGAGTATTACCTGGCGCACCGGCTGCGCATTGCCGGCTACACCGGTTCGCGGCTGTTTACGCGCGCGGCGATCCGGCGCCTGTATTCGGCCAGCGGCGGCATACCGCGGCTGGTGAATATTCTCGCGCACAAGGCGCTGATGCTCAGTTACGGCCAGGGCAAGCAGCAAGTTACCCTCAGCCACGTGAACGCTGCCGCCAGCGACACCTTGTCAATCAAGCGCCGCGTGTGGCCGTGGGCGGCTGGGCTGACGGTGGCGGTGGCCGCCGCCGGTGGCCTCGCATGGGCGGTCGCCCGATGAGCCTGATTAATAAAATGCTGCAGGACCTGGATGCCCGCGGTACGCAGGGCGCCGGCCCGCAGGCGGCCGAGATCCGTCCCGTGGCACGCCCCGAGCGCCGCTTGCCGCTGCCGGTGCTGCTGGTCAGCCTGTGCAGTGCGCTGGCCCTGGGCGCCGGGGGCTATGCCGCACTGAAGTTTTTCCAGAACCGCGCTGCAGCACCTGCGCCTGCTGTGAAGATGGCGGCAGAGCCCATGCCGGCACCGAAGCCTGTGATTCCGGCAGCGCCAGTTGTGCCGGATGTGCCGGCCCCTGTGGCAGAGGTAAAACCGGAACCGGAGCCAGCCAAGCCGGTTGCGCCGGTTGAGGTCAAACCGGCAAAGGTCAAGGTCAAGCCGGTGGCAGCCAAGCCGAAGCAGGAAGTAGCGAAGAAGGCGCCGGCCAAGCGCGTGCTTCCTGCGGCCGCTGTCAAGAAGGCAGCGGTACCGGCCAAGCCGCTTGCGCAGATCCGGCCGCCGCCGAAGCCGCTGGCGGCCGATCAATATCGCGTTGCCTTGGCACGCATGTCGGAAGGCCGGGTTACCGAAGCGATCGCATCGCTCGAACAGACGCTGCGCACAGACCCGCGCCACGAGGGCGCGCGCCAGACATTGGTCGGCCTGCTGATCGAAAACGGCCGCCACGACGACGCAATGCGCCACCTCCAGGCCGCGTTGGCGCTCGATGTGCGCCAGCCATCGATGGCCGTGCTGCTGGCGCGGCTGCAGATTGAGCGTGGAGGCAATGGCATCGACACCTTGATGCGCAGCTTGCCGGCAGCGGCGGGCAAGCCGGATTATCACGCCTTCCTCGCCGGTGCCTTGCAGCGCGCCGGCCGTCACGGCGAAGCGGCCGAGCAGTACATGGCCGCGCTGCGGACCTCGCCGCAGAACGGTGTCTGGCTGATGGGGCTGGGAATTTCTCTGATGGCCGAGCATCGCAATGCCGATGCCGCGGAGGCGTTCAAGCGCGCCAAGGCTAGTGGCAATTTATCGGCGCAGCTGCAAAACTTTGTCGAGCGCAAGCTGAATCAGTTAGCGCAATGATCTTGCCTCCGTGCGGGGCGAAACTATAAGCTCGCCAACTCACCCCACACCTGCTTCATGGTAAAGCGCAGCCTTGCCTGGTCTTCGTGCAGCGCTTCTTCAATTGCGTGCTCAGCGACGTCGGTATTGCGGTGCACCTCGGGCGTGAGCATCCGGCCATCGGCGTCACGCAGGGAACACACGTGCACCTCAGGCGTCCCGCGCCACAGCACCACACCCGTTTCGCCATTCGCCAGGCGCACCAGCGTGCCCGGCGGATAAGCCCCAAGCTCGCGCGCAAAATGGGCCAGCACGGCTGGATCGACCGGCATGGCGCGCTCGGCGCGAAGCCGTGCAAGCGCTTCGGGCGGCACCAGCGAACGGCGGTAATTGCGCGCTGAAACAAATGCGCAATAGCGGTCCGCCAGGCCGATCAGCTTGGCGTTCTGGGCGATTTCGTCGCCCATGCGGCCTTCCGGATAGCCGCTGCCGTCGTCGTTCTCATGGTGCAGGAGCACATAATCGAGCCATTCCTCGTCGGTCACACCGGCCCAGCGCAAGAGCTCGACGCTGTCGCGCGGATGGCGCCGCACCAGCGCGCGTTCTTCGCTGCTCAGTGCGCCCTCGCGGCTCTGGAAGACATCGGCCTGGCGCACCATGCCGACGTTCATGGTCAGCGCGGCGGCCGTCACCAGCAGCAACTCGCCATCGGACTTGCCCATGGCGCGCCCAATCAGCGACACCACGATCGCGGTCTCGATGCAATGCCGCACCGCGTACGGTCCGGCGATCTGGTTGAGGAAGAGGGCGCCCAGCGCAATGTCGGGATCGCGCCGCACCGTGGCGATCAGTTCGGAGGAAATGGCGCGCAGCTCGGTATCGGCACTGGCCTCGTCGCGCAGATGCATCAGCGTGCGCTCGAGCCGCTTGTTGAGCTGATTGAGCGCCTGCAGTATCGATTCCTGATGATGTGCTTCGGCCAAGATTGCTGTCCTCTCGGGTGTTACAAACTGGCCACGCGCAGGGGCGCGAGGCGCAGGGTTTCGTCTTCTTGGCAAAGCAGAACCGTACGATGCCGGACTCTGTCGCATCGCTGTAAAACGCCGATACGGGGATCGCGGCAACCTTGATTTCCGTGGTCAGCCACTCTGCAAAGTCCGCCTCCAGTATAGGCGAAATCGCGTCGTACCTGACAGACTGCTTAGGTGAGAAGCACCTCTTGCAACGCTGTGTTGGAAACCGTCCGCCCCGCCAGGGTCGCCGCCGATTGCGCGATTTCATTTGGTCTTTACGCATTTTCGTAATGGCGGCGTGGAGAGTGGGCGCGCAAAATTGCAGCGCTGCCGCTGCGGCGGGGGAAGGTTTTCTAAACCTTTGTTGCCCTGCATTAAGAATAATTATAGTCAATTGAGGAAAAAATATGAGACATGTATGCGCTGCGTTACTTCTCACCACGCTCGTTGCTTGCGGAGGTGGTAAAAGCGCCAGTAGCCCTTCAACATCAACATCGTCAACTCCCGTCACACCGCCGGTTACGTCGACTCCCGTCACACCGCCGGTTACGTCGACTCCCGTCACACCGCCGGTTACGAGCACCGCGGGCTGTGGCAGCGGGGCCAAGTTTGCCACCGGCCTGCAGTCGCTCACCAGCGACAGTACCCAGCGCAGCTACTGGATCGAGATGCCGGCCAACTACGACCGCAACAAGGCCTATCCCGTGATCATCGGGCTGCACTGGCGTGGTGGGAGCGCCTCCGAGATCTACGGTTGGAACGCCTTTTTCGGGCTGAGGAATTTGTACGGCGGCAATGCCATCTTTCTTGCCCCGCAGGGCCTGGATGCGGGTTGGGCCAACCCTGGCGACCGCGACATCCGCTTCTTGCGCGCCATGATCAGCGAGGTACAGCAGGGCACTTGCACTGACAATCGGCGGGTCTTTGCTACTGGCTTCAGCTTTGGTGGCATGATGTCCAACGCCATCGGGTGCCAGATGGGCGACGTGGTGCGCGCGATCGTGCCCATGGCCGGTTCGCTCTGGAGCGGCTGTGCCAATTCTTCCCACAAGGTGGCGGCCCTGTTCATTCATGCAAAAGACGATACCACGGTGCCTTACTCAGCGGGTGAGGCGGCGCGCGCTACTTTCCTTGCGCGCAATAGCTGTAGTGCCACCACACGGCCACTGGGTAGTAACGGCTGCGTAGAATACCAGGGCTGCGACAGCGACAAGCCCGTGGTTTGGTGCGGCACGGAGACCGGCGGCCACTGGTACCCAGATTTTTCGCCGAAGGAGTCCAAGACCTTCTTTGATCGGTTCAACTAGCCGAACAAAAGCGTCGTAAAATTTCTACCGTAAAGCCGGCTTCGTAAGAGAAGCCGGCTTTTTTTTGATGTCGAGCAGTTGCTGGCCTCGTCGCGTAGATGCATCAGCGTGCGCTCGAGCCGCTTGTTAAGCTTGCTGTCCTCCGGGTACTACAAGCTGGCCAGG
>CAMLFK010000153.1 GCA_946479255.1 uncultured Oxalobacteraceae bacterium
GACATCCGCGCCAGCGAGCAGCAGCTGATCGCCGCCAACGCCAACATCGGCGCCGCGCGCGCGGCCTTCTTCCCGCGCATCACGCTGACCGGTTCGGCCGGCAGCGCCAGTTCGGAGCTGAGCGGCTTGTTCAAGAGCGGTTCCTTCGGCTGGACCTTTGCGCCGCAGGCGTTGCTGCCGATTTTTGATTATGGCCGCAACCGTGCCAACCTGGGCGCGGCCAAGGCCGGGCGCGATATCGCGGTGGCGCAGTACGAGCGCACCATCCAGTCGGCCTTCCGCGAAGTGGCCGATGCGCTGGCCGGACAGGCGACCTTCAGCGAGCAGCTGCGGGCGCAGCGCGCGGTGGCCGAGTCGGAAAACGAACGCTTCAACCTGTCGGACCTGCGCTACCGCAGCGGTGCGGCCAGCTACCTCGATCTGCTCGATGCGCAGCGTTCGCTGTTCGCGGCGCAGCAGGCGGCGATCCAGGCCAATCTGCAGCGCTTGCAAAACCAGGTGGCTTTGTATCGGGTGCTCGGTGGTGGGTGGACCAACGCCAATGTCGGCGCTCGCACGCAAGGGTGACGAGTCCACGACGGATCAGACGACTAAGAACATCTCCTGCAAGTCGTTCAGGAAGCGCCGGCCCAATTCGGTCGGCCGGATCAGCTTGTGATCGCGGTACAGCAAGCCCTTCGCCTCCGCCTCGTTGAGCGTCTTGTCGATGGCGTTGATGGACAGGCCGGTGCGCTCGCCGAACAAGTTCGGGTCGAAGCCTTCGGTCAGCCGCAAGGTGTTGAGCATGAACTCGAAGCCCATATCGTCACGTGCCAGCTCGCGCTCTTCCTGCACCGGGTTGCCGGCCCGCGCCGCTTCCATGAAGGCCTTCGGCTGCTTGAAGCGCGCCTGCCGCAGCACGCGATGCGGGAACGAGATCTTCGAATGCGCCCCGGCGCCGATGCCGAGGTAATCGCCGAACTCCCAGTAATTGAGGTTGTGGCGCGCCCGGTGGCCCGGCTGCGCATACGCCGACACTTCGTAATGCTGATAGCCAGCCGCAGCCATCGCGCCGGCGATCATGTCCTGCATGTCGGCGCTTTCATCGTCGTCCGGCAAGGCCGGCGGATGCTTGGCGAACAGCGTGTTCGGCTCCATCGTCAGGTGGTACAGCGACAGGTGCGGCGGCGCGAACGACAGCGCGGTGGCCAGGTCCTGGCGTGCCTGTTCAAGCGTTTGCCCCGGCAGCGCATACATCAGGTCCAGGTTGAAGTTGTCGAAGTTCGCACGCGCAATCTCCACCGCGCGGCGCGCCTCGTCGCCGTCGTGAATCCGCCCCAGCGCCTTCAAATGGCTGGGGTCGAAACTCTGGATGCCGATCGACAGGCGGTTGATGCCGCTTTCGCGGTAGGACCTGAACTTCTCAACTTCGAAGGTGCCGGGATTGGCTTCCATGGTGATCTCGGCATCCATATCCAGCGGCAGCAAGGTGCGCAGGTCGCTCATCAGGCGGTCCAGCCCCTTGGCCGACATCAGGCTGGGCGTGCCGCCGCCGATGAACACGGTGTAGATCTTGCGGCCCCAGATCAGCGGCAGCGACTGCTCCAGGTCGAGCCGCAGCGCGTCCAGGTATTCGGTTTCCGGCATCTCGCCGCGCACTTCGTGCGAGTTGAAGTCGCAGTAGGGGCACTTGCGCACGCACCACGGAAAGTGGATGTACAGCGACAGCGGGGGCAGCGCCGACAGGTTCAGCGCACCCGGCCGCAGGTACTGCAGGGCGCTGGCGGCGGGCGAACGTGCTGCCGGTGCCTCCTGCCCGGTGACGACTTGAATTGGGATCATCGTCGGGATCATCGCAGTTTTTCAACCAGTGCCCGCAGCGCCTGGCCGCGGTGCGACAGCGCGTTCTTTTCCTGCGGCGACAGCTCGGCCGCGCACTTGTCCAGCGACGGAATAAAAAAGTAGGGATCGTAGCCGAAGCCGTTGGCGCCGCGCGGGGTGTCGATGATCTCGCCGCTCCAGCGGGCGTCGGCGATCACTGGCTGGGGGTCGGCGGCGTGGCGCACGTAGACCAGCACGCAGTAGTAATAAGCCGACTTGTCGGTATGCGCCCGCAGGTCCTCGATCAGCTTGGCGTTATTGCGTTCGTCCGATTTCGGATCGCCCGCGTAGCGCGCCGAATACACGCCGGGCGCACCGCCGAGCGCGTTGACGCACACGCCGGAATCGTCGGCCAGCGCCGGCAGGCCGGTCAGGCGCGCGGCGTGGCGCGCTTTTTCCAGCGCGTTCTCGACAAAGGTGGCGTGCGGTTCATCGGCTTCCGGCACGTCGAATTCGCCCTGCGGGTGCAGGGTGAATCCCAGTGGTGACAGGATCTCGGAAAATTCCCTGAGTTTGCCGGCGTTGTTGGAGGCGAGGATGAGACGTTGGGTCATGAGTTATAGGGCTCGAAAACTGGCGGACGAAGGGCGTATTTTACCTTGATACGAGGGCCCCGTCCGCCGGCGCGCCCTACACCGCCAGCCCCGGCACCGGGTCGGCCCGCACGTTCTGGGTGACGAAGTCGGTATGGTCGGGCATGGCGTTGGAGGTCTGGGCGATGGCCGCGCGCACGTTCGAAAAATGCTTGTGCAAGGGCTCGATGTCGATCATGTCGACGAAAGGGTCGTAGGTTTCCGGGATCACGCCCAGCCCCATCAGGATCGCCACGTGCGACGACACATTAAAGCCGTCCCTGTCATACAGGACCACCCGGCCGGTCGTGCGGAACATCTCGATCTGATGCATCAGGCTGTCCGGAATCGCCATATTGGCGCAGTGGCGCCAGAAGTCGCTGTCGGTACGCCCGGTCAGCTTGTAATGCATGATGATGAAGTCACGCACCGACTCGTAGCTCTTGGACATGTGGCGGTTGAACTCGTACGCCAGCTCGGGACGGAAGTCCATGTCGGGGAAATATTCGATCAGCTTGCCGACCGCGGTTTCGATCAGGCTGATGCTGGTCGATTCGAGCGGCTCCACGAAACCGCTGGCCAGGCCCACGGCCACGCAGTTCTTGGACCACTGCAGGCGCCGCCGCCCGGTCGTAAAACGCAGCTGGCGCGGCTCGTCCAGCGCCTTGCCATCGAGGCCGGCCAGCAGCACGCGCGCCGCCTCGTCGTCGGTGGTGAAGGCGTTGCTGTACACGTGGCCATTGCCGGTACGGTGCTGCAGCGGGATGCGCCACTGCCAGCCGGCGCTCTTGGCGGTCGAGGTGGTGAACGGCGTGAGCTTGTCGACCTTGGCGCAGGGGACCGCCAGCGCGCTGTTACATGGCAGCAGATCGCTCCAGTCGTCATAGCCGGCCTTGAGCGTGCCTTCGATGAGCAGGCCGCGAAAGCCCGAGCAGTCGATGAACAAATCACCTTCGATGCGGCGGCCGTCGCGCAATTTGAGCGCGGTGATGAACCCATCCTCCGGGCGCTGCTCGACTTCGGTGATCATGCCTTCGACGCGCTGCACGCCGCGCGCGATCGCGTACTCGCGCAGGTAGGCGGCATACAGGCCGGCGTCGAAATGAAAGCCGAAGGAATAGGCGTTGGCTGCCGAGGCCTGCTCGCCCGACGGCGGCGTAAAGCGCATCTTGCGCGCCATGACGCTGGACATCGACCAGTCTTCCAGCGGCGGCATGTTCTGCGCCAGGCGCGACAGGCGCAGCCAGTGCATGTGCGGCGCGCGGTTCTCGATGTCCGGGCCGAAGTCGCCGAAGCCGTGGAAGAAACGGTGGCCCAGCTTGCCCCAGTCCTTGAATTCGATGCCCAGCTTGAAAGTAGCCTGGGTCTTCTTGATGAAGTCGATGCCGTCGATCCCCAGCGCGCTGTTATAGAAGCGGATGGTCGGCAGGGTGGCCTCGCCCACGCCGATGGTGCCGATCTCGGGCGACTCGACCAGCACGATCTCGCACTGCTTGCCAAGGCGTTGCGCCAGCGGCGCGGCGCTCATCCAGCCGGCGGTACCGCCACCGACGATCACGATCTTGCGAATATTCTTTGCAGCCATCTCCATCCTCTTCGTAATATTGCGCGCAGGCGCGTATTCTTTATGCCTGGAAAGTATAGCGTAGGTTACAGATGAGATTACTCAAGGCAGGAAGGGGAACTCAGCCCTTTGCAGAACCCGGACAGAGCCGTGCAGTCTTATCACTACTCAGCTGATTTGACCAACCCCGGAGGATCATTCCATGCATCGCATCACATCTGTTTTCGCTTCCGTTTCAATCTTGGCACTGGTGACGTGCCTGCACGGTTGCACCTGGACCCGCAGCAAGCTGCCCGAATCGCTGGGCGGCTTCAACCGCGAGTGCAAAGAATGCCTGAAGAACTGCGACGCCGCCAGCGATCCAGCCGGTTGCAGGGCGGGTTGCGACAAGATCTGTCAGCGCGAGTAATTGAGCTTACGCCGGCAAATTCAGTGCCTTCTTCTGCATGCGGATCAGGTCGGTGATACCGGCCTGCGCCAGGTCCAGCAAACGATTCATGCCGGCCCGGTCGAAAGCCACGCCTTCGGCCGTGCCCTGCACTTCAATGAAATGGCCGGTGTCGGTCATCACCACGTTCATGTCGGTATCGCAGCCTGAATCTTCCAGGTAATCGAGGTCGAGCACCGGCATGCCCTGGTACACGCCCACCGACACCGCCGCGACGAAATGGCGCACCGGAATCGCGTCGATCAGGCCGCGCGAGGCCAGCTGGGCAAAGGCGTCGTAGGCCGCCACCATGGCGCCGGTGATGGCCGCGGTGCGGGTGCCGCCGTCGGCCTGGATCACATCGCAATCAAGGTGCAGGGTGCGCTCGCCGAAGGCCTGCAGGTCGAACGCCGCGCGCAGCGAACGGCCGATCAGGCGCTGGATTTCCTGGGTGCGGCCGGACTGCTTGCCGCGGGCCGCCTCGCGGTCCATGCGGGTGTGGGTCGAGCGCGGCAGCATGCCGTATTCGGCGGTCAGCCAGCCCTGCCCTTTGCCCTTCAAAAAGCCGGGCACTTTTTCTTCGATGCTGGCGGTGCAGATCACCTGGGTGTCGCCGCATTCGATCAGCACCGATCCTTCGGCGTGCCTGGTGAATTGACGGGTCAGGCGGATACCGCGCAGCTGGTCGACCGCGCGCCCGCTCGGGCGCTGTTCAAATGTCATGGTAAGCCTTGAAATAAAATGTCAAAAACCAGTATAAATGAAATAAACTATTTGAGGATTTGCGAAGACTTTTCGATGGCACCGCGAATCTCGGCAATGGCTTTTTCAATCTCGTCCTCGTCGAAGGCGTCGACGTCCGCCGGCGCCGGCTCGGGCGCGCTCTGGATGCTTGTGCTGACCAGATTATCGGGCAACATCATGGTCGAGATCATGCTCGCCATGTCGGCCGTCACGGTGACCGCGCCGGAAGCATCGGCGCTGCCCTGCCACATGATCGCCAGCGCGGTCGTGTTGTCGCTCTTGTCCCCGGCCAGCGCGGTGGCGCTGGCGATCATTTCCGGGACCGCGCGCACGATGGTCTGGCTGGACAGGCGGAGGGCGATTTCCTCGTCCGGCAGCATGGCCCACAGCCCGTCCGAGCACAGCATGATGATGTCGCCGCTTTGCAGGCTGGCCTGGCGCGATACTTCAACCCGCGGCATGGAGGATGCGCCCACGCAGTTATACAGCTTGTTGCGGTCCGGGTGGGTCAGCCGTTCGGCGGGGCTCGCCAGCCCTTTGTCGATCAGGTGTTCGATGTGCGAATGGTCGCGCGTGCGCCCCAGTACCTGGCCGTGGCGCAGCCAGTACAGGCGCGAATCGCCGCAGTGGGCCCAGATCGCCGTGTTGTGCTGGATGAGGCAAGCGACCACGGTGGTGCGCGGCGTCTCCGGCAGGTTGTTGGCGGCGCGGTAACGGTGGATCTCGTGGTGCGCGGCGTGGAAGGCGTCTTCCAGGAAACGCTCGGGCTTCTTCACGTAGGGCGTGGCCTGCTGCTGGAACATGGTCGACATGGTCTGCATCATGATGGTGGCGGCCAGCTCGCCGCGCAGGTGGCCTCCCATGCCGTCGGCCAGCACCAGCAGCAGCGCGTCGCGGGTGAAGCTGTAGCCCATGCGGTCCTGGTTGACCTTGCGTCCGCCGAGCTGGCTCTCCTGGTACACGGAAAATTGCATGATGCGTCTCCTGTCAGCCGTGCGTATCCGGCTTATTGGCCTTGTTACGCCCGAACCCGCCGAGCTTGTCGACCAGGCCGCGCAGCTGCCCGCCCAGTTTGTCGAAGGTGCCGGCCGGCGTGCTTGGTGCCGGCACCGCTTGCAGTTCCTTCTGCACCGAGAACAGGCTTTGCGGGCGCGCCAGCGGATCGAGCTCCAGGCAGCTTTGTACCATGGCGATCAGCTGCGGCGAATAGCTGCCTTGCAGGCGCTCGAAGTAGCCGCCCATCTTGTCCTCGGTCTTGCGCTGGTCGGCCGGCTGCGGCGGCGAGCCAGCCATGCAGGCGAACATCGAGGCGCCGATGCTGTAAATATCCGACCATGGGCCCAGCGGCGAGGTTTTGCTGTACAGCTCGGACGGGGCGAAGCCGGGGGTGTACATGGGCGTGAGCTTGGGCACGTCGGCGTTGATGGTCTGGCGCGCGGCGCCGAAATCGAGCACGATCGGCGTGCCGTCGGTGCGCAAATAGATATTCGCCGGTTTCAGGTCCAGGTGCAGCAGCTTATTGGCATGCACTTCACGCAATCCGCCGCACACGCCGATAAACACCTGGCGTATAAACACCTCGCCCAGTTTACTGCCCTTGGCATTCAGGCGCGCGATATGTTCTTGTAAAGAGTGGCCGGATTCATAAGCCATCACCATATATACGGTTTCGTTGGCGCGGAAAAAGTTCAGCACCCGCACCACGTTTGGATGGGAGATCAGCGCCAGCGCCCGCCCTTCCTCAAAAAAGCACTTGAGTCCGATCCGAAAAACAGGCAAATTAGACTTGGCAATCGCCGGGATCAATTCACCCGGCTGGCGCAGCGCCAGCGCGCTTGGCAGGTATTCCTTGATGGCCACCGCATTACCCTCGTCGTCATAGGCGAGATATACGATACTGAACCCGCCGGACGCAATTTTCTTTACAATGCGATATCCGGCAATTTCCAGCCCATCGGGCAAGGGAGCGTTGTTTTGTGCAGCCATGAGGGTTCCTTGCTTAACACGGCGATTGTGTGGATAAATCAGTGCTTTGTAAAGAAAAGATAAAAACCGGGGACTCCATTGAGCATTTCAAGCATGACAGGTTACGCGGTGGCCACCAGCGAAAGTGCGGCGGGCACCCTCACCATCGAGATCAAAAGCGTCAACTCGCGCTTTCTCGATCTGCAGTTTCGCATCAATGACGAACTGCGCGCATTGGAACCCGAACTACGCAGCGCCATCATGGGCGCCATCACCCGCGGCAAAGTCGAAGCGCGCCTGAGTTTCGGGCGCAAAGTCGCCGGCGGCTCGCAAGCCCTGAATGCCTCCATGCTGGCCGACCTCGCCCGCCTGCAGACCGAAGTCACCAAACATTTTGTCTCCGCGCCCCTGATGACGGTCGCCGAGCTGCTGCGCTGGCCCGGCGTGATCGAAGAAGCCCAGGTCGGCCAGGAGTCGCTGCAAGCCGACGTGGCCGCCCTCACCGCCAAGACCGTGGCGGCTTTTGTCGACAGCCGCAAGCGCGAAGGCGCGGCGCTCGAAGCCATGCTGGTGGCGCGCATCGATGCGATGGACCTGATCGTCAAGCGCATCACGCCGCTCATTCCGCAGGTGATCGCGCAGTTCCAGCAGAAGGCGGTCGAACGCATGCAGGAAGCGCTCGGCCTGGCCGGCAGCGGCACCCCATCGACCCTGACGCGCCAGGAAGCCTTCGAGCGCATCCGCCAGGAAGTGACTTTATATGGCATCCGCATCGACGTCTCCGAAGAGCTGTCGCGCCTGTCCGCGCACCTGACCGAGACCCGCCATATCCTCAAAAAAGGCGGCCAGGTCGGCAAGCGCCTCGACTTCATGATGCAGGAGCTCAACCGCGAAGCCAACACCCTGGGCGCCAAAGCCTCAGTGAAAGAGCTGGCCGACGCGTCGATGGAACTCAAGCTGCTGATTGAACAGATGCGCGAGCAGGTGCAGAATCTGGAGTAATAAACACCACTACCACCCTGTCATTCCCGCGCAGGCGGGAACGCATAGCGCTTTCGATCTAGCATATGTGCTATGGGGGAAACGCATGCGTTTCCGCCTTCGCGGGGATGACGAGATAACAGGAACCATCACCATGTCACCCAACACCGGATTTTCTGGCAGCCTGTTCGTTGTCGCCGCGCCTTCCGGCGCCGGCAAATCCACCCTGGTCAACGCCCTGCTGGCGCTGGAACCGGGCATCAAGCTGTCGATCTCCACCACCACCCGCGCACCGCGCCCGGGTGAGCAGAACGGCCGCGAATACTATTTCACCACCGCCGAGGACTTCGTCGCCCGCGCCGAGGCCGGCGAGTTCCTCGAATGGGCCGAAGTGCACGGCAATTACTACGGCACCTCGCGCCTCCTGGTCGAAGAGCAGATGAAGCTCGGCACCGACATCCTGCTCGAGATCGACTGGCAAGGCGCGCGCCAGGTGCGCAAGCAATTTCCGCAGGCGGCCGGCATCTTCATTTTGCCGCCCTCGATCGACGCCCTGGAAGAGCGCCTGAAGAAGCGCGGCCAGGACGAACCGCACGTTATTACGCGCCGCCTGCTGGCCGCCGGAGGCGAGATCGCTCACGCTCCGGAGTTCGAGTATGCTATTATCAATGAAGAGTTCAACGTCGCCTTGTCCGAGATGAGCGCGATTGTCAGAGCGACACGCAGCCGTTTTGCCCAGCAAGCTGCGCGTAACGCCTCGCTATTTGCCCAATTGGGTATCCACGCGCAACAATCGTGACACGACACCCCTGTCAATATATGGAGTAATCATGGCCCGCATTACCATTGAAGATTGTCTCAAAAACATTCCTAACCGCTTTCAACTGACCCTGGCCGCGACCTACCGCGCCCGCCAGTTGCTGCAAGGCCACACTCCTAAGGTCGAAGCCAAGGACAAGCCGACCGTCGTTGCCCTGCGCGAAATCGCCGCCGGCAAAGTTGGTCTGGAAATGCTGAAAAAGGTGCCAATGTAATTGTTGTTGTGTTCGCGCACAGCGTGCTGGCTTCCGTGTCGACCGGCCAATCTGCTATTCTTTCATCACACAGCGGCTGATTGACTTCGCGTATGACCCTGACAACACCGGATAGTCCACACGCAGGCACCACCAAGCCGCGCAACACGCGCACGGGCGGTAAGGCGCCTGACCCTGCTCCGCCGGCCATCGCGCCCGGCGTGGCTTCGGTCAGCCAGCTGACCGCCAAACTGGCGGAGTACCTCAACCCGTCCGAGCTCAAAAAGGTCAAAGAAGCATATCGTTTTTCCGACGAGATGCACCTTGGACAAGTCCGCAAGTCGGGCGAACCGTATATCTCCCATCCGATCGCCGTCGCCGAAATCTGTGCCGACTGGAAGCTCGACGTCCAGGCCATCCAGGCCGCGCTGCTGCACGACGTGATGGAAGACCAGGACGTCAAGAAGGATGAGCTGATCGAACGCTTCGGCGCCCACGTCGCCAACCTCGTCGACGGCCTGTCCAAGCTGGAAAAAATCGAGTTCCAGAGCCAGATCGAAGCCCAGGCGGAAAACTTCCGCAAGATGCTGCTGGCCATGGCCTCGGACGTGCGCGTCATCCTGATCAAGCTGGCCGACCGCCTGCACAATATGCGCACCCTCGAGCATATGACGCCGGCCAAGAAGCGCCGCATCGCCGCCGAGACCATGGAAGTGTATGTGCCGATCGCCCACCGGCTCGGCCTGAACAATATCTACCGCGAGCTGCAGGACCTGTCCTTTTCGCACCTGTACCCGGTGCGCTACCGCACCCTGTCCAAGGCGGTCAAGTCGGCGCGCGGCAACCGCCGCGAAGTGGTCAAGAAGATCCTGGAGTCGGTCAAGAACACCCTGGCGATGGCCGAGCTGAACGCCGAAGTCTACGGGCGCGAAAAAACCCTGTACGGCATCTACAAGAAGATGCGCAGCAAGCGGCTGTCGTTTTCCCAGGTGCTGGACGTGTATGGCTTTCGCGTGGTGGTCGACAGTTTCGCCGACTGCTATATCGCGCTCGGCACCCTGCACAGCCTGTACAAGCCCATGCCGGGCAAGTTCAAGGACTACATCGCCATCCGCAAGCTCAATGGCTACCAGTCGCTGCACACCACCCTGATCGGCCCCTACGGCACGCCGGTCGAGTTCCAGATCCGCACGCAAGAGATGCACCGCACCGCCGAATCCGGCGTGGCCGCGCACTGGCTGTACAAGACCGGCGAAGCGAATATGTCGGACCTGCAGCAAAAGACCCACGCCTGGCTGCAGTCCCTGCTCGACATCCAGCAGCAGACCGGCGACTCGGCCGAATTCCTCGAACACGTCAAGGTCGACCTGTTCCCCGATTCGGTCTACGTGTTCACGCCCAAGTCCAAGATCATCGCGCTGCCGCGCGGCGCCACCGCGCTCGACTTCGCCTACACGATCCACACCGGCATCGGCGACCATACGGTGTCGGTCAAGATCAACAACGAGCCCTGCGCCCTGCGCACCGAGCTGCGCAACGGCGACATCGTCGAGATCGTCACCGATCCGGATTCGCGCCCGAGCCCGACCTGGCTCAGTTTCGTCCGCACCGGCAAGGCTCGTTCAGCGATCCGCCACCACCTGCGCACCATTAACCTGAACGAATCGGTCGAGCTGGGCCGCGAGCTGCTGTCGCAAGCGCTCATGTCGCTCAACATCAAGCCCGATCTGCCGCCTGCCGCGGTCGAAAAGCTGCTGGGCGAATCGTCGGCCAAGTCGATGGACGAGCTGTACGCCGACATCGGCGTGGGCAAGCGCATGGCCGCGCTGGTGGCGCGCCACATTTTTGGCCTGATCGACGACGACCTGGCCAGCCTGCCCTCGCAGCACCTGCCCGCTTCCAGCGAGCTCGATCCGGTCACCATCTACGGCAGCGAAGGCGTCTCGGTGCAGCTGGCGCCGTGCTGCCTGCCGATTCCGGGCGACCAGATCACCGGCCAGCTGCGCCGCGACCAGGGCCTGATCGTCCACACGCACGACTGCATGAGCGCCAAGCGCCTGCGCAACAAGGAACCGGACCGCTGGATCGCCGTGCAATGGGGTTCGGAACTGAACCGCCGCTTCGACTGCCGCATCCGCCTGTTGATCACCAATGAAAAAGGCATCCTGGCCCGCGTGGCCGCCGAGATCGGCGAGTCCGATGCCAACATCACCTATGTGGGCATGGACGAGGACCGCGAACACGTCATGACCCAGTTGCGCTTCACCATCCAGGTGAAGGACCGGGTCCATCTGGCGCA
>CAMLFK010000154.1 GCA_946479255.1 uncultured Oxalobacteraceae bacterium
TGTCGATCGTGCAGATGCCCAAGGGCGTGCCGGTGTCGACCTTCGCCATCGGCGAAGCGGGCGCCGCCAATGCCGCGCTGACCGCGGTGGCCATCCTGGCCGGCACCGACGATGCGCTGGCCGCCAAGCTGGAAGAGTTCCGCACTCAGCAAACCGCCGCCGCCAAGGCCATGATCCTGCCGCTTGATTAAGTTTTAAAGATGAGTAATCCGAAGTCAGTTGTTCCTGCAGTGACATTGCCATCCGCCAACCCGTCCGCCTGGCTGGGCGTGATGGGCGGCGGCCAGCTCGGCCGCATGTTCGCCCAGGCCGCTCAAAGCATGGGCTACCAAGTGGCGGTGCTGGAACCGTCGGACGATTGTCCGGCCGGGCAAGTTGCCCAGCGCCTCGTCAATGCCGGCTACGACGATGCCGCGGGCCTGGATGCGCTGGCCGCGCAATGCGCCGCCGTCACCACCGAATTTGAAAACGTCCCGGCCCACAGCCTGGAGCGCCTGGCGAAGAGTGTGTTCGTTGCCCCTGGCGCCCACGGGGTATCCGTGGCCCAGGACCGCATCGCCGAAAAACGCTTCTTTGTCGACTGCGCGCCCAAGTCCGGCGTGCTGCCGGCGCCGCACAAGGTAATCGCCTCCAACGCCGATATCGACGCCATCGATGATGAGCTGCTGCCGGGCATCCTCAAGACCGTGCGCATGGGTTACGACGGCAAGGGCCAGGTTCGTGTGCGGTCGCGCGAGGACGTGCGCGCTGCCTTCGACTCCATGGACCAGGTCACCTGTTTGCTGGAAAAAATGCTGCCGCTGGCCTACGAAGTGTCGGTGTTGACGGCGCGCGGCGCGGACGGCGAATCGGTGGTCTATCCGATCGCCGAGAACGTGCACCGCGACGGCATCCTGTTCACCACCACCGTGCCGGGACCCAACGTCGAGCCCGAGTGCGCCGTGCGTGCCCAGAACGCGGCGCGCGCCATCGTTGCCGAACTCGGCTATGTGGGCGTGCTGTGCATCGAATTTTTCGTGCTCGCCGATGGCTCGCTGGTGGTCAATGAAATGGCGCCGCGCCCGCATAACAGCGGGCACTACACCATCGACGCCTGTGTCACCAGCCAATTCGCGCAGCAGGTCCGCGCCATGGCCTCTTTGCCGCTGGGCGATGTGCGCCAGCATTCGCCGGCCGTCATGCTCAATATCCTGGGCGATGTCTGGTTCGACGGCGACAGTGACATGGCGCGCGAACCGGCCTGGGACCAAGTGCTCGCCCTGCCGGGCGCTTGCCTGCATCTGTATGGCAAGGACGATCCGCGCCGCGCCCGCAAAATGGGCCACGTGACCTTCATCGCGCCGACCCTCGAGCAAGCCCAGCGCCAGCTGGAGGCCGCCTGCGCCATCCTGGGAATCG
Organism: uncultured Oxalobacteraceae bacterium; assembly: GCA_946479255.1. Next base: position 1,399 of record CAMLFK010000154.1, read on the forward strand.
CGCCTTGAACGAGATCGATGCCGCCGCCGCGCTGTTAGCGGCCGGCAAGCTGGTGGCTTTCCCGACCGAGACCGTCTACGGCCTGGGCGCCGATGCCGAGAATCCCGAGGCGGTGGCGCGCATCTACGCCGCCAAAGGCCGGCCGCAAGACCATCCGGTCATCGTCCACCTGGCGCCCGATGCCGACCTGGACTACTGGTCCAGCGAGGTGCCGCCGCAGGCGCGCCAGCTGGCCGATGCCTTCTGGCCCGGTCCGCTGACCTTGATCCTCAAACGTGCCGCCAATATTCCCGACGCCGTATCGGGCGGGCAGGACACGGTCGGCCTGCGCTGCCCGTCCCATCCGGTGGCAATCGCGTTGCTGCAATCCTTCAAGGCGGGCAAGGGTGGTATCGCCGCGCCCTCGGCCAACAAGTTCGGCCACGTCAGCCCCACCACCGCGCAGCATGTGCGCGACGAGTTCGGCCATGACGGCACGGTCGCCATGGTGCTCGACGGCGGCCAGAGCCAGGTCGGCATCGAGTCGACCATCGTCGACCTGTCGCGCCTGGCCACGCATGGCCCGGTGCTGCTGCGTCCCGGACGGATCAGCCTTGATGCAATTGCCGCGGTGATCGACATGGTCCCGGCCGCGCCCGACGCCGCCGCCCCGCGCGCCTCCGGCACCTTGGAATCGCACTATGCGCCGCACACCCCGGTGGCCATGCTCGATTCCGCCCAGTTGCGCCAGACCCTGGCGCTGCTGCACAGTAGCCGCCGCAAGATAGCACTCATCCATTATTCCGAACTGCCGCCGGCGCACGCCTCGCTGCGCCTGCCGCTCGATCCCGATGCCTTCGCCCACGCGCTGTACGCGGCGCTGCGCACCATGGATGGCAGCGGCGCCGACCTGATCCTGGTCGAAGAGCCGCCGCAGGGCCCCGGCTGGATGGGCGTCAACGACCGCCTGCGCCGCGCCGCCCATGGTTCGAGCGGCATCGTGCATGGCCTGGTCAATCGTGCCAGCCCGGTCTGAACCGGCTGTTGCACCGAACTGACAAAGTAACAAGCTGTTTTTCTATACAAGCACTTCGAACGCTGGCATATTAGGCAGCTACGAATAGCACGCCCGTTCGTTTCACCGAACTCGACTTATTTCAGGAGACCTCATGCGTCCTACTAAACTTGCCCTGGCCTTGCTGCTGGCTGCCGGCCTCGCCGCCTGCGGCGGTAACGGCAGCTCGCCCGGCGACCAGACCCTCAAAGTCAAATACAGCGCACAGGTGTCGTTCGGCGACAGCCTCTCCGACGTGGGCAGCTATGCCGTCGGCGCGGTCAAGCAGCTGGGCGGCGGCAAGTTCACCATCAATGGCGACAATAGCGCCAAGGAAGCCACGCTTACCGGCAAGATCTGGTTGGAGCTGATGGCAGCCCAGTTCGGCCTCGCGGCCCCGTGCGCGGCCCAGACCGGCCTGGAAGGCGATCCGGCCCAGGGTTTCGCCGTGCCTGTGATGAAACATACCGGCTGCTACGCCTACGCCCAGGGCGGCTCGCGCGTCACCGATCCGATCGGTCCCAATCACAAGGCGACCGGCTCGCCCATCGGCGCGACCACCGTCCCGGTAGCCACGCAAATTGCCAATCACCTGGCGGTATCGGGCGGTAAGTTCAGTGGCACGGAAATCGTCTTCATCATGGGGGGCGGTAACGACGCGCTGGCGCTGCTGGGCGCGATGCGTGCCGGCGCCACCGCGGCGGGCGAAGCGGCCGGGGCGGCGGAAGGCGAGGCCAGCGCCGCCTATGCCGCTGCGCAAGGGCCAAAGGTGGTCGCCGCCATGGCCGCGGCCGGCTCCGAACTGGCGGCCTTGGTCAAGACCCAGGTCATCGGCAAGGGGGCCAACTATGTGGTGGTCAACAACTTGCCCGACCTGGCCGGCTCGCCGGCCGGACGTGCCGCCGATGCCAATACCCGCGCCCTGATCGGCGCCATGGTCAAGGCCTTCAACGACGCGCTCAAGGCTGGTATCGGCAACGAAAGCAAAGCCATGTACGTGGACCTGTACGCCGTCAGCGTCGACCAGATGAGCAACCCTGGCGCATACGGCCTGTCCAACACCACCGGCACCGCTTGCGCGGCGAATGCGCTCGGCACCACCTCGCTGGTGTGCAATGCCAGCAATGTCAACACCGGCGACGTCAGCCATTACCTGTTCGCCGACGAGGTGCATCCGACCCCATTCACCCACACGCTGATTGCACGCTATGTGTCCCAGCAGATGGTCGTGCGCGGCTGGCTGTAAGCTGCCGCCTGAACCGAGATACAAGAAAATGACGTCAAGGAAAAATATGAAGCGACCACACGCAATTGCATTCTTGATCGCCGCCGGCGCCTTGCTGGCCGGGCCGGCATCGGCGCAGTCGATCCGCTGGAGCGCCAAGCTCGGCATCTCGCAAGTCACGCCGCAGGTCCATAGCGGCGAAGTGAGCGCACCGGCGCTGCCGCACAGCAAAGCCGATGTGCTGTCCGACACGGCGCCGGTGTTCGCGGTCGGCTATGCCTTGAGCGACAGCCTGTCGGCTGAACTGCACATTGGCCAGCCGTTCAAGCACGATATCGTCGGGGCCGGCGCGCTAGCTGGTACCGGCAAGCTGGCCAATTTCGAGGCCCTTGCGCCGACGGCAATGCTGAGCTACCGGTTCAACGCACCCAAGGCCTTGTTCCGGCCCTACGTCGCTGCGGGGCTGAGCTATGTGTATTTTGCGGACGAGACCGGTTCCGGCCAGCTCACCGCGATTACCCAGACCGGCGGCGCGCCGGTGTCCTTCACGCTGGATAACAAGCTGGCGCTCACTGTCCAGGCCGGGCTCGAAGTCAACATCACGCCGCGCACCTTTGCCGACTTCAGTTTTACCAAAACGCGCCTGCGCACCGACGCGACTTTCTCGACCGGCCAGACCATGGACATGCGCCTGGATCCGAAGTCGGTCAGCGTGGCCTTCGGCTACCGCTTCTAAGTGCGCAGCTTGCCCTAAGCCGCTGCGGCGCGTCTGGCGCGATCGATCAGTTCAAACATCGTCATGCCCGCAAGCATGGCGATGCCGAACACCAGCGCCTTGCCTCCCAACAGCAGCGAGGCGATGGCCGGACCGGGGCAAAAGCCCGCAAGTCCCCATCCCACGCCGAAGGTCAATGCACCGAGCAACAGACGCCGGTCGATCGCTGTCGCTTCGGGCAAGCGCATCGGGTCGCCCAGGATGGTCCGCTCGCGCCGCGCCGCCAAGGGAAACGCCACCATCCCGACCAGCAGCGCGCCACCCATCACGAAGGCCAGCGAGGGATTCCAGCGGCCCGCCAAGTCCAGAAAACCTTGGACCTTGAACGGGTCGGTCATGCCTGAATAGATCAGCCCGAAGCCAAAGACGAGGCCGGCCAGCAGCGCACTCAGCAATTTCATCAAGTTCTCCTTAGGCCAGCAGGTGGCGCATGATGTACACGGTGGCAAAACCTGCCGCCATGAAAACGCTGGTGGCGGCCAGCGAGCGCGGCGAGTGGCGCGACAGGCCGCACACACCGTGGCCGCTGGTGCAACCCGAGCCGTAGCGCGTGCCCAGCCCCACCAGCAGCCCGGCAATGATCAAGGTCGGCAAGTCTGCGTCGATGCGCACTTCCGGCAGGGGCAGCGCGAAGCTGTAGACAACAGGGGCGAGCAGCAGGCCGGCGATGAACACAAGGCGCCAGCCGATATCGCCTGGTTTCGGCCTGAACAGACCGCCGACGATACCGCTGATGCCGGCAATCCTGCCGTTGAAAAAGATGAAGGCCGCAGCCGCCAGGCCGATCAGCAGGCCGCCGGCCAGCGAGGCCCATGGCGTGAAATGGTTCCAGTCGATGGTCATGTTATTCCTTTGGCCATGCGAGCGCGAGCCCCCCAGGGCTGAAACTTACTGAAACGCCTGGATGCCGGTCTGCGCGCGCCCGAGGATCAGCGCATGGATGTCATGCGTGCCCTCGTAGGTGTTGACCACCTCCAGGTTGACCATGTGGCGGATCACGCCGAACTCATCCGAAATGCCGTTCCCGCCGAGCATGTCGCGCGCCACGCGGGCGATGTCCAGCGACTTGCCGCATGAGTTACGCTTCATCATCGAGGTAATCTCCACCGCCGCCGTGCCGGCATCCTTCATGCGGCCCAGCTGCAGGCAGCCTTGCAGGCCCAGCGTGATTTCGGTTTGCATGTCGGCCAGTTTCTTTTGCACCAGCTGGTTGGCGGCCAGCGGACGGCCGAATTGCTGGCGGTCCAGCACGTACTGGCGCGCGGTGTGCCAGCAGGCTTCGGCCGCGCCCAGCGCGCCCCAGGCGATGCCGTAACGTGCCGAGTTCAGGCAGGTGAAGGGACCTTTCAGGCCGCGCACGTCGGGGAAAGCATTTTCTTCCGGGCAGAACACGTTATCCATGACGATCTCGCCGGTGACCGAGGCGCGCAGGCCGAACTTGCCGTGAATCGCAGGCGCCGACAAACCGGCCATGCCTTTTTCCAGCACGAAGCCGCGGATCGCGCCTTCGTCGTCCTTGGCCCACACCACGAACACGTCGGCCACCGGGGAATTGGTGATCCACATCTTCGAACCGGTCAGCGCGTAACCGCCGTCAACCTTGCGCGCGCGCGTGACCATCGAGCCGGGGTCCGAGCCGTGATTGGGTTCGGTCAGGCCGAAGCAGCCGATCCATTCGCCGGTGGCCAGCCTGGGCAGGTATTTCTGGCGCTGCGCTTCGGTGCCGAACTCGTAAATCGGCACCATTACCAGCGACGATTGCACGCTCATCATCGAGCGGTAGCCGGAGTCGATGCGCTCGACTTCGCGTGCGATCAGCCCGTATGCCACGTAGTTCAGGCCAGGACCGCCGTATTGCTCGGGAATCGTGGGTCCCAGCAAGCCAAGTTCGCCCATTTCGCGGAAGATCGAGGTGTCCATGCGCTCATGGCGGAACGCTTCCAGGATGCGCGGCGCCAGCTTGTCGCCGCAGTAGGCGGCGGCGGCATCGCGCACCATGCGCTCGTCGTCGCTGAGCTGCTGGTTCAGCAGGAGCGGATCATCCCAGTGGAACTGGGCCTTCTGGCTGGCGGATCGATTCATGATTGTTCCTGTCTCTTTGTTGGATAAGGTCGAACATGGCGCGACGGTCGCTTGTATAGACCGCTTTGCCGGAATCAGGCATTTTACCGCGCTCAGGTATTCGCTGTGCTGGAAAATTGCCCGGAATGAAACACCAGCGCGGGCTGGGGATTGGCGGAACAGATTTCCACTTCGCCCACGAAAATCACGTGGTCGCCTTCGGGATAGCGGCTGCGGTTATGGCATTCGAACCAGGCCGAGACGCCTTTGAGAATCGGCTGGCCGGTGCGCGACAGTTCGTACTCCACGTCGCCGAAGGGGTTTTCGGTGCGGCGCGAGAAGCGCTGGGCCAGGTGGGCCTGGTCGGCGCCGAGCACGTTGATGACGTAGTGCGAATTGCCGCTGAAGATAGGCAAGCTGTTGGCGGCATTGCCCAGGCTCCACAGCACCAGCGGCGGATCGAGCGACACGGAATTGAAGGAGCTGGCCGTCAGGCCACGAAAGCTGCCGTCGGCCAGCCGCGTGGTGATCACGGTGACGCCGGTGGCAAATTGCGACAGCGCCTTGCGGAACTGCACCGCATCGAAATTGCGTGCGCTTGCGCGGGGAGAGCTAGTGTTCATTGGGTGCCTGTATATTTATTCCATTATGCCAAACTTTGTGCTTTCATAGGGGACGCCCCCCGCGCGCGATGCATCGTGGGCGGCTTTGCGTTACAGTGGAAGCAAGGCGTGAACCAAGGCCCAATTACCAATGTCGAGGTGAGCATGACCAAGCCAACTGATTTACCGGAAACCCCAGAAACCCCGGGAACCCAGGATGCCATCCTGGGCGGCGGCTGTTTCTGGTGTATCGAAGCGGTGTACCTGGAGGCGCGCGGCGTCGTCAAGGTTGAGTCCGGCTACATGGGCGGTCAGGTTGATAACCCGACTTACGAGCAAGTGTGTGCCGGCACCACCGGCCATGCCGAGGTGGTCAAGATCACCTTCGATCCGGCCGTGATTAGTTACCACGACCTGCTCGAAGTGTTCTTCACCATCCACGACCCCACCACCCTCAACCGCCAGGGCAACGACGTCGGCACGCAATACCGCTCGGTCATTTTCTTCAATTCGCCGGAGCAGGAAGCCACCGCGCGCAAAGTCATCGCCGAAATGGCCAACGTCTGGGATGGCCCGATCGTCACCCAGGTGCTGCCGGCCGAGAAATGGTACCGGGCCGAGGATTATCACCAGGATTATTTCCGCCAGCATCCCATGCAAGGTTACTGCGCCTTTGTCGTCGCCCCCAAGGTGATGAAGTTCCGCAAAACCTTCGCCGACCGCCTCAAGTAAGCTGGCGCGCGCCTTCCTGGTACGCGCAGTCCTGATACATATATTGGCGCGACCATGGAATGGCCGAGGGATCGCGCCCGGCCTTGCCGCACACGATCTGGTAGACGCTGATCCAGTCGTGCGCAAACGCATGGGTGCAGCCGGCCAGGTACACATGCCAGATGCGGAAACGGCGCGGATCGGTAAGGCGCCGGATCTGGTCCGCATTGGCCTCGAAATTCTCGGTCCATAAGGCGCAGGTGCGGGCATAGTGGCGGCGCAGGTTTTCCACGTCGCGCGCTTCCAGGCCGCCTTCCTGCATCGCGCGCAATACAGCGCTCACATGCGCCAGCTCCCCGTGTGGAAACACGTAGCGCTGGATGAATTCGCCGCCGCCATACGGCGCCGCGCGCTCCTGCACGTCGGTGGTGGTCAGGCCGTGATTCATCACCACGCCGTCGTCGGTCAGCAGACTGTTGATCTTGCGGAAGTAGGGCGCCAGGTTTTCCACGCCCACGTGCTCGAACATGCCGACGCTGGTGATGCGGTCGAAGCTGCCCTCCACGTCGCGGTAATCCTGCAAGCGGATTTCCACCTGCCGCTCCAGGCCGGCGCGCTCGATCTGTTCGCGCGCCAGGCGGGCCTGGTTTTCCGACAAGGTGATGCCGACGCAGCGCGCGCCGTAATGCTCGGCCGCGCGGCGCACCAGCGCGCCCCAGCCGCAGCCGATATCGAGCAGGGTGTGGCCCGGCCGCAGGTCGATCTTGCGCAGGATGTGATCGATCTTCTTGTGCTGCGCCGCCGCCAGACTTTCGTCGCCGTGCTCAAAGTAGGCGCAGGAATACACCATGTTCGGATCGAGCCAGGCGCCGTAGAACTCGTTGGAGACATCGTAGTGATAGCCGATGGCGGCGGCATCGCGCGCGCGCGAGTGCGAACGGCGCCAGCCCAGGCGCAGGCGCGGCCAGCGCCGCGCGTGGCGGGCCGCCAGCGCGTTGACCACGGCGATCATGTCGCTGGCGCGCCCTTCGACATCGATGGCGCCTTCGACATAGGCCTTGCCGAGGTTGTACAGGGATGGCGAAAGCAGGTAGCGCAGCGCGCGGGCGTGCGGCACCCGGATGGTTACGCGCGGGGTGTCGCTGGAAAAATCGATGCGCTGGCCATTCCACAGTTCCACGCGCAGCGGCAGCGAGGCAAACTGGCGCAGGCCATCCGACCATGCGCCCAAGCGGAATTGATAGAACATGTCGCCCTCACAGTAGCGCTGGGGGGGTGTCGATAAACCTACTGCGCGGCCCGCTATTGCGTCTGCGTTGCTCGCCTCTGCGTTGCCCGGCCGTACTTGAGTACGGCTCCGCTACTCGACGCAATATCGGGCCTGCTCGCTACGGTTTCTCGACACCCCCCCTACGGTTGTAATCTTTCGCGTGTCCAGCTGCCATCGCTTTGCAGCGTGTACACGATACGGTCATGAAAACGCGAACGGCGGCCCTGCCAGAATTCGATGCGCTCAGGGATGAGACGGTAGCCGCCCCAATGCCCGGGGCGTGGTGGCTGCTCGCCGAATTGCTGTGCTACTTCTGCATAATTTTCTTCTAGTGCGGCGCGGTCGGCGATCGGCATGCTTTGTGCTGAGGCAACCGCGGCCAGCCGGCTTTTTAGCGGCCGGCTGTGGAAATACTTGTCGCTTTCTTCAGGCGAGGTCTTTTCCACCCTTCCTTCGATACGGATTTGGCGCTCAAGTTCACTCCAAAAGAAGAGCAGGGCAGCGAAGGGATTGCCGGCCAGTTCGCGGCCCTTCTGGCTGTCGTAATTGGTGTACCAGGTGAAACCACGCGGGTCGTATTGCTTGATCAGCACGATGCGCGAGCTCGGCCGGCCGCGTTGGTCGACCGTGGCCACGCTCATGGCATTCGGCTCGTTCACCTCGGCCTTCAGGGCTTCCTCGAACCAGCTGTTAAATTGGGTGAAGGGATCGTCGGCCACCATGCTTTCGTCCAGCACCGCCTGGCCGTAGTCCTTGCGCAGCGCCGCGACGGCTTCTCCGGTCGACGGCGCGGGAGCCGCGATGCCACGGCGGTCCTGCATCGCCTTGCCCAGGCGCGCCATCTGCCCGGCCGAGAACAAGCGCTTGGCCATCGGCGCGATATTGCCTTCTTCCAGTTCCATGTGGGCGGCGTACATGTCGGTAAAACGCTTGACTGTAGCCTCCGACAATTGCGCGGCGCTGCCGGCCGCGATCGCCGTCAGCTCTTCGTGCAGGCTTTGCCAGAGCGCGTCCATCTGATCGTGTTCGGCCAGGATCTGCGGCACCAGTTTGTTCAGCAGCGCGGCGTCGTCGCCGGCCGCAGTTTGTTGCAGCATCGGCACGAGGTCAACTTCTTCATCCGCATGGTGCAGCGGCGCCGCCTTGTCGAAATATTTCAATACCGCCGCCGCGGCGTCGCGCGCCTGCTGGTCCGCGCCATGGGCCGCCAGGTGCGGCAGCAGCTTGTCCAGGGTGGCCAGCTGCTTGCGGATGCGGTCGTGGCAATGTTTGAGGACGGCGATCGGCTGGTCGAAACCGGGGGCGCTCTCTGGCAGGGTGTTGATAGTCATGGCGATGGTGTTCCAGTGGATTGTCAGTCTGTACAGCGACTCATTTTAGAGCAGCGGCGGCGGCCGTGTCCGTTAAAATATGGGGATGACTGCCCTCGACACCCAATTCGCTTCCCTCCCGGCCGACGACGCCGACCTGGACCGCCGCTTCGGCGGCATCGGCCGCCTGTACGGCCCGGCCGCGCTGGCGCGCTTTCGCGCCGCCCATGTGTGCGTGATCGGCGTCGGCGGGGTCGGCTCGTGGATCGTCGAAGCGCTGGCGCGCAGCGCCATCGGCCAGCTGACCCTGATCGACCTGGATAACGTCGCCGAATCGAACATCAACCGCCAGATCCAGGCCCTCTCCGCCACCGTCGGCCAGGCCAAGATCGAAGCCCTGCGCGAGCGCATTGCCCAGATCAATCCGGCTTGCAAGGTGAACCTGGTGGAAGACTTCATCGCCCCGGAAAACCTCGAACAGCTGCTGGCCGGGCGCGGCTACGACTACGTGGTCGACGCCATCGACAGCGTCAAGGCCAAGGCCGCCGTGATCGCCTGGTGCCGCGATCACGGCTTGCCGCTGGTGACCATCGGCAGCGCGGGCGGCAAGCTTGATCCGACCCGCATCGAATTGCGCGACCTGTCCAAGACCGAGCAGGAACCGCTGCTGAAAATGGTGCGCAAGCGCCTGCGCAGCCAGTACGGTTTTCCGCGCAGCCTGAAGACCAAGTTTCATGTGGACGCGGTATTCTCCATGGAGCCCTTGCTGATGCCGGTCGGCGAGGAAAGCTGCGAGATCGATGCCGACGGCATCACCGGCCTCAATTGCGCCGGCTTCGGTTCCGCCATGGTCGTCACCGCCACCTTCGGCATGGTGGCGGCCGGCCACCTGCTGCGCCGCCTGGCGATTGGTGCGGCTGTGCAGGAACAGGACGCCGCGCTATCATAGCTTCACACTTGATTCATTCTTTGAAAGCAAATTCCATGATTCGTCGCACTCTTTCCATCGCTTTGCTGGCT
>CAMLFK010000155.1 GCA_946479255.1 uncultured Oxalobacteraceae bacterium
ACCAGGCCATGAGCGGCAATATCTGCCGCTGCGGCACCTATCAACGCATCCGCGCCGCCATCAAAGACGCGGCCACGACCCTCGCTTAGGAGCGCTGCATGCCAAGCAAATGGATTGACCATGGCGCATTGAAGCGTCCCGCGCAGGGCGGTTTGTCGCGCCGCGGTTTCCTGAAAGCCGGCTCGCTCGCCAGCGGCGGCCTGATTCTGGGCTTCGTGGTGCCCGGCGCCCAGCGCGCGGCGCAGGCCGCGACGCCTTCCACGCCCAACGCCTACCTGCGCATCGGGCCGGATAACAGCGTGACGGTAATGGTGAACCGGCTCGAATTCGGCCAGGGCGTGCATACCGCGCTGCCGATGCTGATCGCCGAAGAACTCGATGTCGAGTTCTCGCAGGTGCGCGGCCAGCTGGCCCCGGCCGAAGATGCCTACAAGGATCCGAACTACCACACCCAGATCACCGCCGGTTCCATCTCGGTGGCACACTCGTTCATCCATTACCGCGAGATCGGCGCGCGCGCGCGCGCCATGCTGATCGCCGCGGCGGCCGGGCAGTGGCAGGTTAAACCCGAGCAGTGCGGCAGCGCCGACGGCATGGTCACCGGGCCGGCCGGCCAGAAGGCAAGCTACGGTTCGCTGGCCGATGCCGCCATGAAGCTGCCGCTGCCGGCCAGCGTCAAGCTCAAGGACCCCAAGGATTTCCGCTACATCGGCAAACCGGTCAAGCGCCTCGACGCGCGCGCCAAGTCGACCGGCACCCAGCAGTTCGGCTTCGACTTCACGCTGCCCGGCACCAAGGTGGTGCTGGTGGCGCGTCCGCCGGTATTCGGCGCCAGCGTGCGCAGCGCGGACCTCAGCAAGGCCCGCGCCGTCAAAGGCGTGATCGACGTGATCGAAGTGCCGCTGCAGCCCAGTGGCCGCGGCCTGGCGGTGATCGCCGACGGCTACTGGTCCGCCAAACTGGGCCGCGATGCGCTCGTGGTCGACTGGGATACCAGCACCGTCGAGAAGGTCGACACGGCCCGGCAGATGCGCCAGTTCCGCGCGCTGGCCGCAACCCGCGGCCTGGAGGTCCGCACGGCGGACACCGGCAAGCTGGCCTCGGCGCCGAAGAAGATATCGGCGGTGTATGAATTTCCTTACCTGGCGCACGCGCCGCTCGAGCCGCTCAACTGCCTGGTCGAGCTCACGGCCGAGCGCTGCACGGTATGGGCCAGTTCCCATTTCCTCACCCTCGACCATGGCGCCATCGCGAGGACGGCGGGCATGAAAGGCGAACAAGTCACCTTGCATTCCATGATGGCCGGCGGCAGTTTCGGTCGCCGCGGCATATCGACCTCGGACGACCTGGTCGAGGCGGTCGGAATCGCCAAGGCTTACAAACGCGGTCCGGTCAAAGTGATCTGGAGCCGTGAAGACGACATCAAGGGCGGCTACTACCGTCCTTCGCACGTCCACAAGGTCGATATCGGCCTCGATGCCGACGGCGCCATCCTGGCCTGGGACCATGTGATCGTCGGACAGCCGATTGGCCCCGGCACGCCGTTCGAAGGCTCACTGGTCAAGAACGGGGTCGACATTTCGATGGTCGAGGGCGTCGGCGAAACCTATGAGGTGCCGTTCAACCTGACGGTCCATAACGTCAAGGCCAACGTGCCGGTGCTGTGGTGGCGTGGCGCCGGCTCGACCCACACCGCCTTCGTCATGGAGACGCTGATGGACGAAGCGGCCCACGCGGCCAGGCTGGACCCGGTCGAGTACCGGCGCAAGCTGCTGGGCGGCAAACGGCCGCGCCACCTGGCCGCGCTGGAACTGGCGGTGGCCAAGTCCGGCTACGGCAAGAAGAAGCTGCCCAAGGGCCGTGCCTGGGGCGTGGCGGTGCATGGCTTGAATAGCGGCGCGGTGGCCTACGTGGTTGAAGCGTCGGTCAGCAATGGCGTGCCCAAGGTGCACAAGGTCACCGCCGGCGTGCACTGCAATACCGTCGTCAATCCGCTGTCGCTGGAAGCGCAAGTGCAGGGCGCGGTGCTGATGGCGATCGGTACCACCTTGCCGGGTTCGGCCATCACGTTCAAGGACGGGGTCGTCGAACAGGGCAATTATGGCGATTACACGGTGGCGCGCATGACCGACATGCCGCACGTGGAAATGTTCATCGTGCCATCGAACGAGCCGCCGCTCGGCATGGGCGAACCGGGCCTGCCGCCGCTGGCACCGGCTTTAGCCAACGCCATTTTTAACGTCACCGGCAAGCGCCTGCGCAAGTTGCCGTTCGATCTCAAGTCGGCTTAAGGCGAAGCAGTAGTAGCCGGGATGGACGTAATACACCGCCTGGCTGCTGCTGCCGTCGCCGGGCCCGGTCTTGTAGTAATTCATCGCCTCGTCACACGCCGATGGCCAGGATCACGGACAGGGTGCACTGGTCCCAGTTGGCCCAGTAGTTGGTGATGTGGATAGTCATTCTCCAGCTCCATTTGTGTTGCGATAAAACAACTATATTGTCATTCATTGCATTTGATTTTCCTCAAATTATCGAATTTGCGTACACTTCTCTGTATTGACTTCGCAGTACCGAGTTTTCAGCGCCGCACCCGCACTTTGGGTCCGCTGAGGCACGCCGCCCCACACCTGCGGGCGTGCCGCGACGGCTAGCCGTCGAAATTCTGACAATCAGCATTCACCTGGCAACGCCCAAGTCCCCGCGAGCGCCGACAAAAACACTGTCATTTTCTATCGCGATCTTTCTGGGGACGTATGATGAACGCAATCAAAAAACTTAAAATCGGCACCCAGCTCAATCTGGGATTTGGTCTGCTGACCGCCTTCATGCTGATCCTGGCCGTGGTATCCCTCGCCGGCGTGTCGTCCATCGGCAAAGCCTTCGCGGAACAGCATCGCATCGACGAAGAACACCTCGAGCCCCTCTACGAGGCCCGCTCGGCACTGGCGCAGACCGGCCTGGCCGCGCGCAACGCTTACATCTTCAGCGACGACGCACAAGCGGCGAAAGAGCTGGCCATCGTCGACGAACAAAAGGCGATTTACCTGGCGGCGCTGGAAAAGATGACGCCGGCCTATGCCGGCAACGCTCAGTTCGACAAGGTCAAGACCGGCATGCTGGCGATGGCGGATGCCTTGAAGCGGCCGCGCGTGATGCGCGAAGCGAAGCAGATGGAAGAGTTCGGCAAGTTCCTGGTCAACGAATGCAGCCCGCTGCGGCGCCAGATCGTGGCCGACATCGCCGTCCTGGTCAAACAAGTGCAGCAGGAAGCCGCCGCCGCCAACGCATTATCCAAAAGCAGCGCCGCCACCGCGCGCAATTGGACGTTCGCATTGACGATTGGCGCTTTTGTGCTGAGCCTGCTGATCGCCGGCCTGATCAAGCGCCTGCTGTTGACGCAGCTGGGCGGCGAGCCGGCTTACGCCGCCGCCATCGCCAACAAGATCGCCCAGGGCGACCTGGCCGTTGCCGTCGATGTGAAACGGGATGACCAGGCCAGCCTGCTGTTTGCCATCAAAACCATGCGCGACAGCCTGGCCGCAATCGTCGGCGAGGTGCGCAACGGCACCGACGCGATCGCCAGTGCCTCGTCCCAGATCGCCGCCGGTAATGAAGACTTGTCGTCCCGTACTGCCACCCAGGCCGCGTCGCTGGAACAAGTGGCCACCGCCATGGAAGAACTGACCGCGACGGTGAAGCAAAACGCCAGCAACGCGCAGCAGGCCAATGGCCTGGCGCAGTCGGCCTCGTCAGTCTCGGAAGAAGGCGGCGAAGTGATGCAGCAAGTGACAGAAACGATGGCCTCGATCAACGACTCGTCGAGGAAGATCGTCGACATCATTGCCGTGATCGACGGCATCGCGTTCCAGACCAACATCCTGGCCTTGAACGCCGCGGTGGAGGCGGCGCGCGCCGGCGAGCAGGGCCGCGGCTTTGCCGTGGTAGCCAGCGAAGTGCGCAACCTGGCGCAGCGCTCGGCGGCCGCGGCCAAGGAGATCAAGGGATTGATCGACGACTCCGTCAGCAAGGTCGGTACCGGTTCCGAGCTGGTGCTCAAGGCCGGGACGACGATGCACGCGGTGGTCGACAGCGTCAAACGCGTGACCGAAATCATGCGCGACATCAGTGTTGCCAGCGCCGAGCAGAGCCAGGGTATCGACGAAGTGAGCGGCGCCCTTGGCAAGATGGACGGCATGACCCAGCAAAACACCGCACTGGTCGAGGAAGCATCGGCCGCCGCACACGAATTGCAGACTCAGTCATCCAGCCTGGCCCGCCTGGTTGGCCAGTTCAAACTGCAGGGCGCGGCGTCGCGCGGCTGAGGCTGGCTCAGCGGCGTTTTGCCTTGAACTTCACCAGCAGCGCAACCGACGCCGCCAGGCCAGCCAAAGCGATCGCCGCGAAAATCGCCGGCAGGCCGACTTCGCGCCGGGCCAGTTCGCCAATCAGCAGGGAGCCGGCGATCCCGCCGAAGCGGCCGATCGCCATCATCCAGGCGACACCGGTGGCGCGGCCCAAGGTCGGGTAAAAGGCAGCCGCCAGCGATGGCAATGAGGCTTGCGAGGTATTCATGATGACGCCCGCCAGGAACACCACCGCCATCAGCACCGGCAGCTTGCCGGGCACCTGGCCGATGGCGAACACGCTTGCGGCCGTCATGCTGAAGCCGGCGGCGACGACCAGGTTCGGGTTGTAGCGGTCCATCAGGAAGCCGAACAGGACGGCGCCGACTCCGCCCAGCGGAAACAGCGCCGATACCAGGGTGGCGTCGTTCGCCGAGAGCCCCGCATCCTTGAGCAGCAGCGGCATCCAGTTAATCAGCGAGTAGAAGATCACCAGCCCCATGAAGTAGGCCAGCCACAGCATCACGGTGCCGGTCAGGTAAGGGCGCGACAGGATCAGGCCGATGCCCGAGCTCACCCCGGCCGGAGCTGCGTTCTCAAGCATGACGAAGCTGCGCGCGCTCGCCGCCGTGGCCGAGATGCGCTTCAGGATTGCGCGGACGCGCTCATGGGTCCCGCTCCGGGTCACCAGGAAGCGCACCGATTCCGGCATCAGCAAGACGATCAGCACGGCGAGCAGGACCGGCGCCATGCCGCCCGCCAGCAGCACGCCGCGCCAGCCCCAGATGGGAATCATCCACGCGGCGACGAAGCCGCCCAGTGCCGCGCCGAGCGGAAAGCCGCACACCATGGCGTTGGTCAGCGTGGCACGGCGCTGTGCGGGGCAGTATTCGCTCATCATGGTGACGGCGTTCGGCATGGCCGCGCCCAGTCCGATCCCGGTGATAAAGCGCAGCACGCTCAGTTCGGTAAGGTTCGAGGCGAAGGACGAGTACACGCAAGCCGCGCCGAACAGCATGACCGAAGCGGCCAGCACCATTTTGCGGCCGGCCCGGTCGGCCAGCGGGCCGGCAATCAGCCCGCCGGCTGCAAGCCCGGCCAGCGCGGCGCTCAACACCGGCGCCAGCGACTGGCGGGTCACACCCCATTCACCAATCAGCGAGGGGGCGATGTAGCCGATCGCCGCCGTGTCGAAACCGTCGAGCAGGACGATCAGGAAGCACAGCACGAAAATCAGCCATTGGAAGGACGAGAAAGGATGTTCGTTCAAAAATTCCTGGACGTTGACGCTGCCTGCGCCGGGGGGATGGTCTCGCATGATGCCTGTCTCCTGAATGTTGGCCGCGCGGATGGTCAATTAATTATATGGTAGAACGGTTATAATCTAGAATTATTATGGAGCTTGACGTCACGCCTGGACGTATCGCATATTGGCGAGAGCATCTGCCGGCGCGTAGGACTCTGTCCGGCGTGATTGCCCCGCGCCGCGTGAATATGGCATCCGCCTGACAAAGGATTTCTAATGAATACACAGCATATTTCCCAAGCCGGCACTCTGCGCACCCTCGCCGCGCTGACCCTCGGCCTGGGATTGTGGGGCCCGGCGCAGGCGGACACCCAGGCTGACGACAAGGCGCAGGCTTACTGCAGCGCCTTCAAGGACCGCGCGCTGGAATTTAAGGACCGCTCGGTGCGCCTGGAGTCCAGCCAGTTCAGGGCCGCCGCGGCCGCGCTGCCGGCCCACTGCGAAGTATTCGGCGTCATGCAGGAACGCACCGGAACCAATGGCAAGAAGTACGCCATCCGCTTCCACATGCGCCTGCCGATCGACTGGAACCAGCGCTTCTTCTTCCAGGGCGGCGGCGGCAGCAACGGCGAAGTGGGCGATGCGGTCGGCCATGTCGGCCCCGGCTTCGCGCCGGCCCTGTCGCAGGGCTACGCGGTAATGAGCCAGGATTCCGGCCATGACAACGGGACCAACAACGATCCGGCCTACAACGGGATCATGGCGTTCGGCTTCGATCCGCAATCGCGTTCCAACTATGGCCACGCTTCCCTGCAGGCGGCCGCGCAGGCCGGCAAGCAGGTGGTGTTCCACTATTACGGTGAAAAGCCGCGCTTGTCCTTCTTCCACGGCTGCTCCAAGGGCGGGCAGGAAGGCATGGTCTTCGCGCAGCGCTATCCGGAAGAGTTCGACGGCATCGTCGCCTCGGCACCCGGCATGTCCTTGCCGCGCGCCGCCGTGGCCGAAGCCTGGGACGTGCAGGTGTTCGGTTCGATCATCAAGAAGCCCGGCGCCGCCGGTTTCGACGTGAAAGAGCTGCACAAGGCCTTCAGCCTGGGCGATATGGACCTGATCCGCGATGCCGTACTTGAAGCTTGCGACAAGGACGATGGCCTCAAGGACGGCATCGTCGGCGACTTCCTGCGTTGCGGCGACCGCAAGGTGGTGCCGCAGCTGCACGCCCGGCTGTGCAAGGGCGAGAAAGCCGAAGGCTGCCTGTCCTCGCAGCAGGTCAATGCGCTGGTTCGCTCGCGCAAGGGGCCGCGCGACTCCAGGGGCAAAGCGCTCTATAGCGACTGGCCGTGGGCGGCCGGCGTGTCCGGCGAAGGCTGGCGTATCTGGAAAACCGGCATGCCGAGCATGCCGGCGCTGAACGTCAGCCTGGGCGGCGCGGCGCTGGCCTCGGTGTTCACCACCCCGCCAACGGTGCTGGGCCAGGGTCCGCAGGCCGCGGCCGACTTCCAGAGCGCCTTCGATTTCGACCGCGATGCCGCCAAAATCTATGCCGCCAAGGGTGCTTACAAGCGTTCGGCGTGGCAGGATGTGGGCGCGCGTTCGCCGGACATGGCGGCTTTCCAGCGCCGCGGCGGCAAGATGATCGTGCCGCACGGCGACTCCGATCCGGTGTTCTCGCTCAACGACACCCTGAACTGGTACCGCGAGGTCGATCGCCTGGCCAAAGGCAAGGCAGCCAGCTTTGTCCGCGTGTTCCCGGTGCCGGGCATGTGTCACTGCGCCGGGGGCCAGGCCACCGACACCTACGACGCGTTCGAGGCGCTGGTGAAGTGGGTGGAGTCAAGCCAGGCGCCGGACCAGCTGGCGGCTACCGCCGGGCCGGCATCGCCGTGGCCAGGCCGGGAACGCCCGATCTGCGCCTTCCCGAAGGTGGCGCGCTACCAGGGACAGGGTGACCCTGAAAAGGCATCCAGCTTCTCCTGCAACATCTAAAGTTTAAGCCGCCCCCAGCTGGTCTGGAACAAGCCCGCATCCATCAGCCGCAGGTCCTTGATGATCGGCCGGAAGCCCATGTGCGCCAGCACATCGCGTTCCAGGTCGACGCCGGGCGCGATCTCGGTCAGTGCCAGGCCGTCGGCGGTCAGCTCCAGCACCGCGCGCTCGGTCACGAACAGCACTTGCTGGCGGCGCTTGGCCGCATCCAGGCCATTGAAAGTGATCTGCTCGACCTGCTCGATGAATTTGCGCGAACGGCCTTCCGTAACGATGCGCAGGCGGCCGCCGGCCACTTCGACTTCCAGGCCGCCGGCGGTAAAGGTGCCGCAGAAGACCAGCTTGGGCGTGGAACGGGTGATGTTGACGAAACCACCGCAGCCGACCGGGCGCCCGTTGAACTTACTGACGTTCACATTGCCGCGCGCATCCACCTGGGCCAGCCCCAGAAAGCTGGCATCGAGCCCGCCGCCATCGTAAAAGTCGAACTGCGAGGACTGCTCGATGATCGATTCAGGGTTGTAGGCCAGGCCGAAATCGCCAAACTGGGCCGGCACGCCGCCGTTGATGCCGCTCTCGATACTGAGCTGCAGCAGTTCGGCCACGCCTTCTTCCGCTGCGACCGAGGGAATGCCGGCCGGGATGCCGATGCCCAGGTTGCTGATGGCGCCGGCTTTTAGCTCCAGCGCCGCGCGCCGGGCGATCACCTTGCGCTCGTCCAGCGGCATCGGGGCCAGTGAGCTGAGCGGCACGCGCACGTCGCCGCACAGGGCAGGATTGAACTGCGTGGCGATCGACTGCATGTGGTTTTCCGGCTGTCCCAGCACGATATAGTCGACCATCAGGCCGGGGATCTTGACCGCTTTCGGATGCAGGGTTCCGGCCTGGACGATCCGTTCGACCTGGGCGATCACGATGCCGCCGCAGGCGCGCGCGGCCTGCGCGATGGCCAGCTGTTCAAGCAGCATGCCTTCTTTATCCAGCGTGATATTGCCGTTCTCGTCGGCCAGGGTGCCGCGGATGATGGCCACGTCGATCTTGGGGCAGGGGTAGTGCAGCCATTCCTCGCCGGCGAATTCGACCAGCCGGACCAGGTCTTCGCTGCAGCTGGCATTGAGCTTGCCGCCCTCGATGCGCGGATCGACGAAGGTGCCCAGGCCAACCTTGGTCAACAGGCCAGGCGTGCGCGCGGCGATATGGCGCAGCAGGTGCGACAGCGAACCCTGCGGGAAGTTATAGGCCTCGACCTCGCCATCGAAGACCATCTTCATCATTTCCTTACCGGTCTGGCCGAAGTGGCCGGCCACGGTGCGCCGGATCATGCCGGGGTGGGCGAAGTGCACCATGCCGCCGCTCCCGCTGTTGCCGATCGCCCCGCAGGCCCAGGTGGTGAGCATGCGTGGATGGCCGCTGGCCAGGTAGCTGCGCTCCAGCCCCTTGAGCACTTCCTCGGCCAGGCTGGTCATGGCCAGCCCGCCCAGGAATATGGTCGCTCCGTCGGCGATCAGGGGACCGGCTTCATCGGCGTGAATGATCTTCATGTCTTACTCCTCCGTTCGTTAAGGGTCCCGGCAAATTTGCACATCCCGGGCTTGCTTTTTCTCTGAATTTAATTATACTCAATAACAGTTATATTTTAAAACTAATTTGAAGCGGCCTTCGTCATGACCCAAGCGCAGCAAGACAGCGAACTCTTACACCTCACTTTCCACGATGCGGTCGCCTGCATCTCGATCAACCGGGCGGCCAAGCGCAATGCCCTCAGCGATGCTTTGATAGGAGCTTTGCAGCGCTGCTTCGAGACCCTGCCCGAGACCGTGCGCGCGGTGGTGCTGGCCGGAGAGGGCGAGCATTTCTGCGCCGGGCTCGACCTGGCCGAAATGCGCGAACGCGGCACCGGCGAAGCCATGCACCACTCGCGCATGTGGCATGCGGCGTTCGAACGCATCCAGTTCGGCCGGGTGCCGGTGATTGCCGTGCTGCGCGGGGCGGTGGTCGGCGGCGGGCTGGAGATCGCAGCTGCGGCCCATATCCGCGTGGCCGAGCAATCGGCCTTCTATGCGCTGCCGGAGGGGCAGCGCGGCCTGTTCGTCGGCGGTGGCGGTTCGGTGCGCATTTCGCGCCTGGTCGGGGTGGCGGCGATGAGCGACATGATGCTCACCGGGCGCGTGCTCGACGCCCAGGATGGCCACCGCCTCGGCATCTCTCAATATCTGGTCGGCCCGGGCGAAGGCTTGGCCAAGGCCATGGAACTGGCGCACAAGGTCGCCGGGAATGCGGCCATGACCAATTACGGCGTCATGCATGTGCTGCCGCGAATCGCCGACCAGTCGATCCAGGATGGCATGATTACGGAATCGCTGATGGCGGCCGTGGCAGTCAGCGATCCGGAAACCCGTGGGCGCCTGCTCGCCTTCCTCGACCATAAAGCCAACAAGGTGCAGTTCAAGGCCTGAACCAGCGACACAAGAACCACAGGAGACACGCATGACCCTTGCTACATCATCGGCGCGCTATCGCCGCTTCGCTTTCGGCATCAACGGGGTGCAGGTCGACGCGCAGGCCGGCGGCGCCGTCCACGTGCGGGTGTCGCAGCCGCTGGAAGACTACCCCGGGCGCCTGACCGACAAGCTGCTGTACTGGGCCGAAGCGGCGCCCCAACGCAGCTACATGGCAAGGCGCGGCGCGGACGGCGAGTGGCGCCATATCAGCTACGCGCAGGCGCTCGATTTCGCGCGCCGCATTGGCCAGGGCCTGCTGGCACGCGGCCTGTCGGCCGAACGGCCGCTGCTGATCCTGTCCGATAACGATCTTGAACACGCCATGCTGGCGCTGGGCTGCCAGTACGCGGGCATCCCATTTTCGTCCATCTCGCCGGCCTATTCGCTGCTCTCGAAAGACTACGACAAGCTGCGCCATGTGCTGGCCCTGCTCACCCCCGGGATGGTGTTTGCCGCCAACGGCGACCAGTTTGGCGCGGCGCTGGGTGCTTGCCTGCCGGCTGGCGTTGAATTGCTGGTGACCGAGGCGCCGCCGGCAGGCCGCGAAGCTACCCTGTTCGACACCCTGGCCGCCACCCTGCCGGGTCCCGAAGTAGAGGCGGCACGCGCCGCCACCGGCCCGGACACGATCGTCAAATTCCTGTTCACCTCCGGCTCGACCAAGATGCCCAAGGCGGTGATCAATACCCAGCGCATGTTGTGCAGTAACCTGCAGATGATCCGCCAGACCTGGCCCTTCCTGGCCGAAGAGCCGCCGGTGCTGGTCGACTGGCTGCCGTGGAATCACACCTTCGGCGGCAACCACAACGTCGGCCTGGTGCTCTACAACGGCGGCACCATGTACATCGACGATGGCCGTCCCACGCCGCAGGGCATGGCCGCCACCTTGCGCAACCTGCGCGAGATCGCCCCGACCGTGTACTTCAACGTGCCCAAGGGCTGGGAAGACCTGGCATACGCGCTCGAAGCCGATCCCGCGCTCAGCGAAAAATTCCACAGCCGCCTGCGGCTGCAGTTCTACGCGGCGGCGGCCCTGCCGCAGGCCATCTGGGACAAGCTGCACACGGTGGCCGAAGAGACCTGCGGCGAACGCATCGTCATGAACTGCGGCCTCGGCATGACCGAAACCGCGCCTTCCGCCATGTTCGTGGTGCAGGAACAGGTGCGCGCAGGCCAGATCGGCGTGCCGCTGCCCGGCATGACCGTCAAGCTGGTGCCCAACGGCGACAAGACCGAGGTACGCTACCGCGGGCCCAATGTCACGCCCGGCTACTGGCGCGATCCTGTACAAACCGCGCAGGCTTTCGA
>CAMLFK010000156.1 GCA_946479255.1 uncultured Oxalobacteraceae bacterium
GAGATCACAGGAAGTGACTGGAGTTCAGACGTGTGCTCTTCCGATCTAATTTGAATTCGGTCGGGGTCAGGTGCACCGGCTTTCCGCCGCGCAGGACGGTGCGCGCACCGAGGTCGACGCTGAGGTCGCCGAAACGGACCGGGCCGGCGGCCGCGCTTGCTTCGGGGCGCAGGCGCCGGATGTGGGCGCGCACCCTGGCCAGCAACTCGGGCACCCCGAAGGGTTTGGAGAGGTAGTCATCGGCGCCCCGGTCCAGGGCAGCGACCTTCTCGGCTTCCTGGTGGCGTGCCGAGACCACCACGATCGAGGCACTGCCGGCCGCGCGCAATGGCTCTATCAGCGCGAGGCCGTCCACATCGGGCAGGCCCAGATCGAGCAGGATCAGCACCGGATCGCGTGCCGCGGCCAGGCGCAGCGCATCGCGGCCGTTGGCGGCTTCGTCAATCGCATAGCCGGCTTCGCGCAAGGCGCCCGCCAGCATGGTGCGCACGTCGGCATCGTCTTCCACGATCAGGATCGCTTGCTTAGTCATGTTGCTTCTTCATGGGCTTGCTCTGGATACGGCGCCGCGGGAATGGTGATGGCGGCCGTGGTGCCGGCCGGCCTTGCGGGCTTGATGGCGAGCGTGCCGCCGTGCGCAGCGACGATGGCGCGGCAGATCGCCAGGCCCAGCCCCTGTCCGTCGCCGCCGCCTTGGGCTGTGAAGCCGCAACCATCGTCCTTGACGAAGATAAGGAGGAAGCCGCAGCGGTAGCCGGCGCGGATCGTCAGCCCGGTCGCGCCGTGCGCGTGGCGCTTGACGTTCTCGATCAGGTTCCACAGCACCCGCTCGATCAGCGCGGCGTCGAGCTGGATCAGGCGCGGCGTGGCCGTGGAACGTGAACGGATCGGCAGCGCGAAGCCGTCTTCGCGCTGTTGGGCGATCGCGCTGCCGATGATCTCGTCGATCAGGTGCCAGTCGCGCTGCAAGGCGATGCTGCCCTGGCCGAAGCGCGCCATGTCCAGCAGATTGCTGACCATATGATTCATCCGCAGCGTCACGCGCTGGATCGACGCTTCCAGTTCCGGGCGCCGCTGGCCTGACATGACGAGCTGGCTCGCCAGGCCGGTCAGGGCCGTGAGCGGGGTGCGCAGGTCGTGCGATACGGCCGCGAGCACGGAGTTGCGGAATCGCTCGGCATCGATGGAGGCCTGGGCTTTTTGGGCGAGGGCGGCCATGAAGATCCGTTCGACGGCCATCGCCAGCTGATCGGCTGCAACGTGAATCATGCGCTCGGATTGTTCGGGAAAATGGGTCTGGCCCTGGGGGACGGTGACGGCCAGGACGCCACCGGTGGCGCCCGGGGCACGCAGGGCGACGTAGTACATGCCCGCGGAATACACCCCGGCCGCTCCATCCCTGCCGCCGGCGTTGAACACGGCGGCAGCGATGCGCTCAACTCCGACCGCCAGCCTGGGCGCCGCCCCGCCGCTTGTGCACGGCGCAAGGCGCCCGTCGTCGCCGGCGATGAGAAGCAGCACCGTGGTATCGAACATGCTGGCAATCCAGCTGGTGCCAACCTGGCACACGGCGCCAAGGTCGCTGGCCCCGGCCAGGGCCGCCGACATTTCGCGCAAGGCTTCGGTTTGCCTGGCGCGGGCATCGGCAAGCTGTTCCTGACGGCGTATGCCTTCGATCAGGTAGCTGGTGATGATGGCGACGGTCAGGATGAGCACGAAGGTGAACAGGTGCTGGGCATCGTGGACCGCCAGCGAGTTATAGGGGGGCACCAGGAACACGTCGTACAGGACCACCGACAGCACTGAGCTGACGATGCCGGCGGTGCGCCCGATCCGGATCGTGATCGACACCACCAGCAGCAGGTACATCAGCACCAGATTGACTGGCAGGACCGTCTCGCGCAAGGTCACGCCGAGCGCTGTGGCGCCCGCGCAGGCCGCCAGCGGCAGCGCGACATTGCGCACGCCGTTCATCAGATTTCCACCTGGGTTCCCAGTTCGATCACCCGGTTGGCGGGCAATTGGTAGTACTCGGCCGCATCGCGCGCATTTTTCGACATGATGGCGAATACCGCGTCTCCCAGCTTCGGCATGCGTCCGCCCGCGACGGGGATCACCGTCTGCCTGGCGATGAAGAACGAGGTATCCATGATGTTCAATGCAATTCCTTCATGCTGAGCCTGCTCCATGGCGGCGATCACGTTGCGCTCGTCCTTGAAGCCGTAGCGGATATCGAGCTGAAAACAGTTGTGCCCGAGCGCAGTCACGGCGGTCCGTTCTTCCACCGGCACGGTCGGGATATCCCGGTTGTACACCGTCAGGAAGATCGTTTTCTCATGCAACACCTTATTGTGCAACAGATTATGCAGGAGCGCATGGGGAACACCATCGCCTTCGGCGCGGAAGAACACAGCCGTTCCCGGTACCCGCAAAGGCGGCGAGGCGAACAGCGAGTCCATGAAAGCGGGCAAGGCAATCAGGTGCTGGCGCTGGTGCTCGGCCATCATGTCGCGGCCGGTCCGCCAGGTCAGCATGAGCAGCATGGTGGCCGCGCCCAGCACCAGCGGGAACCAGCCGCCGTCGGCGATCTTGAGTCCGTTCGCTGCGAGGAACACCAGGTCGATCAGCACAAAGAATGCGGTCGCCAGCCAGCACAGCAGCGGATTGTAGCCCCACATGTAGCGGATCACGAAGTAGGTCAGCACGGTGGTGGCCAGCATGGTGGTGGACACCGCGATGCCATAGGCGGCCGCCAGGCTGGTCGAGGAGCCGAAGCCGACGACCGCGCACAGCACGATCGCCATTTGCAGCCAGTTGGCGAGCGGAATATAGATTTGTCCCTTTTCGTGTTCGCTGGTATGGACAACCTTCATCCTCGGTAAAAAGCCGAGTGAAATCGCCGCCTGGGTCACGGAAAAGGTCGCGGCGATGGTGGCTTGCGCGGCGATCACGGCCGCCAGCGTGGCCAGCACGACCAGCGGCAAGATGCTCCAGCTGCCCAGCTGGTAGTAGAAGGGATTGACCGCCGCCGCCGGATTGTTCATCAGCGTGGCCGATTGGCCAAGGTAGTTCAGCACCAGGGCGGGAAACACGATCAGGAACCAGGCCCGGCGAATCGGCTGCTTGCCGAAGTGGCCCATGTCGGCGTACAGGGCTTCGGCCCCGGTCAGCGCCAGGAAAATGGCGCCCAGTGCGACGAATCCGAACCATTTATTGGTGGCGAAGAAGTTGAACGCATGGGCCGGGTGGAAAGCCGCCAGCACCGACGGCGTCTCGACGATATTTATCACGCCCATGACGGCAAGCGCGCCGAACCACAGCACCATGAAGGGTCCGAAGAAGCGCCCCAGCCCGGCGGTGCCGCGGTGCTGGAATGCATACAGCAGAATCACCACCAGCATGGCGATGGCCACTACGTAGGGTTTGAACAGCGGCGTGGCGATTTCCATGCCTTCGACCGCGGACAGGATCGTGATGGCGGGGGTGATCACGCCATCGCCATAAAACAGCGCGGTGCCGGCCAGGCCGATCAGCATCAGGACAAAGTATTGGCGGCTGCGCGGACCGACGCCGCTGAGGGCGAGTGCCAGCAGCGCCATGATGCCGCCTTCGCCCTGGTTGTCGGCGCGCAGGATCAAGGTGACGTACTTGAGCGAGACGATGATGATCAGGCTCCAGATGATCAGCGAGGCGGCGCCCAGAATATTGTCGACCGTGACTGGAATGCCGTGATGGGGTGCGAACACCTCCTTCAGGGCATAGAGGGGACTGGTGCCGATGTCGCCGTAGACCACACCCAGGGCGGCCAGGGTCAAGCCGGATTTCAGGCTCGTTTTGCTATCCATATACAATCCATCAGGCAATTGAAAGATTGCAGGTTAGCGAATGCGGTGTATAGGCGGTATATAGATTGCCGGCGGTCCAGACGCGCCTTCAAGTCCTATCGTGACGACGCTCCCTTGATTAGAATGACGGGACTGAGAAGCCATCATCCCTCATGACCGGTCAGGTGACCGAACACGGCGGCTAAGGGGAACACGCTGCATGGAAAACACGCTGCTTACTGCCGGACTTGCGTGCCTCATCGCTTCGATCATTGGTGGGGGGCTAAAGGCTTTCAGTATCGAGATTCCGGCACTCACGACCTGGCTGCGGCAGATCGCTTTGTTCATTCTCGGTCTGGTGCTTTGCTTGATGGCTTTTGGAGTGCGGCCCGGGTCGATCAGCTCACTGCTGCAGGCCGCCATATCCCGGCCCCTACCGGCACCAATTCCACTACAACCCGTATGCGGCACCGTAATTGCTGCTCCCGCCCACGGTAAGCTTCTTGCCTTTATATGGTCCAGGGTGGAAAACGCTTCGAACTATACAGTCGAGGTCGACTGCTTCGGTTGCAACGGCCGCCAATGGTATAGCTTCTCCGGCATCCCGTGGCACCTGCGGCTTGGTCTGGGACTGCGAACTCCGCGTTACACCAATCTTCTCTACCCGCAGATGCGCGAGGCCGGGGGTACCGCGATGCGATGGCGCGTTTGGGCAATTGACCAGTCGGGGCGCCCTGGAGTCAAGAGTCCTTGGTGCCAGGTCGCATTCGTTGGATGATGCGTGCCTTCCGAAAGGATGCAGCAATCGCCCTCGGAAGCGCGGCCGGCGTTCCAGGCGGCGTTGGCAGGCCAGATGGCGGCGTTTGCCGCGAACGCCTGAGCGAACGGGGTCTGGCGTGTGCCTGCTTGATGGTCTCACTGTATGGGGAGTATTTCGGGATTGAATACCACTTCCCAGAGGTGCCCATCAAGGTCCATGAAGTAAGCCGCGTAGCCGCCGTAGAAGGTGTCTGCCGCAGCCTTGACGATACGGGCGCCGGCGTTTTTCGCTTGTTCCATGACCACGTCTACCTCATCTTTGGACAAGACATTATGGCCGATGGTCAGCTCAAGCGGGCCGCCGGCCTGCATTGGAAGTCCCGTATCAGCCGCAATGCTTTTACGTGGCCATAACGCAAGTTTGACGCCGCCTTGCAGATCGAAAAAGGCGACGGCGCCATTGTCGAATTCGGTGCCAATGATGCCTTGCGTAGCAAAGCCAAGGCCGTCACGATAGAAGGCCACAGAGCGTTTCAGGTTGTCTACGCCGAGAGTAAGGACAGTCAATCTAGCCTGCATGGCGTGCTCCAATTGAGAGTGCAAATCTTAGTTCATTGCCCATCGAGTTACGCTGGGGGTAACTCTGTCTACCGCTGCCGGCTAGTCTTCGATCGGTGCCAGGCCCTGTCGCCGCTTTTCTTCGAGACTATCGAGCATCTGCTGAAGCACTTCGGGCGGGTGCCCGGTCCAATCGTTGACCAAGGCGACAATCTTCAAGGGCTGGCGCGTACGATAGGAGCGGGTCGGGTTGCCGGGAAAGCGCTTGTTTGTCAGGTTCGGGTCGTCCTCGAAAGTCCCGGTCGGTTCGACGATATAGATGTAGCCGCGGCCTTCCGCTCCCGCAAGCGCCGTTGACAGCTCCGCGCCCCAGACAGCTGAATCGAGCGCGGCGCTGAAATACACATTGTTGGAGACCCGGCCTTCCTCAAAATTGGACGCGAAACCGGGTACCAGCAGCTCGCCCGGTTCCAGACGGTATCGCGTCCCGTGGTAGAAGGGGCCTTCCACATGGCTACAGCTGCCGTGGGTAACGGGTGTCCATTCCTCATTGCGCATGTGCGTATATCCCCAAAGAATTGTTTCGGCGCGAGGCCAACTTCAATCAGTGTAAGTCGCGCGTGCTGATCAGGGCAAGCGAAGCCCGCAGGCAAAAAATAGCGCTTGCCTTCGCTTCAACACTGTATATACTGTGTATATGAGCATACACAGTCCATTCGCCATCTCGCAAACCGATGGCCGCCCGATGTACCTGCAAATCATCGAGCAGATACGTCACAAGGTGGCCGTCGGCGACTGGCCGCCGGGCGCCGATATTCCATCGATCCGCCAGCTCGCGGCCGACCTGTCCGTCAGCGTCATCACGGTCAAGCGCGCCTATCTTGAGCTCGAGCGCGAAGGGGTGATCCTCACCCAGCAGGGGCGCGGCTCCATCGTCTCGCACAATCCAGCGATCAGTACCGGCTTGTGGGAACAGCAGCTGGCGCGTGCGCTGGACGAAACGGCTCGCCTCGGCCACATGCTGGGTCTCGACGCAGAAGAATTGAAGTCCCGCCTCGACAGGCACCTACATCAACAGAAGGGAACGTGATGGACGCATTGGCAGTGCAGCTGCGCGGCGTGTGCAAGCGCTACGACCACTTTTCGCTGGACCGGGTCGACCTCTCCCTGGCCCGGGGCAGCATCATGGGCTTCCTGGGGCCGAACGGGGCGGGCAAGTCGACCACCATCCGCATCCTGATGGGATTGGTGCGGCAGGACAGCGGCAGTGTGCAGGTGCTGGGCCACGCCATGCCGTCGCAGCAAGCCCTGGCGAAGGCGGAGATCGGCTTCGTGTCGGAAGACCTGCGCCTGTACGGCGCCTGCACGCTGCAGTGGCATATGGACTTGGTGGCAGCAAGCTATCCGCGCTGGGACGCGCAATACGCGGACAA
This sequence comes from uncultured Oxalobacteraceae bacterium, assembly GCA_946479255.1. The sequence continues at coordinate 6,575 of CAMLFK010000156.1, forward strand.
GCTGCTCAAATGCTTCGACCTGCAGGCCGCGCGCAAGATCAAGGGCCTGTCGCACGGCCAGCGCGTGAAGGCGGCCTTGCTGCTGGCGCTGGCGCGCCGTCCGCGCCTGCTGGTGCTGGATGAACCGACCACCGGGCTCGATCCGGTGGCGCGCCACGAAGTGCTGGCCGAGCTGATGGAGGTCATGGTCGACGACGAACGCTCGGTGCTGTTCTCTTCGCATAACACGCGCGATGTTGAACAGATCGCCGACACCATCACCTTCATCGACCGTGGGCGCATCGCGGATGCGGACGACAAGGAAAACTACCTTGACCGCTGGCGCCGCATCCGGCTCGACCTGCCGCCCGGGCGCAGCCTGGACCAGCTGCCGGGCATGGTATCGCTGGCGGGGGAGGGCCGCAGCCGCATCCTGACCACCGACCGCTACACCGACGCGTTCGCCACCGCCTGCCAGACGGCGGGTGCCAGCATCCACGCCGTCGAAACGATGAGCCTGGAAGAAATCTTCGTCAACACCGTCACCAGCCGTCGCAAGGAGGCAGCATGATGAACACCAAAATGATCGGCATCCTCATGCGCAAAGACTTCAGCCTGATGCGTGTTCCGGTGCTGTCCTACCTGCTGGTCGGCATGCTGTCGGTCGCCCTGATGGGATCGGAACTGGAAGGTTTGCACTACGGCGGCACCGTGCTGCTGATTACCGCGCTGATGGGCCTGTCCATGCATCCGGCGATGGCGACGACCGTTATCGAACGCAAGGAGATGACGCTGCCGTTTGTGATGAGCATGCCCATCACACCGCATGAGTTCACCTGCGCCAAACTGCTCGTCAACCTGGCCATGTTCTTCATCCCATGGACCCTGCTGCTGGGCGCCACCTTGGCCACGATTGCCATGCGCCCGAACATGCCCGATGGCCTGATGCCATTGGCCACCATCCTGTTCGGCGTGCTCGGCGTCGCTGCGGTTGCCATCCTTGGCGTGGCAATCGTCACCGAATCGATGCACTGGGCGATCGCCACCCAGCTGGCCAGCAACCTGATCTTCCAGGCGATGATGTACAGCGCCTCGCACACCGCTTCCATCAAGGCCAGCATGCATGGCGACACGGCGGTCTGGAACGGCGAGGTGCTGGCCTTCATCGGCGCCGAGATCGCGGTGGCGGCCGTATGGTTCGGCGTCACGCTATGGCGCCAGGCGCGTAAGACCGACTTCGTCTAGACCAGGGACCCCATGAAAACCGAACTACCGATCCCGTCGCGCTTGCACGGGCTGGACGCCGTACGCGCCTACGCGCTGTTGCTTGGCGTCGTACTGCATGCCACCATGTCGTTCTTTCCCGGCCCGCGCGCCTGGCTGGTCGAGGATACCCAAAGCAGCGTGCTGCTCTCGGCTGCCTTCTTCGTCATCCACATGCTGCGCATGCTGACCTTCTTCCTGATCGCGGGCTACGTGGCACACCTGAGTTTCGACAAGCTGGGCGCGGCCGCCTTCTTCAAGGACCGCCTGCGCCGCATCGGCGTGCCGCTCGTCGTCGGCTGGCCCATCCTGTTCGTGGCCCTGATGGCTGCCGTGGGCATGCTCAAGGGCGCCATCGACAGCGTCTCGCTGGCCCACTTTCCGCTGCTGCACCTGTGGTTCCTCTATTTGCTGGCGCTTTTTTACGTGGCGACCGCCATCACGCACCGCCTCTTGGCGCGGCTCGGGTGGCTGGCGCGCGCCATGCTGCACCCGCTCGCCATCGTGCTGCTGGCGGGGCCGCTGTGCGCGAGCCTGTACCTGCATCCGTATTGGATCATGTGGTTCGGCGTCCCCACGCCGGACCAGTCGCTGATCCCCAAGCTGCCGTCGGTCGCAGCCTATGGCATCGCGTTCTTCTTCGGCTGGCTGGCCCAGGCGCAGCCGGATGCGCTGGCCATGTGGCGCCGCCGCTGGCTGGCGCACCTGCTCGCCGCCTGCCTGTGCACCGCGTATTGCATGGCCCAGGTGGGCGCGGCGCCGCTGCTGATGCCGGCGCCGCAGGGCGCCACCAAGCTCGCTTATGCCGCCAGCTACAGCCTTGGCGCCTGGTGCTGGGCATTGGCGCTGATCGGCATGGCGCAGCGCTTCCTCGATGCGCCCAGTGCCGTGCGGCGCTACCTGGCCGATGCCTCGTACTGGATCTACCTGGTGCACCTGCCGCTGGTGGTATGGCTGCAAAGCCTGGTGTCCGGGCTGGCCTGGCCGTGGGCCGTCAAGTTTGTACTGATCCTGGCAGGCGCCTTCATTCTGATGCTTGGCACGTACGCCACGCTGGTTCGACGCACTGCCGTTGGTGCCATCCTCAACGGTCAAAAAAAGCCTCCGCTACCTTAACGCTTCGCCTCGAAAGGAATCATCATGCGTGCCCTCACTTTGCTCCTGAGTTTATTGCTTGTTTTGCCCTCGACCCATGCCAGCGCGCCGCTCACCCTGGAAACCGTACTTGCCAAACATGCCCAGGCGATCGGGCCGTCCCAGGGCGTCCAGACGCGCCGCGTTCGCCTGCGCCTGATCGGCATGGCGCCGTTCGAGCTGCCGGTCGTCACCGAAGCGGTCCGTCCAAATTTGCTGCGCAAGGAAGTCTCGATCCAGGGCAGCACGCAGGTGACGGCGTTCGACGGCGAAGATGCGTGGAAGACCGATCCGTTCGTGCCGGGCGGCGAGAAGCCCGCCGCCTTGCCCGCGCAGGAAGCGAGAATGCTGGTGGCGGAAGCCGACTTCGACGGCATCCTGGTGAATCACGCGGCCAAGCGCGTCAAGCTGGTCTACGCCGGCCCGGCCACGGTCGATGGCAAAGCGGCCCACAAACTTGGCGCGACACTGGCCGACGGTACCACGGCGACCATCTGGCTTGATGCGAACACCTTCCTGGAAGTCAAACGCACCCAGCCGAGCCTGGTGATGGGCAAAATGCAGCCGATCGACATTGTCAGCAGCGACTACCGCCTGGTTGACGGCCTGCGCATTGCACACAAGATCGACATTGGCTTGGCGGGCGCGAAAGACAAGATGTCGATCGTGCTCGACGCGGTGGAACTGAATCCAAAAATCGATCTCGCCAGGTTTTCAAGGCCGCGCGCGAACTGAGCGGGGCTTGCAGTTATTTGCCGAGTAAGCGCAGCGACTCTTCCCAGTTCGCTTGCCAGGCCATCAGGAAGTCGTGCGATTTGAAGGCGCGCTTCAAGGGACCGATGGGCACGCCGTAGATATCGTGCAGTCCCAGCGCCAGGGACACCGGGTTCCATACCGCATTACGCTTCGACTTGCGCGCGCTGGCCTTCACGCGTGCCCCATCGTCGCCAAACAGGCCAATCGCATCATCGAGCGCCTTGTCCAGGTTTAGCTTGACGACGCGGCCGAATGCTTCCATCACCTCGGGTTTGCCGATGCCGGCCTGCGATTCCTTGGCCGCCGGCGTAATCTTGGCCGGCGCCTCGGCTTCCTGTTTTAGCTTGCCGGCGAGCCGCTCCAGGTCTCTCTTTTGAAAGCGCAGCTCGTCGAGCCGGCGGCGAAGGCCAGGCTCGGGCAGCCGCGCGACGATCTTGTAAGCGTCCTTGGTCACTGTGATCAAGACGTCTTCGCTGCCAGCCGCCAGGCGGGCGATATCGCCCTCTAAAAAGATGGGCGCCGCATAACCGCCATTGGCGTCGCCGAACAGCTCGTGATTGGCGGCGTCGTAATCGAGCCAGACATACGGCGTCAGTTCGTGCTCGAGCAGGCGGGCAAGGGTCCAGCTTGACCCGGTCTGTTGTTCCAGCCAGGCGCAGGCTTCGGCGGTCGTGGCCCGGAAGGGCAGGTCGGTGGTGCTCATCGTGGTCGCTTGCTGTTGTCAACGGTATGCGTATTGTATCTCCCGCCCGATATAGGGTGTAGCTTGCGATTAGATCGCAAACTACTTATACTGTGGGTATGAATACGAAAAAGCCCCCAGCTCCTGCCGCCGACGTTCCCCAGCTTGATGGGCAACTGTGCTTTGCACTGTACTCGACGTCCCTGGCGATGAGCAAAATCTACCGCAAGCTCTTGAGCAAGCTCGATATCACGTACTCCCAGTACCTGGTGCTGATGGTGCTGTGGGAGCAGGACCAGCAGACCGTCTCGGGCATCGGCGAACGGCTGTTCCTCGATTCCGCCACGCTGACGCCCTTGCTCAAGCGCATGGAAGTGGCGGGCCTGATCACCCGCGCCCGCGCCGCCAGCGACGAGCGCCAGGTCATCATCACCCTCACTGAGCGGGCCAGCGACATGCGCCATGAAGCTGCCAAGTTCCCGGAACAGCTGCTGTGCGCCACCGGCTGCGCGCTGGACGACGTGGTGGCTTTGAAGCAGCAGCTGGACGAGCTGCGTTCCAATCTCGGCAAGAACGCCTGAGTCAGTTGACCGCCTTGTCCGCCGACAGCTCGCTTTTGGAGAATTGCCAGTAATCGAACTTGAACAGTTCTGCGCCGGCCGCACCGCGGAACACGAAGAAGACATCCTGGACGCCGGAGGCTTCGGAGATCACGGCCGACTGCGGCTTCCATTGGCCGCCGGTTCCCGCGACCGGCAGCGTGCCGATCAATTGGCCGTCGAACTTGCCCAAACGAATCTCGATCTTCGCCCCGGTGGCCTCCGTCGCCTTGGCCGTGCTCGAGAGGCTGGCCATGAAGGCGCGCGCGCCGGTCGCGCCGAAATCGACATTGCGCACCCGGATGTAGTCCCTGTCGTGGATGTCGCGCACATTCTGGCCGCCGGCGCTGCTGGGCTCGATTTTGACACCGGAAGACCAGG
>CAMLFK010000157.1 GCA_946479255.1 uncultured Oxalobacteraceae bacterium
AGAGGCCGGCGTCAATTTCTACCTGACGGCCCTGGCTGGCGGTGTCAGCCGTGCCGACGTGCTGGTGTATTTCAGCGCCAGCCCGGAAAACCAGGCCCAGGTGATCGGCTCGATCCAGAACGGTTTCGAGTATCTGCCTTACGGCGGCTAAGGTTCAGCGGCAAGGCTGGCATAATGCCGGCTTTGCCGCCAGGAAGAATGCCGTGAGCCACGAAGACCGTTTTATCGATATTGAAATCAAGCTGGCGCATCAGGAAGACCTGGTCGAGTCCCTCAACCAGATGGTGTATCAGCAAAGCCGCCGCATCGACCAGCTCGAAACGCTGCTCAGCCAGATGGCCGAACGCATCCGCACCGGCGGCCAGTCGGGCCAGGGGCCGCTGAACGAAAAGCCGCCGCACTACTAAGCGCAGTTGAGTCATCAGCGCGTCAATACCGGCGCACACATGCATATCACGTCGCCCCCCATGGCATAGCACGCTTTGCTATCATCTTTCGCTCAAGTGCTGCCGGCTACCCGCTGGCAGTTTTATCGAGCCCGTGAAAGATGCCATGAACCGTCCACACCTGCTTTTGATTGCCACCAGCGTCGCGCTGGCCTTCGTCGCTCCCCCCGCCAGCGCCGCGCTGGACGCGGCCAATCCGTTTGCCAAGCCGAGCAGCCTGCCGCTGCAATATCCGGCCTTCGACCAGATCCGCGATGAGCATTTCCTGCCCGCCTACGAGGCCGGCCTGCGCGAGCGCCTGCAGGAAGTCGTACGCATTGCCAACAACCCCCAGCCGGCCACCTTCGAGAACACCATCGTGGCGATGGAAGGTGCCGGACGCCTGCTGGAGCGGGTGGACGCGACCTTCTCCAACCTCAAGGGCGCCAATACCAACGACAAGCTCGACGCGGTCGACCGCGCCATGGCGCCCAAGATGGCGGCCCACAAGGATGCCGTATTCCTCAATCCCAAGCTGTATGCGCGCGTCAAAGCGCTGTACGGCAAGCGCGCCAGCCTCGGCCTGGACGGCGAGTCGCTGTTCCTGCTGGAACGCTATCACAAGGATTTTATGCGCGCCGGCGCGACCTTGTCCGCCGCCGGCAAGGCCCGCTTAAAGCGCCTCAATGGCCAGATCGCCACCTTGCAGACCACCTTCGGCCAGAACGTGCTCAAGGAAGCCAATGCCTCGGCGCTGGTGGTCGATACCCGCGCCGAACTGGACGGCATGAGCGAAGCGGCCATCAACGCCGCCGCCGCCGAAGCGAAGCATCGCGGCCTGGACGGCAAGTTCGTGCTGGCCCTGATGAACACCACCGGCCAGCCGCCCTTGTCGGTCCTGAAGAACCGCGCGGTGCGCGAGCGCCTGATGGCGGCATCGCTTGCGCGCGGCAGCCGCGCAAGCGCCTTCGATAACCGCGCCGTGGTGGCCAGGCTGGTCAGGCAGCGCGCCGAGCGTGCGGTCCTGCTCGGTTATCCGAACCATGCGGCCTATGCGCTGGAAGACCAGACCGCCAAGGACACCGGCGCGGTCAACCAGCTGCTGGCCCAGCTGGCGCCGGCCGCGGTGGGCAACGCGCGGCGCGAAGCGGCCGACATCCAAAGCCTGATCGACGCCGGCCAGGGCGGCTTCAAGGTGGCCGCGCACGACTGGCAATTCTATGCCGACCAGGTGAGCAAGGCCAAATACGATTTCGACGCCAAGGAACTCAAGCCTTATTTCGAGCTCAACAGCGTGCTGGAAAACGGCGTGTTCTTCGCCGCCACCAAGCTGTACGGCATCACCTTCAAGGAGCGCCGCGACCTGCCCGTGTACCACCCGGATGTGCGGGTGTTCGATGTAATCGATACGGACGGCAAGCAGCTGGCCATCCTGCTGACCGATATGTACGCGCGCAGCAACAAGCAGGGCGGCGCCTGGATGAATCAATACGTGTCGCAGTCGGGCCTTCTGGGCACCAGCGCCGTGATCGGCAATCACCTGAATATTCCGAAACCGCCGGCGGGCGAGCCGACCTTGCTGACGGCCGATGAGGTGCGCACGGCATTTCACGAATTCGGCCACGCGCTGCACGGCTTTTTCTCCAACGTGAAGTATCCGCGTTTTTCCGGCACCACCGTGCCGCGCGACTTCGTCGAGTATCCCTCGCAAGTGAACGAGATGTGGATGCTTGAGCCGAGCGTGCTGGCCAATTATGCCAAGCACTACAAGACCGGGGAGCCGCTGCCCCCGGCCTTGCTGGCCAAAATGCAAGCGGCCAAGAAATTCAACCAGGGCCACAGCACCACCGAAAACGTCGCCGCGGCGCTGCTGGACCAGCGCTGGCACCAGCTCAGCCCGAGCGCCGTGCCGAGCGATGTGATCGGGTTCGAAGCGGCCGCGCTGCGCGAGGCCGGGCTCGATTTCGCGCCGGTGCCGCCGCGCTACCGCAGCACGTACTTCTCGCACATTTTCAAGGGCGGCTATGCGGCCGGGTATTACTCCTACCTGTGGAGCGAAAAGCTCGATGCCGATTCGGTGGAATGGTTCAAGGAAAATGGCGGCCTGCAGCGCAAAAATGGTGATCATTTTCGCAAGACCTTGCTGTCGCGTGGGGGAACGGCCGATGCGATGCAGCTGTTCCAGGATTTCCGTGGACGCGAGCCGAAGATCGAGCCATTGCTGAAGCGGCGAGGCTTGATGGCTGAGTAATCAAGGCTGTGAAGGCATCTCTCGCTGCGCGGGAGATGCCGGCTTGAGTCGCCAATCGGCAAAAAAAATCCCGCTTTCGCGGGATTTTCTTTTACTGCTGAATTTTGGTCGGAGTACAAGGATTCGAACCTTGGACCCCCTGGTCCCAAACCAGGTGCGCTACCGGACTGCGCCACACTCCGAGGACAAGAATCATAGCCGCTGGCGGCCTGTTGGTCAAGGCGAAAACGGTTTTTATTTTCTGCACGCCCGCCGAAAGCGGGCCGCGGCCGAAACTTTTGCACGCTATGCATGGCCCCCCGATATGACCTGCCAGCGCCGCCGGCTTCGCGCGGTCCGCCCGGGTTTGACCACGCCTGCGCCAAAAGTGCACCCCGGTTTCTTAAACCGGGACAGACCCGGGACAGACCCGGTTTTAGGTGAAAGCTTTCCTGGCGGCTCAGGCCTGCGCTTCCTTGATCCGCAAGGCGCGCTCGTATAGCGCATTCTTTTTGCGCCCGGTGATCTGCGCGGCCAGGTGCGCTGCCTGCTTGACCGAGCATTCAGCCAGCAGAATCTGCAGGATGCGCTCGGCCTCGCCTTCCTGCGCATCGCCGTCGGCCGTCGCGCCTTCCAGCAACACCACGAATTCGCCGCGCTCGCGGTTGCTGTCGGCCTTGACCCAGGCCAGCGCCTCGCCCAGCGGACAGCGGTGGATTTCTTCAAACAGTTTGGTCAGTTCGCGCGCGAACACCACCTGGCGCTGCGGCTCGAACGCCGTTGCCAGCGCCTCCACGCAATCGCTGATGCGGTGCGGCGCTTCGTAAAACACCAAGGTGGCAGTCACCCCGGCCAGGCTGTGCAGCACGGTGTCGCGCTGCTTGCTCTTGGCCGGCAAAAATCCGACGAAGTAAAACTGGTCGTTGACCAGCCCGCTGGCCGACAGCGCCGTCACCGCCGCCGAGGCGCCCGGCAGGGGCACCACGCGCAGGCCGGCCGCGCGCACCGCGTCGACAATGCGCGCGCCCGGATCGGACACGCCCGGGGTGCCGGCGTCCGACACCAGCGCAATCCGTTCGCCGGCCGCAAGACGGGCGATCAGCTTGTCGGCCACTTCGCGCTCGTTGTGCTGGTGCGCCGCGATCATCGGCCGCGAAATGCCGAAGCGTCCCAGCAGGGCGCCGGTGTTGCGGGTGTCCTCGCAGGCCACCGCGTCGACCATGCCCAGCACATGCAAGGCGCGCAGGGTGATGTCGGTGGCGTTGCCGATCGGCGTGGCCACGATATACAGCGTCGACTGCGGATACGATTGATGCGCCGCTTCGCCCAGGATGGGCAGCGTGGCAATCTGGCTGGAGGTCGAGGCGGCTGGATCGGTCATGGAGGCGGCAATGCAAATAGGGTGGTTCAATAGGATGCGGCAGGTGCTGGCGGGCCGATTGTGCGCGCCAATGCCGCCGAACACAAGTGCGGGGACGCTATGGGAGCGGCGCGCCCTGGACTATCTGCGCCAGCAAGGGCTGCGCCTGGTGCAGGCGAACTTTCGCTGCCGCGGCGGCGAGATCGACCTGGTCATGCGCGACGGCGCGATGCTGGTGTTCGTCGAAGTGCGCCAGCGCAGCGGTGCCGATTACGGCGGCGCGCTGGCCAGCATCGGCCCAGCCAAGCAGCGCCGCCTGCTGCGCGCCGCCAAAAGCTACCTGCTGCGCTACCGGGCGGTCCCGCCCTGCCGCTTCGATGTAGTGGCAGTGCAAGGCACGACCATCGAATGGCTATGCAATGCAATCGAAGATTCCGGATGTTAAGCAGTCCACCAGCGTCAAGGGACCTCGATCAACCGTAGCGAGCAGGCCCGCTATTGCATCGAGTAGCGGAGCCGTACGTCGGTACGGCCGGGCAACGCGGAGGCGAGCAACGCAGATGCAATAGCGGGTCGCGCAGTAGGTTGATCGAGGTTCCACCACATGAACTATAATCGCGAGCTATGAATACTCAACGCATCCTCGCCCATTTCCACGAAAGCGCCGAACTGAAGATTCAGTCCGCCGCCGCCCTGGCCCAGCCGATCTCGCAAGCCATTGACCTGATGTTCAGTGCGCTCTCGAACGGCAACAAGATCCTTGCCTGCGGCAATGGCGGCTCGGCCGCCGATTGCCAGCACTTCGCGGCCGAGCTGGTCGGGCGCTTCGAGCGCGAGCGCTTTCCGCTGCCGGCCATGGCGCTGACCACCGACAGCTCGATCATGACGGCGGTGGGCAACGACTACAGCTACCGCGAAATTTTTTCGAAGCAGGTGCAAGCCTTCGGCAAGGATGGCGACATCCTGCTGGCCATTTCCACCTCCGGCAACTCGGCCAACGTGCTGGCCGCGGTGGAAGCGGCGCTGGAACGCGACATGCGCGTAGTGGCGCTGACCGGCAAGGATGGCGGCGCCCTCGGCAAACTGCTCACCGACGCCGACGTGCATATCAATGTGCAGCACACCCGTACCGCCCGCATCCAGGAAGTCCACCTGGTGACCATCCATTGTATTTGCGACGGCATCGACGTCGCCCTGTTTGGAGGAGATGTGAATGAGTAAGTTCGGCAAGCCCCTGCTGCGCCCTGTGGCGCGCGCCGTGCTGTGCGTGTCCCTGCTGGCCAGCCTGCAAGGCTGTATCGGCGTGATGGTGGGCGGCGCGGTCGCGGGCGCGGTGGCTACGGCCGACCGGCGCACCCTGGGTGCCCAGGCCGACGATAAGGCGATTGGCCTCAAGGCCGACCTGCGCGTGCCCAAGATCACCGGCGACATCGGCCACGTGAACGCCAACAGCTACAACCGCAAGGTGCTGCTGACCGGCGAAGTCAAGGACGAGGCCATGAAAGAAGCGGTCGAGCGCGAAGTACGCGCCATCGACGGCGTGATTTCGGTGATCAACGAGCTGGAAATCGCCGGCCCGGCCACTTACACGGCACGCTCGGGCGACGCCCTCATCACCGCCAAGGTCAAGGCCAGCCTGATCGACATGAAAACCATCTCGGCCACCTCCTTTAAAGTGGTGACCGAGCGCGGCGTGGTGTACCTGATGGGCCGCGTGACCCAGCGCGAAGCGCAGGTGGCCGCCGACGTGGCGCGCGGCATATCGGGCGTGCAGAAGGTCGTCAAGATCTTCGAGTACATCACCGACGAGGAACTCAGGCAGCTGGCTCCCGCGGCCGGCTCCAGCTCCTCGATCGCGCTGTAAGTACGGACCTGGCCATGAGCACCAGCCCAAACAAAGCTTCCTGGATCAAGCCCGCGCTGGCCTGCGCGCTGATGCTGGCGCTGGGGGCCGGCGGCTATGCCTTCCTCAACCAGGCCGACCCGGCGCCGGAAGTGACTTTCATCGCCCTCGACGGCCAGAAAATCAGCTCGTCTAGCCTGCGCGGCAAGGTGGTGATGGTCAATTTCTGGGCCACGTCTTGCGTCACCTGCGTCAAGGAAATGCCGCAGATGGCCGAGACCTACCAGAAGTACAAGGGCCAGGGCCTGGAGTTCATCGCCGTGGCGATGCAGTACGACCCACCCAACTACGTGCTCAATTTCACCCAGACGCGCCAGCTGCCGTTCAAGGTCGCGCTCGACAGCGGCGGCGATATCGCCAAGTCGTTCGGCAATGTGGTGATGACGCCGACCACTTTCGTGATCGGCAAGGACGGCAAGATCATCAAGCGCTATGTGGGCGAGCCGGAATTCCCGGCCCTGCACAAGCTGCTGGAAAAAGCCCTGGCCGGCTGATTAAAAGCCGGTCTGCACCGACAGGTAAGCGCCGCGCTGGCGCTTGGGATTGAACAACGTGATGTCCCCCAGCACCGCCCAGGCGCCCGTGACCGACACATACTTGCTCGGGAACCAGGCCACGAACACATCGTAGTAGGCCTTTTCATTGTCCGCGCCCAGGTTGCGCGGCTTCATCCGGTATTCCACGCCGGCCACCAGGCGGCGGTCGATCATGTAGGCGGCCGAGCCCTCCAGCATGGCCTCATAGCTGCCGCCCTTGTCCCCGCCGAAACCCAGCAGGCCCATCTGATTGGCCTTGGTGGCGCGGATGGTGGCATTGAGCAACAGGCTGCTGTCCAGGTACAACTTGGTCGCGGCCAGGTAGTAGTCGGTGCCACTGTCCTTTTTCGCGCCCAGCTGGGTCACATTCGACACGCCCAGCGCGCCCAGCCCTTCCACGCCCTTGTTACGTTTATGCAGCACGCCGATGGAAATCTGCGGCAGCGGCAGGTCCTGGTCGTACACGGCGTCGCCGATCAGCTTGAGCTTGAGCCCCAGGATGTCCTGCTTGATGCTGAGACGGTCGAGCGGGGCCAGGTCGCCCTTGAAATGCTGGCGCGCCAGCGATACTTCGACCCGGTCCGCCACGCCCACGGCCACGCCTTGAGTGTCCAAGGTGTAATCCTGGGTGCGCACGCCGGTGGCATGCAGATTGGCACCCCAGCTGTCGCGCGTGCCATAGCCGGTGATCAAGGCCCACGGGGTCAGGCCGCCGCCGCCAGCCCCCTCCAGCTGGCTGACGCCGCCGGTCGCGGTCAGCTTGCCGCGGTCGGGGCTGTTCTGCGCCTGCGCGGCGCCGCTGCTGAGGACGGCGGCCAGCGCCAGGCTCAAGCACGACGAAATCGAAGTATGCATTGTTGCTCCTGCTCGAGTTAGTGCTCACTTCGTGACGATGGTTTTCTGCATCGGCGCTAATTGGGCCAGCAATTTGTTCTGCACATTGTTGGCGATGCCCGCCTGGTCCATCGCCAGCTGCAGGTCTTCCGCCAGCGCATTGAACTGCGCGTTGGTGACATTCAAGCCATCGTGGATTTCCTTCATGTCCTTGCCTTTGTACACGCACGGGCCGCCGGACACATGGCAGAACTGCTCTTCCAGACGCATCGCCAGCTTCTTCATGTCGATGTCCTTGAAGGACTCGCTGATGCGGCGATCGGCCAGCATCAAGGGAATCAGGATATCGACGATCTTCTTGATGCCGGGCTTGCCGCCCAGGCCCTGGAAGGTGGCGTCGGACTGCGCCATGGCGGCTGGCGAGAAGGCGAAAGTGGCCGCGGCCAGCAAGGGGAGCAATTTCATAGGTGACAAGGATAGCGTGAACGTACGGCCAATTTAACAGATGGAAATTGGTTCTTCCAACGAGAATGGGAAAGAAGCGGGAAATCGGAATGTCCGGCGTGCAAGCCAACAACGCTGCTCTTTTGGCACGATTGGTTTACATCAAAGTGCGCAGTTTGGCGCAAGTCACTGTTCTGTGCCGTAGTGGTGTAGTGCTAAGCTGGCAGTTCAACGACCTCTGAGGTTTCCCGATGCGCGTTCTGCTGTTGTCCTTCCTGGCATTGATGTGCACCTTCGGCGCCGCGCAAGCCGGCACCGCGAGCGAGCTGGTGGCGGCCGCCCGCACCCAGATCGGTGTGACCCTGGTGTACGACCCGAGCTACCAGCGCATCGGCTATCCCAACGGCGACATTGCCCAGTCGCGCGGCGTGTGCACCGACGTGGTGGTGCGCGCCTACCGCAAGCTCGGCACCGACTTGCAGGAACTGGTACACCGCGACATGCGCCATGCCTGGCGCACCTATCCCAACCCATGGCGGCTCAAGGCGCCGGACAGCAATATCGACCATCGCCGGGTGCCCAACCTTGAAACCTTCTTCAAGCGCCACGGCGTCAGCCTGCCGCCGAGCAAGCGCGCGGGCGACTACCGGCCGGGCGACATCGTCAGCTGGCGCTTGCCCGGCAACTTGCCGCATATCGGCATCGTCTCGGACCTCACTTCGCCGCTCGGCGTGCCCGTCATTATTCACAACATCGGGATGGGCGTGCGGATCGAAGACATGCTGTTCTCCTACCCGATCAGCGGGCACTTCCGCTTCGAGCCCAAGGCCAGGAACGTCACCACCGGAGCGCGCCATGCACCTCAACCACATTGACCTGCCGGTTCCCGACGTCGCCGCCGCAACCACGTTTTTCGTCGACGGCTTCGGCTTCAGCCTGCTGAGCGCGCCCCCGGGCATGGCCATCCTGAAGGGCATCGGCGGCACGGTGCTGGCGCTGAGCCACGACCCGGCGCCGGTTTATCCCAAGGACTTCCATATTGGATTCCTGCAGCCGACGGCGCAAGCCGTCACCGAGGCTTACCAGCATCTGCTCGCGGCCGGCATCCACGTGCCGGAGGCCCCGGCCATGTCCTACGGCGCCCTGCTGTTTTATTGCCAGGTACCTGGCGGCATCGTGGTCGAAATCAGCTACCGGGGGCCGCTCGACGCGGCCCCCCCGCTTGAGGCGGCCCCCCCGCTGGAAGCAGCGGCCCGGTAGCAAGCGGCTTATTTCGCAAGCTTAGGCGACCTTGCGCACGACCGGCTTGGCCGGCTGCCACTGCGCGATGTGGGTGCGGGCGGCTTCGACGCCGGCCTGGAAGCGCTGCTGCACGCCATACGGCGAAAAGTCGTGATCGCCACCGAGCGCCGCGGGTGCGCTGGCAATGATCTTCAAGTTCTTCAGTGCGCGCAAACGCATCAGCCAGGCAAAGGCCGGATTGCCATCCAGTTTTCCGGCCGCAAGCGGCCCCAGCTCATCGAGCATCTGCAGGAAGTCGCTCAGTTCCCCGCTGCCACCGTACTCGTCCCAGAAGCGGTTCTGATACTGCATCGCCAGCGCGCGCGATTGCACTTCGACCAGGTTGGCCGGCAAGGGCTGATTATTGGTCGGCCACAGGTCGACGGCAATGATGGGCATGCTGTCGATCTCTTCCGGCTCCAGCATGTTGAGCAGCGCGTCGATCGGGGTATTGCTGAACAGGCCGCCGTCCCAGTAATGGTGGTCGCCGATTTTGACCGGCGGGAAGCCCGGGGGCAGGCTGCCGCTGGCCAGCACGTGTTCCGCCGTCAGGACTTCCGCGCGCGCCTTGTGATTACCCGCATTGTCGGGTTTGCCGCCCGCCATGTAGTTGCAGAAGGTCACCTGGCCACCGGTATGCAGGTCGGTGGACGTGACCGCCATGCGGATATGCTCGGGATTGTTCATCTGCGCAAAGTCGCAGTATTTGTTCAGGGTCGCGAGGATGGGCTTGGTATCGCAATAGCTGTCCCAGTGGGCGATGTTCAGGTAATCGGTACGCGAACGCCAGAAGTTCGGATTGCCCAGCAAGGAAAGGTTGCCCTGCATCGTAGGCGGCAGGAAGGGTACCTCCGGCAAGGTAATCGCCTTCCAGATATCGTGCAGGTTCTTGGCGATCTGGCCTTGCGGCGCGCCGGCGATGGCCGCCGCATTGATGGCGCCGATCGACACGCCCGACACCGCCTTGGGCTGGTAGCCCTGCTCCACCAGCTCAGCCACCACGCCATATTCGAAAGCACCCAGGGCCCCGCCGCCCTGCAAGATCAAAGCAATCGACTTGTTCTCCATTCCCCACTCCTAAAAAAGTACGTCAAAGGAATGGCTAGACTGAAGCAAGCGAACTCATGAGGGTTGATCTGGCTCAATCAGTGGATGGTTTGGCGAAAACGAGACATGCGCTGGCGCACGATGCGAACTCACGGTGCCGTTCCAATCGTGAGAAACAGCGCACCGGGAAGGCCTGAAATGCGCCAATGCGCCTGGGGAAGCTGGGCGACGATGGCGTTCAAGGCCTGTCGCACCGTACTCGACTTCAAATCCAGGTCGATCGCTGGCCCGGCGGAATCGGCAAGCTCCTCGAACACCGACATGCCATGCCGGGCTATTGCGAGATCCTCGGCAAGGACCATCTTGAGGGGCTTGTTCCGGACAGAAATATCGCCTATTGCCGCTTCGATACTTGAGTGACGGGGGATCACATTGATGAGTTGATCGTTCACCTCCTCCCAATGGTATCCGGGATGCGCCTTCATCACGCCATCCAACAGATCGCGGACAGGCCCTTCGCCGAACTCTAGCGGCCGGGTGGGTGGCAGCTTTTTTCCGGGATCGAGAACCTCCATGAGGCACACCCTGATCCCATGCCGCAACAGGGCGTCCACAAGCGCCGACAGCGACGCACCGTCCTCGACACGCATAGGCCCAACGAGCTGATCTGACGCCATCATCGGCTGCACCTCACATTACGGCTTGTAGGCTTCGGTCACCTTCTCGATGCCCACCTTCTCGGTCGTGAATTCCAGCTTGCTCCGATCGCCTGGCACGACCTCCGACAGCGTACGCTTCAAGGCAAACGGACCCGCGAAGGTCGTCCACGAGGATCCCGGCCAGCCGTCAATGGAAAACTGGTAGACCTGAGAACTTTCCATGATAGCCGGGAGTGGCCGGGATCCCGCAAAAGGCAGGAAATCGTACCATTTCTTGGCATAGTCTTCGGCCCGCACAACGGAGGTCGGGGTCCAGTGCGTATCCGTTATTCCGAGAAATTCCAGCGTGTTGGGGCCGATTACTTTGGTGTTAGCCGGCGCGAACGGAACGCCACCGGCTGGCAATATCGTCGGATCGACAGGTTTGATCCTGTGCGAGAAGTCATTGCGGGAATAGGTAACGTACTCTCGCCAGATTAACTTGGGAGCTTGAGCTTGCAGATCGGCCACACTTCCTGAGCTACTACCGCACTGGAACTTGAGTTGGAAACCGTACTGGTTTGCTGCCGGTGTCCAGGAGGTGCGGATTTGGCGGAGATTGTTCGGTGTTGCCGGCCCGGCAGGCGCTGGGGC
>CAMLFK010000158.1 GCA_946479255.1 uncultured Oxalobacteraceae bacterium
TTGCGGGCGCAGCGCCGACTTGGGCCGGAACGCCTTGCACACCGCGGGGTCGGTTTCCATGTATGGCCCGCCGATCAGGTCAATGCAATAGGGCACGGCGGCGAAGATCCCGCCCACCAGCTGCTTGCCGTCGGCATCCTTCAGGCCTTCCAGGGTTTCCTTGATCGATTTGGGCTGGCCCGGCAGGTTCATCACCAGCGCCGCATGGCCGTCCTCGCACTCGCGGATCACCGCGGTCTGGCGCGACAGGATTGCGGTCGGCACGAACTGCAGGCTGATCTGGCGCATCTGCTCGCCGAAGCCCGGCATTTCGCGGGTCCCGATGGCCAGGGTGGCCTCGGGCGTGACGTCGCGCCGCGCGGGGCCGGTGCCGCCGGTGGTCAGCACCAGGTGGCAGTGCTGGTTGTCGACCAGGTCCTCCAGGGTCTGTTCGATCTGCACGCGCTCGTCGGCGATCAGGCGCTGCTCGATGCGAAACGGCGTGGTGATGGCGCTCGTCAGCCACTCGGACAAAGCCGGCAGGCCTTTGTCTTCATACACGCCGCTGCTGGCGCGGTCCGAGACCGACACCAGGCCGATTGTCAGCACCGGCCCCAGCATATCAGGCACGGTCGTCGGACTCATGGCCGTCATCCACCTCGGCTTCAATGCCGGCGTCTTCCTCGTCCTCGTCGTCCGCCGCGGCCGTTTTCTGGCCCTTCTTCGACAGGTCCTTGAGGATCTGGAAGATCTCGCGGTAAGCCTTGGGTGGCTTGTCCTCGGCCTGCTCCTTGCGGGCATTGCGGATCAGGCCGCGCAGGTGCTGCACGTCCAGTTCCGGATGCTCTTCCAGCAGCACGGTCAGGGCCTTGTCGTCGGCCAGCAGCTTTTCGCGGCGCCGTTCGAGCGCGTGCAGGGCCGCGGTATCGGCCTTGGACATGCCCTTCCAGCTGTCGATGGTGCGCTGGATGACCGCCACTTCTTCCTCGTCGAGGGTGCGCATCTTCTTGCCGACGAACTGCATCTGGCGGCGCCGTCCCTCGTGGTTGGTGATTTGCTGGCAGGCCAGGATCGCATCGCGCACATCCTCCGGCATGGGCACCCGCTTGACGCGGTCGCGCGGCTCGGCCACCAGTGCTTCGCCGAGCTTTTGCAGCTCGTTCATCTGGCGTTTGAGTTCCGACTTGGATGGACGGTCGTATTCCTGCTCGAATTCGTCGGATTGGAAGCCGCAGGCGCCCCGGTTTGGATTTGGCATGATGAGAGTCCGATAGTCGCAAGGACGACCGGTAAAAACTGTAAACGGCTGCTATGATAACTGTTTTACCGGCCAGCCGAGAAAAACCCCCCTATGAACGAATCCGTCTTCATCCATACCCAGGACCAGCTCAAACAGCTCGCACGCGACGTGCTGGCATTCGCCAAGGAGATCGGCGGCACCGATGCCGCCGTCGAAATCAGCGAGGGAAGCGGCCTGTCGGTGACGGTTCGGCGCGGCAAGATCGAAACGATCGAGCAAAATAAAGACAAAGGCATGGGCGTGACGGTCTATATCGGCCAGAAGCGCGGCAATGCCAGCACCTCCGACTTTTCCCCGGCGGCATTGCGCGCCACGGTCGACGCGGCCTACAACATTGCCCGCTTCACCGCCGAAGACGACTGCGCCGGCCTGGCCGACGCCGACATGCTCGAAATGAGCCCGCGCGACCTGCAGCTGTGCTACCCGTGGCTGCTGTCGACCGAAGAAGCGGTCGAGCTGGCCCAGCGCGCCGAAGCGGCCGCCTTCGCGGTCGATCCGCGCATCACCAACAGCGAAGGCGCCAGCGTGCACGCCCAGCAGTCGCATTTTGTGGCGGCCAATTCGCGCGGCTTCATCGGCGGCTATCCGTTCTCGCGCCACACCCTGTCGGTGGCGCCGATCGCCGGCAAGGGCGCCAAGATGCAGCGTGACGACTGGTACACCTCGGTGCGCGACGCCGGCAAAATGGCCCAGCCCGAAGCGGTCGGGCGCTACGCCGCCGAGCGCGCGCTGGCACGCCTGAACGCCCGCAAGCTCGACACCCGCAACTGCCCGGTCCTGTTCGAAGCCCCGCTGGCCGCCGGCCTGCTCGGCAGTTTTGTCCAGGCCACCTCCGGCGGCGCGCTGTACCGCAAGTCCAGCTTCCTGATCGACTCGCTCGGCCAGCAGATCTTTCCTGATCACATAGACATCCTCGAAGACCCGCACGTGCCGGGCGCGGTCGGCTCGGCGCCGTTCGACGAAGAAGGCGTGCGCACGGTGCGCCGCCACGTGGTCAAGGATGGCGTGGTGCAGGGCTACTTCCTGTCTTCCTACTCCGCCCGCAAGCTCGGCATGCAAACCACCGGCAACGCCGGCGGCTCGCACAATCTCTCGCTCACTTCGCGCAAGACCAAAAAAGCCGACGACTTCGCCGGCATGATCCGCAAGATGGGCCGTGGCCTGCTGGTGACCGAGCTGATGGGGCAGGGCACCAATTACGTCACCGGCGACTACTCGCGCGGCGCCTCCGGCTACTGGGTTGAGAACGGCGAGATCCAATACCCGGTTGAAGAGATCACGATTGCCGGCAACATGAAAGACATGTTCCGCCAGATCGTCGCCGTGGGCAACGACACCCTCATCCGCGGCAACAAGCAAACCGGCTCCATCCTCATCGAAAACATGGTCGTGGCAGGTAGCTAATCACTGCAGAGCAGCCCTCCGGCCTTGCACCTAAAACCGGGTCTGTCCCGGGTCTGTCCCGGTTTTCGAAGTAATGTTGTTGGTAATAATAATTACATTGCAAGCTGAGCAGCACGGAAATACACTAGCCCTGTATTTCCGTGAACCACAACTCAGGAGACGAACAACATGATGGAACGCCGTTCCTTTATCAAAAAAGCGGCCGTGGGCGCGACCGCGGGTGCGATTGCCGCCCCGGCCCTCGCGCAGGCCCTGCCAACGATTAACTGGCGCCTCGCCAGCAGCTTTCCCAAATCGCTAGACACCGTCTTCGGCGCCTCCGAAACCCTGACCAAGCGCGTTTCCCAACTGACCGGCGGCAAATTCAACATCCGCCCCTTCGCGGCCGGTGAGATCGTCCCCGGCCTGCAAGTCATGGACGCGGTCCAGGCCGGCACCGTGGAAATCGGCCACACCGCTTCCTACTATTATTTCGGCAAGGACTCCACCTTCGCCTTCGATTGCGCTGTGCCCTTCGGCCTGACCTCGCGCCAGCACACCGCGTGGTTCGACCACGGCGGCGGACGCGACCTGACCCGTAATTTCTTTAAAGGCTATGGCATCATCAACCTGCTGGGCGGCAACTCGGGCACGCAGATGGGTGGCTGGTTCCGCAAGGAAATCAAATCGGTCGCCGACCTGAAGGGCACCAAGATGCGCGTCGGCGGTTTCGCCGGCAAGGTGATGGAGCGCCTTGGCCTGGTGCCGCAGCAGCTGGCCGGCGGCGATATCTATCCGGCGCTGGAAAAAGGCACCATCGACGCGGCCGAGTGGATCGGCCCGTACGACGATGAGAAGCTGGGCTTCTACAAGGTCGCGCCGTTCTACTATGCGCCGGGCTGGTGGGAAGCGGGCGCCAACTTCTCCTTCTACATCGGCATCAAGGAGTGGGAAAAGCTGCCCAAGGAATACCAGGCCGCGCTGGAAGCGGCGTCTTACGAGGCGCATGTGAGCATGCAGGCCGAGTACGATGCCAAGAATCCGGCGGCGCTGGCGCGCCTGATGAAGAACGGCGTCAAGCTGCGCACCTTCTCGCGCGAGATCGTCGATGCCTGCTACAAGGCGGCCAATGAGGCGATGAACGAGGAAGCGGCCAAGAACGCCAAGTTCAAGGCCATCTATGAGCCGTGGAAAAGGTTCCGCAGCGACCAGAACCAGTGGGCTTCGCTGTCCGAGCACGCAATGCAGGAGCACCTGATCCGCCTGGGCCGCATGAAGTAAGCAGTAGTTTATAGCAGCGCGAGGCCGGCCTCACAGCCAGCCGGCCTCGCGCGCCATCCTGAATGCCTCGGTACGATTGTTGGCCCCCAGCTTGCTGATCGCCTCCGACAGGTAGTTGCGCACCGTGCCTTCGGACAGGTGCACCAGGGTGGCGATCTCCGCGCCGCTTTTCCCTTCCCCCGCCAGCCGCAGGACTTGCCGTTCGCGTTCCGAGAGCGGATCGGCGCAGGCCCGCCAGCTTTCCAGCGCCAGCTCCGGCGCAATCGCCCGCCCACCCGCATGGACGCTGCGGATCGCCGCCGCCAGAGCTTCGGCCGGCGCGTCCTTGAGCAGGTAGCCGGCCACGCCGGCGTCCTGCGCGCGCCGCAGGTAGCCGGTGCGCGCAAAGGTGGTGACGATGACGACCTTGCAGGGCAGCTGCTGCGCTTTGAGCGCCGCGGCCAGTTCCAGCCCGGTCATCAGGGGCATCTCGATATCGGTGATCACCACGTCGGGCTTGAGCGAAGCGCACAGGGCCAGCGCTTCCTGCCCATCGCGCGCCGTGCCCACCACGTCCAGGTCGTCCTCCAGCTTGAGCAGCGCCGCCAGCGCGCCCAGCACCATGCTTTGGTCTTCGGCCAGCAGCACGCGGATCATGCGGCACGCTCCATCGGGATGCTGAGCGCCACCGCCATGCCCGGCTCGGCGCTGAACGCGGCCTGGCCGCCGAGCGCACCGATGCGCTCGCGCATGCCTTTGAGGCCGTTGCCATGGGCCGGAACGCGGCCGCCCAGCGCCTGGCCATTGTCGGCGATGCGCAGCACCGCATGGCGGCCTTCGAGCTTCAGGCCGACCGTGCAGGAGGTGGCGCCGGCATGCCGCACCACGTTCGTCACCGCCTCGCACAAGGCCAACGCCAGTGCATGTTCGGCGGCCGGCGCCAGTGCTACGGCGTCGATTCGTTCGTGCAGGGCGATGCCGGCCGCGGCCAGGGTGGTGCGGGCCGATGCCAGCGAGCCGGCCAGCGCGTCCTCGCGGTAACCCGAGACCGCGCTGCGCACCTGCGCCAGGGCGCTGCGGGCGATGCTTTCGATGTCGCCGATTTCGCGCCGGGCGGCCTCCGGCGCGCGGTCGAACTGCTTGCGCGCCAGCTCGGCCTTCAGGGTGATCAGCGACAGGGTATGCCCGAGCAGGTCGTGCAGGTCGCGCGAGATGCGTTCGCGTTCGGCGATGGTGGCCATGCGCTCGACTTCGTGCTGCTTGCTCACCAGCGCGTCGCGCGAGCCGCGCAGGCGCGCATCGGCCACGCAGGCAAGCCCGATCGGGGCGGCCATCAACACATAAACCAGGAAGGCAATCGGGGCATACGAGGCGATGAGCGCGCTCAGGGCGCCGCACACCACGACCACCGCGATCATCACGTAGGCGCTCCTGGCCGGCTGCAGCGTGGCGCACATGGAGGCCGCGAAAATGAAGAACGAGGCCGCACCCGGGTTGTGCGGCGCCCACGCGGCGCCCAGCAGGCAGCTGCCCAGCACGCACAGGCGCGCCCGGTTGCCGGTCTGCCAGAAGCTGACGAAATACAGGACCAGGAAGCCGATCAGGGTCGCGCCCAGGGCCAGCAATTCGATGGCCGGCGCCTTGACGTAGAAGTATTTCAGCAGCATGAAGCCGAGGGTCAGCGGCCAGAAATACGGGCTCTTGCCCAGCTTGGCCGGCGCCCATGGCATACCAAGGGTTCGTCTGAGGTCAGTCATCGGTCAGTCGCACATCGGCCAGTTCGAATTGGTAGGCGCCTGGCTTGGGGCCGGCGTTAAAGGCGAGCATGGTCAGTGCGCGCGGGTCGATGCCGGCGAAGCTGGCCAGCGGAATGCTCAGCTCGCGCCATTCGGAACCGGCGACAAAGGGCACGCCGACCGGGATGCTCACGCCGCTCGACATCATCGCCACATTGTAGCTTGCGCCATCGCCGCGAACCCGGAAGCGCACATGCTTGAGCGGACCCAGGTCGGCCGCCTGCATCGGCTGGGCGCCCGGCATCCAGGCAAGGCCAGCCCATGGAAAGCCGAAGCCTGCCGCCACGCTGGGCTTGACCAGCACGCTGCCGTCCTCCGCTACCTTCAGCTCCACGCTGGACTTTCCGCCGAACATGGCGTCCGAGGACATGCTCCATTGCGCACCCAGCTTGCCGCCGCTGGCCTGCAGGATCCGGCCCGGCGCCTTGCCGGTGGATGGTTTGGACTCGGCGGCGACCAGCGCGCGCTGGCGTTCCTGCAGCACGGTAGTCGCTTCGCCATCCTTCCACACTGCGGCGATGCGGCGGGTGTGGGCGATATCAGTGGTGGGGTCGCCATCGACCAGCAGCAGG
Organism: uncultured Oxalobacteraceae bacterium; assembly: GCA_946479255.1. The sequence continues at coordinate 6,291 of CAMLFK010000158.1, forward strand.
TCGGCCTTGTAGCCCTTGGCGATGCGGCCGCGTTCACCTAAGCGGAAGGCCTGGGCCGGCGCCGCGGTGGCGGCCCGCAAGGCCTGCGCGGGCGCCAGGCCGGCTTTGACCAGCGCGGCCATTTCGTGATGCATGCCGATGCCGAACTGGGTGCCTGGATTGCCTGCGTCGGTGCCGGCCAGCACCCGCACCCCGGCCTTGTGCAGGGCCCCCGTCAAGGCAATCGGCGCGCCAAGGCGGCGGGCCGCATTCTCGCGGCTGAAGGGCGCGGCCAGGGTGGCGCGCTGCTCGCGGCTGAGCAGATGAAAGCTGCGCGGATCGTCCAGGATGTCGGCCGGGCTCACCCCGGCCATGCTTTCCAGGACGCTGAAGGTGGGGATGATGAAGGCATTGCGGCGCTTGGCCTTTTTCACAAAGAGGGCGATGTCGGCGCCACTGATGGCATCACCCAGGAACAGGTGCGCCAGGCCGTCGGCACCGGCGTCCAGCGCGGCCATGGCGTCCGCCAGGCGGCTGGTGTGGACTACCGCCAGCTTGCCGCGCCGGTGGGCCGCCCCGATGGCGGCCTTGACGGTGGCCAGGTCCAGGGTTTGCATGGGATGGCCGGGAAAGCCCGGTTCCATCACGATCTTGATGAAATGCGAGCCTTCGGCGATGCGCGCATCGATAAACGCCTGGGCCTGGCCGGCACCTTCAAGCGTGGCAATCGGCAGGCCGTAGCCGGTGCCATGGCCGCCTGGCGCGGTGACCAGGGTGCCGGCCGAGAACAGGTCGGCCTGGCCGCGGTTGCGGCCCTCGCGCATGCGCCTGGCTGCGTCCTGCATCAGCGGCACGGCGCTGAACATGTCGACCTGGGTGGTCACGCCGAACAGCAGGGGCAGTTCCTGGTGGCGGTAGGCGTGCACGTGGGCGTCGATCAGGCCGGGCAGCAGGGTCTTGCCGCGCCCGTCGACGATGGTGGCCCCGGCCGGCGGCGTGCCGCGGAAGTCGGCGTCGACGATCACGCCGGCGTCGATCAGCACGCTGCGCCGCGGGTGGCTGCGTTCGCCGTCGAACACGCGGGCGTCCTGGATCAGGGTGGGGGAGGCTTGGGCGGCAAAGGCCATCAGCAGGGCAGTCAGGATCAGGGGTTTCATTGGCTCTTTCGTTGGGACAGGTGCAGCCAGTGTGGCGCCGTGCCCGCTTTCCCGACAGTGGAGAAACACATCACTTTTGCATGACAAATGTCACCCGCCCAGGCTGTTGTAGGAATATTCTGCATTGACTTCATTTCGCTGAACCCAATGGGGATAGAATGACTCTAATGGAACTGCGTCCACATTGGGTTCGCAATAAGTGAGGATCATGAACGACATCGCGTCGACAGCCACGCAAGCCCCGACGATCCTGATCGTGGACGACACCGCAGCCAACCTGATCGTCATGGTTGATTATCTCGGCAGCCACGGCTTTTCGCTCGTGGTGGCACAGGACGCGGAGGAGGCGATTGAACGCGCACGCTTCGCCCAGCCCGACCTGATCCTGCTCGACGTGATGATGCCGGGAATGAACGGCTTCGAGGCGTGCCGGCGCCTCAAAATGATTGAAGAAACCGGCCACATCCCGGTCATTTTCATGACGGCCTTGTCGGATCCCAACGACAAGATCAGCGGCTTCAAGGCGGGCGGGGTCGACTACATCACCAAACCGTTTCAGCTGGAGGAGGTGCTGGCGCGCGTCAACACGCACCTCGCACTGCAGGCGATGCAGCGCCAGCTCGCGAGCCAGAATCTGCGCCTGCGCGAGGAAGTGACGGTGCGCGAACAGGCCGAAGTTGCACTGCAGCACGCGCGCGACGAGCTCGAAGTGCGGGTGGCGCAGCGCACCGCCGAACTGGCGCAGGCCAATGCCCAGCTCAAGGACGAAATCATCGAACGCACCCGCATGCAGGAAGTACTGCAGGAACGGGAAGCGCGCATCCGGCGCCTGATCGAGTCCAATATCATCGGCATTTTTTTCTGGAATGACGATGGACTGATCGAGGAGGCCAACGAGGCATTCCTGCGTATCGTTGACTACAGCAGCGAAGAACTGCAACTGGGCGGGGTCCACTGGACCGACATGACACCAGCCCAGTACCACACGGCCGATAACCTGGCGTTCGACCAGTTGCACCGGATCGGTACCTGTGTACCCTATGAAAAAGAATTCATCCGCAAGGATGGCACCCAGGTACCGGTGCTGATCGGCGCCGCCTTTTTTGAAGGCTCGCGCAGCCATGGCGTCGCTTTCGTGCTCGACCTCAGCGCGCGCAAGATGGCCGAGGAGCGCATCCGCTTCATGGCCCATCACGACGCCTTGACCGGATTGCCTAACCGCCAACTGTTGCAGGACCGGATGATCCAGGCCATTGCGATGTGCCGCCGCACGGACACCCAGCTGGCGCTGCTGTTCATCGATCTCGACGATTTCAAGCGTATCAACGATTCGCTCGGGCATGAAGTTGGCGACCGCCTGCTGCAGATGGTGGCGCGGCGCCTGAAAGCCTGTTTGCGCGAAGGCGACAGTATCGCGCGCCTCGGTGGCGACGAGTTCGTCCTGACCGTATCGCCCCTGTCCGATGGCAATGATGCCGGGCTCATCGCGCGCAAGACCCTGGACATGCTCAAGCTGCCCTTCGTGGTCGGTGGGCACGAGCTGCATGTCACCGGCAGCATCGGCATCAGCGTCTATCCGGTCGATGGTCTGGACGTCGAAACCCTGATGCGCACGGCCGATACGGCGATGTATCACGCCAAGGAAAACGGCCGCTCCAATTATCAGTTCTTTACCCCGGCGCTGAACAAGGCGGTGCACCAGCGCCTGGTCATGGAAACCCGCCTGCGCCATGCCCTGGCGGCCGATCAGTTCACCCTGCATTACCAGCCGCAAATCGATATGCATACCGGGGTCATTTTTTCATCGGAAGCACTGCTGCGCTGGGCGCGCCCGGGCAAGGTACCGATCTCTTGCGGGGCGTTTATCGACGTCGCCGAAAAGACCGGCCTGATCCTCCAGATCGGCGAGTGGGCCTTGCGCCAGGCCTGCATGCAACTCAAGCGCTGGCATGACATGGGCTTCCCGCAGTTGCGGGTGGCCGTCAATCTGTCGCCGCGCCAGTTCTATCAGCCCAATCTGCCCGCCATCGTGGCCCAGGTACTGGACGAATCCGGACTGACGCCCGATGCCCTCGATCTCGAAATCACGGAGGGTATTCTGCTACAGCGTAACACCGATAATGTGGCAACGCTGAGCCAGCTCAGCGCCATGGGCATCAAGCTGTCGGTCGACGATTTCGGCACCGGTTATTCCAGCCTGGCGTATTTGCAGCGCTATCCGATCGATTGCATCAAGATCGACCAATCCTTCGTCGGCGCCATCACCCGCAATCCCAATGACCGCGCCCTGGTCAGTGCGATTATCGGAATGGGACACAGTCTCGACCTCGATATTCTGGCGGAAGGGGTGGAAACATTGGAGCAGGCCAATTTTTTGCTTGACCATGGCTGTTCGAATGCCCAGGGCTTCTATTACAGCATGGCGGTGGCGCCCGATGTGTTCACCAACTTGCTGCGCGCGCCGGACGGCCTCGCCCGGACCGGCTGAGCTAGCCGCGCCGGGGTCCGACAGGCTGCTAGGCCTCCTGTTCCGGCTGGTAGTTTGTCACGAAAGCGGCCAGCGCCTTCGATTGATAGCCCAGCGCCAGGGCGCGCAGGCGCCTGGCGAACGGAGCGAAGGCAGGATCGAGGGCTTGCAGGTAGTCGGCCCGTTCGCCGATCTTTTGCATATTGCCGAGGCGCGCCAGTTGGGCCAGGGCATGAATTTCTTGCGGTGGCGGAATCACCAGGTCGGCGGTATCTTCCTCGTCCGAACCGAACGCATCCAGCACTGAGGTTTCGATGATCCAGGCCAGGGACAGCAGCTTGCCGATGGCCGCGAGCAGTAGATTGTGCTCGACCGGCTTGGGAAGGAAGGCGTTGGCGCCGGCCGCATAGCATTTCAATTCGTCCTCGTGGCTGGCGCTGGCGGTCACGGCGATGATGGGAATCGCCGCCCATGCCGGCATCTGGCGAATCCGGCGGGTCGCCTCGTGCCCGTCCATGACCGGCATCGTGACGTCCATGACGATCAGGTCAGGCTGGAAACTGTCGAGCAAGGACAGGCACTCCTGGCCGTTTTTGGCATCGGCGACGCTAAAGCCCAGGGCCTGCAGCATATCCATCAACATGGCGCGGTTTTGCGGCACGTCGTCGACGATCAGCAGGCGCCGGGGCTTGCCTTCATAGCCGATGATGGCGCGCGACACGGCCGGGACGAGCAGCGTCTCGGTGCTGACCGGCAGGTCGAGTTCGAACCAGAACAGGCTACCCTTGTTCGGCTCGCTCCTGACGGCGATCTTGCCGCCCATCAGGTGGATCAGCTGCTGGCTGATGGCCAGGCCCAGTCCGGTGCCGCCCTCGCGCCGCTGCATCTCGGCGACCTGCTCGAAGGGCTGGAAAATGCGCGCCAGCTGGGTGGCGCTCATGCCGATGCCGCTGTCGGCCACCTCGAAGCGCAGGCGCGCCATGGGCGCTCTGGCCGGGTCGGGAGCGGCGGCCGGGGAGGCGGCGGGCAGTACTCTTAAGGCGACTTCGCCGCGGTCGGTGAACTTGACCGCGTTGCCCAGCAGGTTGAGCAAGACCTGGCGCAGGCGCTTGTCGTCCACCGTCACGGCGGCCGGCAGGCCGGATGCGGCTTCGAAGCGGAACAGCAGGCTCTTTTCTTCAGCTTTGACCCGCATGATGTCGGCCACCACCCGCAGGAAGGTGCCCAGATGGGTGGGGGCCGGGAACAGCACCAGTTTGCCCGCCTCGACCCGGGCCAGGTCGAGGATGTCGTTGATCAAGGTGAGCAGGTGCTCGCCGCTTTCGTAAATGGTGGCCAGGCCGCTGGCCTGGCGTTCGGTCAGCTGATGGGTGTCGCGCCGCAGCAGCTGGGCATAGCCCATGATGGCGTTGAGCGGGGTGCGCAGT
>CAMLFK010000159.1 GCA_946479255.1 uncultured Oxalobacteraceae bacterium
AAATACTCTTCAAGACTTTTCTGGACAACTTCCTGAATGCTTTCTTTGCTCATGTTCTTTTGCTTCACTCACTAATTAATGTTGTAGCCGCTGCTCTCTAGACAGCGTCGTCCCATTGTTATTATTCGTCGTCATCCCCACCGACGCCGAATGCCGGCTTGTTTGTTCAGGCGGCCAGGGCGACTTCGGCATCCGGTGCGGGCCGGTATTGTAACCGCTCTCCCCACTCGCGCTGCGAATCGAAGAAGCCATCGACCGCGCGCAGCTGTTCCACGGTCGATTCCAGCAGGTTCATCCGCTGGCGAAATTCCTCGCCACCGGGCAGGTCGCGTACGTACCAGCCGATGTGCTTGCGCGCGGTGCGTACGCCGACAAATTCGCCATAGAACGCGTAGTGCGCCTGCAAATGCTCATCCATCAAGGCGCGCACTTCGTCCACATAAGGCGCCGGCAGATGCTCGCCAGTGCGCAGGAAATGGTCGATCTCGCGGCAGATCCATGGCCGCCCCTGTGCCGCGCGGCCGATCATCACCGCGTCGGCGCCGGTATAGGCCAGCACATCGCGGGCTTTCTCAGGAGTGGTGATGTCGCCGTTGGCCACCACCGGGATTGCTACCCTCTGCTTGACGGCGGCGATGGTGTCGTATTCGGCGTCGCCCGTATAGCCATCGGCGCGGGTGCGCCCGTGCAGGGTCAGCATGGCGATGCCGGCGTCCTCGGCGATGCGGGCAATGCGCAGGGCGTTTTTATTGGCGCGGTTCCAGCCGGTGCGGAACTTCAGGGTGACCGGCACGTCGACCGCATTCACAACTGCTTTGAGGATCGTTTCGACCAAGTCTTCGTGCTGCAGCAGGGCCGAGCCGCACCAGTTGTTGCACACCTTTTTGACGGGGCAGCCCATGTTGATGTCGATGATCTGGGCACCGCGCTCGACGTTAAAGCGCGCGCAGTCGGCCAGGTCTTGCGGATCGGCACCGGCGATCTGCACGGCTTTGGGCTCCATTTCACCGGCATGATCGGTGCGCCGGGAACTCTTTTCGCTGGCCCACAAGCGGGGGTTCGAGGCTGCCATCTCCGATACCGCATAACCGGCGCCCAGCTGTTTGCACAGCTGACGGAACGGCCGGTCCGTCACGCCGGCCATCGGGGCGACGAAGACGTTATTGCGTAGAAGATATGGGCCGATTTGCACTGGATGGGCGAATAGAGAGAAGCGGGAACCTTCTATTTTACCCCAGAAGCTGCTCAATTAATAAGCACTATTTTGTATTTGGCCGATCGGCAGCGCCCGCTGCGCGCTTTATGCAAGCTCGTCCAGTGCACGCGGCTGCAGGTGTTCAATTTCTCCCCAGCTCGTCAGCTCCAGCTTGCCATCGCGCAGCCGGAAGCGGTTGATGCTGGCATTCTTGACGGCGAAGTCGCGCGGGGTCGACAGCGAGAGCGAAAGGGCCGCGCGGTAAGCGCATTCGAGGACGCCGCCGTGCGCTACCAGCGCCAGGGTGCGGCCCGGATAATCGGCGCCCAGCGCGACGATGGTGGCTATGGTGCGCTGGTAAAACTGGCGGAAGCTCTCGGCCACGCGCGCGCCCGGCGGCATGACGGCGTCGATATCGCGCGCCTGCCAGGCGGCGAACTGGCGCGGGAAACGCTGTTCAATTTCGGAATACAAGAGGCCTTCGAAGCCGCCATAGCAGCGCTCGCGCAAACCTTGGTGCGTGCCGACCGTCATGTCCATGGCAGCGGCCAGGGCCTCGGCGGTCTGGCGGGCGCGCTGCAGGTCGCTCGATACGATGGCATCGAGCTGTTCGCCCGCCATGGCCGCGGCCAGTGCTTCAGCCTGGCGCTGCCCTTCGGCATTCAGGGCGATATCGATATGGCCTTGCAGGCGGCGTTCCGCGTTCCATGCAGTCTCGCCGTGGCGGATCAGGATGATGTTGGTGTCGTGCTTGCTAATAGTGTGAGTCGTCATGAGGTTCATGTGCCCGAACCTCTGGGCAGAAGGTGTTTATGGTTCGAGTGCCGCGGCGAGCTCGGGGTTCAGCGAGTACACGCCGTAAGTTTGCGCTTCGTCGAGAATATGGCCGCGGATCGCCAGGCGCGCCTCGGGCCCGGTGAAGCGGCCATCGAGCGCGAGCTGCGGAATATCGAGTGCATACAAAGAGAAAACGTAGGCATGCACGCGCTGGTCGTTCCATGGCGGACAGGGGCCGTCGTAGCCGTAGTACTCGCCTGCCATGTCGGGATCGGTGGCGAACCAGCCGGTATAGTCGTTGATGCCGTGACGCAGCTGGTGTTCGGTACCGTTCTTGACGGTGAAGGGCACCAGTGGGCCCGGCTTACCGTGCGGGGTCACCATATCGGAGAACTTACCCTCCGCCAGCGAGTGCAGGGCGACCGGAATATCCACCAGGGTCCAGTGGTAAAAATCGGCCCGCGCCAAGTTTTCCGCCACCACCCTGCCCTCCAGGTTAACGTCGGTTCCGACCGTGGGAGCGTCGATGTCGCGGCACAGCAGGACCAGCGATTCGGTACCCGCCGGCACATCGTCCCACGCCAGGTGGGGATTGCGATTATTGGACAGGCGCGTGTGTGAGCTCGGATCGATGCTCGCAAACGCGCATTGGGGCGGGATCAGCCCGCCATCACGGAAAGAGTCACTCCACAGTCTCATCGCAGATCTCCCTCATACTTGTTATTGACTGCTTTTTGTGCGCAAGGTTCAGCGCGGCGCTACCTGAAGCCAGAATGTCACCGGTCCATCGTTTACTAGTGCAACTTTCATATCCGCGCCGAACTGACCTGTCTCGACCGGGCCATGGCGTTCGCGTGCCCGCGCCACGAAGTAATCAAACAGGCGCAAGCCATCCTGCGGCGCAGCGGCCGGCGTGAACGACGGCCGGGTCCCTGAATTGGTGTCGGCCGCCAGCGTGAACTGGGGCACCAACAGCAATCCACCGGCGACGTCTGTCACGCTGCGGTTCATTTTACCGGCCTCATCAGTAAATACGCGATAAGCAAGTAATTTACTCAGCAATTGGTCGGCCTGCTGTTCGGTATCGCACTTTTCCGCGCAGATCAGCACCATCAGGCCGGCGCCGATCGCACCGATCGCCGCCCCATCGACCGTGACGCTGGCCTGGCTGACCCGCTGCAGCAGAGCGATCATGCGCTGAAGGTCACGCGGGCAAACTTGCGCTTGCCAACTTGCAGCACAAAGGTGCCGGCCTCGATCTTGAGGCCCTTGTCGCTGACCACGGCGCCGTCGATGCGCACGCCGCCCTGGTCGACCATGCGCATGGCTTCCGAGGTGGAGGCGCACAGGCCTGCCTGCTTGAGCAGGTGGGCCACGCCGAGCGGCGCGCCGGAGAGGGCGATTTCCGGCACGTCGTCCGGAATGCCGCCCTTGGAACGGTTGACGAAGTCGGCCAGCGCTTCCTCGGCCGCCTGGGCGGAATGGAAACGGGTGACGATTTCCTGCGCCAGCGCCACTTTGGCATCGCGCGGATTGCGGCCGCCTTCGACCTCTGCTTTGAGCTGCGCCAAATCCCCGAGCGAGCGGAACGACAACAATTCAAAGTAACGCCACATCATGAGGTCCGAAATACTCATCAGTTTGGCAAACATGATGTTGGCCGGTTCCGTGATGCCGATGTAGTTGTTCTTGGACTTGGACATCTTTTCCACACCGTCCAGACCTTCGAGCAGGGGCATGGTCAAAATGCATTGCTGCTCCTGTCCATAATCCTTTTGCAATTCACGGCCAACCAGCAAGTTAAACTTTTGATCCGTTCCACCTAGCTCAAGGTCTGCCTTTAAAGCGACCGAATCGTAACCTTGCATCAGCGGATAGAGGAACTCATGGACCGAGATCGGTGTCCCACTCTTGTAGCGTTTGGTGAAGTCATCGCGCTCCATCATGCGTGCCACGGTGTAACGCGAGGACAGCTGGATCATGCCGCGCGCGCCGAGCGGGTCGCACCACTCGGAGTTGTAGCGAATTTCCGTGCGCTCGGCATCGAGCACCAGCGATGCCTGTTTAAAGTAGGTCATCGCGTTCGCTTCAATCTGTTCGCGGGTCAGCGGGGGGCGCGTAGCGTTGCGTCCGGATGGGTCACCGATCATCGACGTAAAATCGCCGATGAGGAAGATCACCTGGTGGCCGAGGTTTTGCAACTGGCGCATCTTGTTGAGCACGACGGTGTGGCCCAGGTGCAGGTCGGGCGCGGTCGGGTCCAGGCCCAGCTTGATCCGCAGCGGCTGGCCGCTCTGTTCGGAACGCGCCAGTTTCTGGGCGAATTCGCTTTCGATGAGCAGTTCGTCGACGCCGCGCTTGGTGATGGCGAGCGATTCCAGCACGGAATCGGTCAACGGCAGCGAAGGCGTAGCGGAGGCGGCAGCGGTTTTTGTGGCTGCGGCGGGGGCGGTAGAAGTCATAAAGTCTTGATAAGAGCGGCGGCGAAAAAGCCGAAAAGGTTGGCTGGCTGCAGGATTTTGATATAATGCTCGATCCGATTAATCTTGCCGAACGAAAACTAAACAAAACAACAAGAAAAATAGTCGTCCTTAGCGCGGATGTTCAAGCGGCAAATTTTAACTGATTGCATGAACCCTATAAACAAAATCACAGGCAAACGCTGGTCCAGCCTGCTAGGAACTACGCGAAAGGCGCGCATCATCAGCGCTGGCGCGATTTTTCTTGCAGTTTGCGCGTTCGGCGCCGCCGGCGTAGCACCGCTGGCCCCGGATGCGTCGGATCTGCCCGTTAAATCCATCGCGCAGGATCTGGAACTGCCGAATCTGTCCGAACAGATCGCCGCACTCCAGCAGGATGAACAGCAGTTCATCCACGAGGAGCGCGTACGCGCCGGCGACACCCTCGCCGCCCTGCTCAACCGTCTCGGCGTCGACGATGCCGACGCTGTCAAATTCATCAAGACCGATAAAGTCGCCAAAGGCGTCATGCAGCTCAAGACCGGCAAGCGCGTTCAGGCGCAGACCGGCGAACACGGCGAACTGCAATGGCTGCGCGCCACCGTCGTCGACCAGCTCGACAACCCCGTCAAACAGATTTCGATCACCCGCAAGGGCGACAAGTTCACGGCCGAAGCGACCCCAGCCAAACTGGAACGCCGCATTGAAATGCGCTCGCGTGAAATTACCAGCTCGCTGTACTCCGCCACCGACGCCACCACCGACGGCGGCAAGCTGCCGGACGCCATCGTCGCCCAGCTGATCGAGATGTTCTCGACCAGCATCGACTTCCGCTCCGACCTCAAGCGCGGCGACCGTTTCAACGTTGTCTACGAAACCTTCTGGCAAGACGGCGAGATGGTCCGTTCGGGCCGCATCCTGGCGGGCGAATTCACCAACCGCGGCGTGACTTACCAATCCGTGTGGTTCGACGATCCGGCCGGGCGCCAGAGTGGCTACTACACTTTCGACGGCAAGGCCGTGAAGAAAGCCTTCCTCAAGTCGCCGCTGGAATTTTCGCGGATTTCGTCGGGTTTCTCGATGCGCGTGCATCCGATCTCGGGCGCATGGAAACAGCACAAGGGCATCGACTTCGCCGCCGCGCAAGGCACGCCGATCCGCGCTTCGGGCGACGGCACTGTCGACTTCGCCGGCGTGCAAGGCGGTTACGGCAACTTTATCGTGCTCAAGCATTGGAACAGCTACAGCACCGCCTACGGCCACCTGCAGCGCTTCGCCCCCGGCATCCGCAAGGGCAGCAAGGTCAACCAAGGCGACGTAATCGGCTATGTCGGCTCGACCGGCTGGTCGACCGGCGCTCACCTGCACTACGAATTCCGCGTCAACAACGAAGCGCGCGATCCGAACAAGCTCAAGCTGCTGACCAAGGAACCCTTGACCCCGAGCGAAATGGCCAGGTTCCAGCTGGCTGCGGCCGAAATGACTCATCGTTTCGCGCTGCTGCGTCCAAGCGGCTCGTCGATGGCGGCTCGTTAAGCGCTGCCGTCGCACTGGTAATAAAACGCCCCGCACTGCGGTAATTCCGTTCATTCAAGATCGAACTAGAAGCCACTGCCGGCCGGGGTCGGTTCCAGAACTCCCACCTCAACGCTGACCGGTTCACCAGCTTGCCAACGCGCCGTATGGTTCGGGCAGTGGGGATCCTACAACGGTCAAGGCCGCCGCCTCCGGCATATCATTCCTATTGCTGCCATAGTGATATCCGTCATAGCCGACCAAAGGCGCGGCGTTCAGGATGGCGGCGTCCCATACCGTACCGTCAACGAAGCTCAGGCTCTCGATGCGGTACGTTTCATCGTTGAAGAAACCTTCCACCGTCAGGCGCTCATTGGAACTGAGAACGTCGATGTAAAGGTGCCATTCGCTGCGGGACAGCTGAATATCCGCGGCGCTCAATCCAGCGCCCATTTCAAGCGTGTCGTTCCCGGCGAACTCGTAGATCCAATCCGAGCCATCGCCGATGTCATACCGATAGGTATCGTCGCCGGGGCCGCCAGCCAGGACATCGTTGCCTTTACGTCCCACCAGCACCTCATTGCCGCTGCCGCCTGCGAGGTAGTCGTCGTCATCGGTGCCGACCAAAGGCGCGGCGTTCAGGATGGCGGCGTCCCATACCGTACCGTCAGCGAAGCGCAGGCTCTCGATGCGAGCCATTTCATCGTTGAAGAAACCTTCCACTGTCAGGCGCTCATTGGAACTGAGAACGTCGATGTAAAGGTCCCATTCGCTGCGCGACAGCTGAATATCCGCGGCGCTCAATCCAACGCCCATTTCAAGCGTGTCGTTACCGCCAAAATCGTAGATCAAGTCCGAGCCATCGCCGATGTCATACCGATAGGTATCGTCGCCGGCGCCGCCAGCCAGGACGTCGTAGCCTTTACGTCCCACCAGCACGTCATTGCCGCTGCTGCCTTCGAGATAGTCGTCGTCATCGGTGCCCTCGTAAATATTTCCCGCTGGGGAAGTGCTTGTCACTGCCATATTTCCTCCGATTGAGCCAGGTGAATCGATGCTGGCGCATGTTTCGATTAAAAACATTCCAGTAGAAAATAAGTATTGCTCAAAATAAATATTCACGCTGTCGAATTTATCAACGGGGTGTACGAACGCCTTAACTTTTCATTCTGAACTGGGGCGACGTTCGCGTGACCATAGAACTTTACGTCTGCTCCACCCGTGTATGATGGCAGCTCGTCCAATGCCACCAGAGCCGACCATGACCACACCCACGACCCTCTACATCGGCCTGATGTCCGGCACCAGCATGGATGGCGTCGATGGTGTACTGGCGGACTTCGCCGGCAATACCATCCGCAGCGTGGAAGCCGCCTTCGTCGCGTTTCAGCCATCATTGCGGGCAGAACTGATGGCCCTGCAATCGTGGGGCGAGAATGAAATCGAACGCGAAGCCATCGTGGCCAACCAGCTGGCCGCCTGTTACGCCGAATGCGTCGCCGCGCTGCTGCCCGGCACAGATCAGCCGGTCCAGGCCATCGCCGTGCATGGCCAGACCATCCGCCACCGCCCCGACCTCGGCTTTACGCGCCAGACCAACAACCCTGCCCTGCTGGCCGAGCTGACCGGCATCGATGTGATCGCCGACTTCCGCACCCGCGACGTGGCCGCCGGCGGCCAGGGCGCGCCGCTGGTGCCGGCCTTCCACATGGCGCAGTTCGGCGCGGCCGGCCAGACCCGCGCGGTGGTCAATATCGGCGGCATCGCCAATATCAGCGTACTGCATGCGGACGGACGGGTCGGCGGCTTCGATACGGGCCCGGGCAATGTGCTGATGGACGGCTGGATCGCGCGCCACCGCGGTGAGGAATATGATGCCGGCGGCGCCTGGGCGGCCAGCGGAACCGTCAATCCGACCCTGCTCCAAGCGCTATTGGATGAGCCCTATTTCACTTTGCCTGCACCGAAAAGCACTGGCCGCGACCTGTTCCATATGGAATGGCTCGATCTGCGCCTGAAGAGCTGCCCGGCCTTGCCGCCGGAAGATGTCCAGGCAACCCTGTGCTACCTGACCGCCTTGACGATCGCGCGCGCCATCCATGCAGATGCGCCGCAGGTGGCGTCGGTCTATGTATGCGGCGGCGGGGCGTACAACGGCACACTGCTGCGTGAGCTCACGGCGGCAATGGGGGGAACAACGACGGTGGAATCGACTGCGGCACTCGGCGTGGCGCCGAACCGGGTGGAAGCGTTGGCGTTTGCCTGGCTGGGCTACCGCTTCACGCAACGCGAAGCAGGCAACCTGCCGGCCGTGACCGGGGCAAAAGGCACCAGGATCCTGGGCGCCCTTTATCCGGCTTGAGCTTAAAGCGGAGCTTAAAGCTGAATACTTAAACCGAGAACGAGGAACCGCAGCCGCAAGTCGAAGTAGCGGTTGGGTTTTTGATCACGAACTGGGCGCCTTCGAGGTCGTCCTTGTAATCGATCTCCGCGCCGACCAGATACTGGTAGCTCATCGAATCGATCAACAGCTGCACGCCGTTCTTGACCATGGTGGTGTCGTCTTCGTTGACGATTTCATCGAAAGTGAAACCATACTGGAAACCCGAGCAGCCGCCGCCCTGCACGAACACGCGCAGCTTCAGATCCGGATTGCCCTCTTCTTCGATCAGCTGGGCCACTTTTTGGGCAGCACTGTCGGTGAAGACGATCGGCGCCGGCATGGCGTCCAGGTTCTCGGTGATTTCGGTGCTGTCGACTACGGCATTCATTTGGGACTCCTACTAGGATAACGATTAGCCCCATTATAGACTGTTGGCGGAACTCCCGCTTCAGGAGCGCTTTCGCCGGTGGCTAAATGAAACACCGGTTCGCCGGCCGGCTGGTGGGTCAGCTTGCCGGTAACCATGCCGCCGCCATGCATCTCCAACAATTTATAATGGACATCGCCAATGATGCGGCCCTTCGGCTGCAATTCAAGCAGCTCAGTGGCATAAACATTTCCTGCCACAAAGCCGTTGACGATCAGCGTTGCACAACGAATATCACCCTCGATGCGCGCCTGCTCGGACACGATCAGCACATTGTCCGGCCCTTCGCCGCCGATCACGTTGCCGTGCACCTCGCCATCGATGCGCAGGCCGCCCGTAAAGCAAAGATCGCCCTCCACACGAGCCGACGTCCCGATCAGGCTATCTACTTCCGTTTTCGTATTACGACCAAACATGATTGACGCTCCCCAAAGTGACGACACGCGAATTCCAGTCCCTTTGATAATTTACCGTCCTCATCCTTGGCCGCTTTGATCTAGATCGTCCATGCCTGAGCCATCGAAAATTGTTGCAGATAGGCTACGGAAGCAGCGCGATTTGTTGCAATCCTGTACTTTCTTCGAATCCGAACATCAGGTTCATGCATTGCACGGCCTGGCCGGATGCGCCCTTGACCAGGTTGTCCTGCACCACCAGGATCACCACGGTGTTGCCGTTGCCTGGACGGTGCAGCGCCAGGCGCAGCACGTTCGCGCCGCGCGTCGAGCGGGTTTCCGGATGCGAACCGAAAGGCATGACATCGACGAAAGGTGAATCTTTATACTGGTCTTCGAACAAGGCTTGCAGCGCCTCGTTGTCGATACTGGTGGTCAGGCGCGCGTACAGGGTCGCGTGCATGCCGCGGATCATCGGCACCAGGTGCGGGGTGAAGATCAGGTTGACCGGCATGCCGGTGAAGCGCTGCAGCTGCTCCACGGTTTCAGGCGTATGACGATGGCCCGACACGCCGTAGGCCTTGAAGTTGTCGCTGTTCTCGCTGAACAAGGTGCCGATCTCGGCCTTGCGGCCGGCGCCGGACACGCCCGACTTGGCGTCGGCGATCAGCGCGCTGGTGTCGACCAGATTGTTCTTGAGCAGCGGATAAAAGCCCAGCTGCATGGTAGTTGGGTAGCAACCCGGATTGGCGATCAGGCGCGCGCCCTTGATGGCTTCGCGGTTCAGTTCCGGCAAGCCATACACGGCCTCTTCCAGCAGTTCCGGGCAGGTATGCGGGATCTTGTACCACTGCTCAAAGCTTGCCTTGTTCTTCAGGCGGAAGTCCGCCGCCAGGTCGATCACCTTGACGCCGGCCGCCAGCAGTTCGGGCGCCTGGGCCATGGCCACACCGTGCGGGGTGGCGAAGAACACCACGTCGCATTGCTTCAGGTCGACCTTGTCAGGTGCCGAGAAGGCCAGGTCGACGCGCCCGCGCAGCGACGGAAACATGTCGGCGACCGGCAAGCCGTCTTCCTTGCGCGACGTGATGGCGGTCAGCTTCACATCGGGGTGAACAGACAAGAGCCGCAGCAATTCCACGCCCGTGTAACCCGTACCGCCAACGATGCCAACTTTGATCATGTGAGTTCCTCAGAATAATGGTGGGCAGATTGCCCGAAAGTGGTGATTTTAACAGCGCAGGCAAATCGTTGCGCCAGGTATAAAAAAAGCCGCCAGACCTCGCGGTTGGCGGCTTTCCTGAAACCACGGCGCCAGGCGCCGTGAGAAGCAAATTAACGCTTCGAGAACTGCTTTGCGCGACGTGCTTTGCGCAGACCAACTTTTTTACGCTCGACTTCACGTGCATCGCGGGTCACGAAACCAGCGCGTGCCAGGTCGCCCTTGAGCGCTGCATCGTAGTCGATCAGTGCGCGGGTGATGCCGTGACGAACCGCACCAGCTTGGCCGGACTCGCCGCCGCCGTGTACGTTCACTTTGATGTCGAAACGCTCGACGTTGCCGGTCAGTTCCAGCGGCTGACGGATCACCATCAGGCCGGTTTCGCGCGAGAAGTACTCGGACGCTGGCTTGCCGTTAACGATGATTTGGCCAGTGCCAACCTTGATGAACACGCGAGCGACTGCACTCTTGCGACGGCCGGTGCCGTAATTGTAGTTACCGATCATGTCAGCTCCTTAGAGAACGAGTGCTTTAGGTTGCTGCGCAGCGTGCGGATGGGAACCTTCCGCGTACACCTTGAGCTTCTTGATCATTGCGTAGCCGAGTGGGCCTTTAGGCAGCATGCCCTTGACCGCTTTCTCGAGCGCGCGACCTGGAAAACGCTCTTGCATTTTCTTGAAGTTGGTTTCGTAGATACCACCTGGGTAGCCCGAGTGACGGTAATACGTCTTCTCAGTGGCTTTGGTACCGGTCACGCGCAGTTTGCCTGCATTGATGACGACGATGAAATCGCCGGTGTCGACGTGAGGAGTGAATTCTGGCTTGTGTTTGCCGCGCAGTCGGAGTGCCACTTCGCTGGCAACACGTCCGAGGACCA
>CAMLFK010000160.1 GCA_946479255.1 uncultured Oxalobacteraceae bacterium
AGCCGAACACGAACAGGCCGTTCGGCAGCAGCGAGTAGAACATCGGCTTGACGCCGACGTGGTCGCGCGCCAGGAACATGGTCTGCTTCTTGCGGTCCCAGATGGCGAAGGCGAACATGCCGCGCAGGCGGTGCACGCAGTCGGCGCCCCAGGCCTGGTAGGAGTGCAGCACCACTTCGGAGTCGGATTTGGTGCGGAACTCGAAGCCCAGCGCCACCAGTTCGGTGCGCAGCTCGCGATAGTTGTACACCTCGCCGTTGTAGACCATGACGACGCTCTTGTCGCCGTTGAACAGTGGCTGCTGGCCGGTGGCCAGGTCGATCACCGAAAGGCGCCGGTGGCCCATGCCGAGTGCGGTTTCGGTATACAGCTCGCCCTCGTCGGGGCCGCGGTGAAACTGGCTTTCGTTCATGCGGCCAAGCGCCTGGCGGTCGATTTCCCGGTTGCCATGGGTATCAAAAATGCCGACTATTCCGCACATACTGTTATTTTCCTCAAGAGCTGATTGGTGTTCATCATGCCTGGCGCAGCTTTTGGCGGCACAGCCCGTCGTACAGGCCGACGTAGGCGGCCAGCATGGCGCTCATGCTGTACTTCTGCTCGATGCGCGCGCGTGCGGCCGCGCCATGGCGCGCCGCCAATGCAGGGTCTTGCACGTAGCGTGCCAGCGCCGCGGCCAGCGCGCCGCTGTCGACCGGCACCAGGGTACCGTGCTCGCCGTCGGTGACCACTTCCGGAATGCCGCCGACGCTTGATGCCACCACCGGCAGGCCGCAGGCCATGGCCTCCAGCAGCGACACCGGCGTGCCTTCGGCCAGCGAGGGCAGGGTGAAGATGTCGAAGCTGTGCAGCAGCTCGGCCACGTCGGAACGCGCGCCGGGCAGCCATACGACATCATTGAGTCCTGCTTCGGCCACCTGGGCCTTGAGCGCGGGCAGCAGCGGACCGTCGCCCAGGATAGACAGGCGCAGGCGACCGCGCTGCTCCGGCAGCCGGGCGCGCAGCTGCTCGAAGGCCTGCACCAGGCCGCGGTGGTTCTTGATGTCCTGGATGCGCGCCACCGTGCCGATGACGATGTCGCCATCGACCCAGGGCGAGGCTGTGGCGGCAAGCGGGGCGCGCTTGAAGCGCTCGGTGTCGACGCCATTCTTGATCAACAGCGACTTGGGCGCCGGGATGCCCACCACCTGGCCGAGCCAGCGATGCAGGTCGTCCGAGACCGGCACGTAGCGGTCGATGAACGGGGCCAGGCGGCGGCGCAGGAAGTTGTGCTTTTTGTTGAGGCCCTGCGGGTCGGCCGCATCGCGCCCGTGCTCGGCGTGGATGCGCACCGGCACGCCGGCGCAGGCGGCCGTGAAGCAGTACTCCATCGCCGCCAGGTTGTAGGTGTGCAGGATAGCCGGGGCCAGGCGCCGCATCAGCTTCCAGAAGTCGGCGTGCACGCGCAGGCTGTTCCCGGGCGGCTTGTCGAGCGCGTACAGCTCGACGCCGGGCTGGGTGATCTTGTTGGCGAAGTCGCTGTATTTGGTCAGGCACACCAGCGCATGCCGGTATTTATCGGCCGGCATGCGGTTGATGCACTCGACCAGCAGGGTTTCGAGCCCGCCGACGTCGAGCGCATAGGTCAGGTGGACTACCAGGGGACGCTTATCCATGCTCCTCCTTACTTGCCGCGCGCCGTGACCAGCGCCTGTTCGACCGCGGCGCCTTCGCTGGCCAGGAAGGCGCGCATGGCGGCGCGTGCGTCCTCGGGATTGTCGCCATACGGCGCCGACAGCATCACGGCGGCGCCGTCGTCGCCGCGGAACAGCAGTTTGGCGCGCGCCTGAATCAGCTTGCCGCCGATGTCGCTGGCGGTTCGCTGGCCGTCGATCCAGTACCAGTACCACACCAGGAAGGGGCCGGATGGCCCGGACATGCGGGCTTCGCGCAGCACCAGGGGTGTGCCTGCCAGTTCGGCGCTTTGCAGGCCTGAACCAACCTGGTGGTGCGCGTCCTTTTCGCCTGCCATCACGTTGACGGAGCTGATCAAGGCTTTGCCGCTGGCCTGGTTGCGGTAATACAGGATCGTCAGCGCCACCGGACGGGTGGCCGCATCGCGCTGGTAGACCGTGTTGAAGCCGGCGTCGCCGTCGGCGAAGTCGGGCACCCAGGTGCCGAACGGCGCGGCCTTGGGCCAGCTTACCGCCACGGTCGAGAGCTTGACCGGGGCCGGGTTGTGGTTGGCGGCGTCGTTGTAGAGAGCGAAGGCGGGCCAGATGGCGCACACCGCGAGGGCGGAAAAGACGACCGGGGCCAGCCTGGCGGGGGCGGCGCTCACGGCGGAAGGCGCCGCGACCGGCGTGGCCAGGTGGTCGTCGCGGAAGTAGCTGCCGCCCCAGAACATCAGGAACATGACGATGCCGAAGAAGATCCAGCCATACACCAGGTGGTCGACGCCGGTGGCCAGTGCCATGTTGCTGGTGTGGCCGATCATGACGATCATGTAGGCGCGCAGGCCGTTGGCCAGGATCGGGGCGACGATCGACAGCGCCACGAACAGCAGGCGGCGGCTGAGCGAATGGTAGGTCAGGTAGGCGTACAGGCAGCCGATGGTGACCGAGGAAATCAGGTAGCGCACGCCGCTGCAGGCGGTCACCACCGACCAGCTGCCGGTGGGGATTTCGAAGCGGGTGCCGTTGCGCAGCACCGGGATGCCGGTGGCCTGCACCGCCCAGACGGTAAAGTCGGCGGTAAATTCGATCAGCGGATCGATGAAGACTTCGCCGAAGGGAACCGCGAACAATAAAAACAATAAGGGGAACGCGAGCGATGTGGCCAGGCGGCGGCCCAGCACGGCCAGGGCGATGAGGGGCAGCATCGAGACGAAGGCGTACTGCATCACCACCTGCACGCCACCCATGCGCGCGGCCAGCCAGCCGGCGCCGGCAATGGCCAGCAGGATCAGCGCGGGCCAGTAGGGCTGCGGGGAAAAGGCGGCGAAGTTGGCGCGGCGGCGCCAGATCAGCCAGGCGCTGATCGGTACGATCACGTAGCCGTGGGCGAAGGTTTCGGAGCTGTTCCAGATCGAGACGATCGATGCGGCGGTGCCGAAGTACAGGGCGAACGGCGCCAGCATGGCCAGTGCGATCAGGGCCAGCGTGGCGGGAGGCAGCAGCAGGGAGCCACGTTTGGCGGCGGCCGGTGTACTCGGGGTGTCGGTCATCAGCATTCCAGCTTCTCCTCGATGCGCGCCAGCTTGCTTGGCCAGCTGTACTGGCGCTGGACGTTGGCGCGCGCGGCCGGACCGACCGCGTTGTCAGGCTGGCGCAAGAGCGCGCCGACTGTGCTTATGAAGGCCGCGGCATCCTCGGCCAGGATCAGTTCATGTCCGGCCTGGGCGTCGATGCCTTCGAGCGCCTGGCTGGAGACGACGACAGGGCGCGCCATGGCCATCGCTTCGAGTACCTTGTTCTGAATGCCGCGCGCCACGCGCAGCGGCGCCACCGCCACCTCGGCGTGGGCGATGTAGGGGCGCACGTCGGGCACGGTGCCGGTCACCACGATGCCGGCCTGCTGGGCCAGCGCTTGGACGGCAGGAGCGGGACGGGCGCCGACGATGTAAAAGCGCAGCGCGGGCGTTTGCGCCAGCAGCTGGGGGAACACTTCGGTGGCGAACCACTGGACCGCGTCGATATTGGGCCAGTAGTCCATCGCGCCGGTGAACACCAGGGCGCGCTCGCCTTCTACGTAGGGCGAGTCGTAATGGCGCTCGGGCGAGAAGTAGTCGGTGTCGACGCCGTTATTGAAAAAGCCGATGCGCGCATCGCTTTCCGGCGCCAGCTTCCTGAACAGGTCGGCCTCGGGCGCGGAGACGAACAGCGAGGCGTCGCACTCGCGCGCCACCTTGCGTTCGTAGGCCAGCAGCTGGGTGGCTTCGTGGCGGTACAGCCAGTTCATCGGGAAGGATTTCTTTTCGGCGTACTGGCGCCATTTGTCGGAGTCGACGTCGACGAAGTCGACCACCCGGCGCGCCTGCGGATAGCGTTCCGCGTACTGCGCCATGGCCGAGGAGAAGATCAGGATGCGGTCGATCTTGTGCTCGCGCACGCTGCGATCGACGTACTCTTTCATCGAGGCGTCGCGGTAGTAGTCGAGCGAGAGCGAACGCTTGGCCAGCAGCGCGCCCAGGCTGCGCACCCGCCCGAGCAGGGGATTGAGTTTGGCGAAGTGGCTGGTGGCGCACAGTTCCTGCACGGTCGGCACGTACTGCCAGTCGTCGTCGTCGTCGACGAAGGTGCCGAGGTGGACCTTGTAGTGCTGGGCCAGGTGCTTGAGCAGGTGGTAAGACCGGATCTTGTCGCCCTTATTGGGCGGGAACGGGATGCGGTGGACGAGCAGGAGCAGGTTTTGCACGCTGATCAGCCCAGGTTCTTGACGATGTGCGGACCGAGCACATTGGCCAGGCCGATCGGCAGCTTTTTCCACATCTTGATGAACAGCTGGTACTTGGGGTTCAGCGGATTGTTGTCCGGCAGTTCAGTCGATGCGTACAGCTTGTATTCGTAGGCCAGCGGGGTCGGCGCGAAGCCCCAGTTCTTCTTGAAGTCGAAGGCGCCGGTACCGAGCTTGCTGCGGCCGAAGTCGAAGATGCGCACGCCGCGCGCGGCCGCCGCCTGCATCAGGTTCCAGTACATGTAGTCGTTGCCGGCCACTTCGCGCGCGGCCGGCATGCCGCCGCCGTAGTAGGGCAGCACTTCGTCGCGCCAGTAGAAACTCAGTACGCCGGCGATCAGCTGGCCGTCCTTGACGATGATGCGGATCTCGGTTTCGTCCTTGAAGACTTCGGCGATCATCTTGAAGTAGGACTTGGGGAACACCGGGGTGCCGAGGCGGTGCACGCTGGTCGAGTAGCAGGTGAAGAAGCGCTCGACGTCCTGGTCGATCTCGGCGGTGAGGCCGAGCTTGATCCCCTTGCGCACCATGGCGCGCTGCTTGCGCGGGATGGCGTTCATGTTCTCTTCGTCGTCGGCGCTGATCTCCTTGCGGAAAGTGACGTACAGCTCCTTCTGGTACCAGCTCGCATCGCCTGCGTGGGCCGGCAGCAGGTTGCGGTATTCCAGGTGGCCGACGTTCAGTTCGCGGGCGATTTTGTCGGCGGCGGCGTCCAGCAGCGGCTTGGCGCGCTGGTCGGTACAGGCCACCCCGCCCAGCACGCAGAAGGGCAGGGAGCCGAGCGAGTGGCCGAACATGCGGCTCTTGATTTCGGCCAGCGGCAGTACGCCGATGATCTGGCCTTCGCTTTCGGCGTAATAAAACCAGGTCTTGTGGCCGTACACGCGCTCGATGACGGTCTGCCAGCCGGCGCGGTGGAAGAAGGTGGCGTCCGGGCAGGTCTGCACGAAGGCGTCCCAGCGGGCGTAATCCTGGGGCTGCAGCAGGCGCACGGTGAGTGCCGCGCCGGCTGCGCTGGCGGCAGGGCGGTCTTGTACTGCGTCGATCGTCGAGCTCATTGTCTGGGAGTTCTTATTTCGTTTGTCGGGGTGGCGCTGGGTCAGGCGGGCAAGAACAGCTTGTCCATGCGGTCCCACTTGAAATCGCGGGTCAGCTGGCGGATGCGGCCTTCCATCTTTTCCAGGTTGACGTAGTGGCGGAATTTGGCCTTGGCGCTGGCGCCTTCGGGGCGCGGCTGGCCGGGGTCGATTTCCCACGGGTGAAAGTAAAAGATCGCCGATTCCTGGTCGACGCTGTTCACGCGCCGCATCATCCAGCGCGACAGCGCGTACGGCAGCAGGCGGAAGTAGCCGCCGCCGCCGGCCGGCAGCTTGCGCGACATCAGCTGCACCGTGGTGATCGGCACTTCCAGCAAGCCGTCCGGGCCATGCGGGTAGAAGGCGAAGCGCGGCGCGTCCGGCATGCCGTAATGGTCGTGGGCGATTGGGTAAATCGAGGAGCTGTAGCGGTAGCCGGCTTCATGCAGGGCTTCGAGCGCCCACAGGTTGGCGTGGCCGATGGAAAAGCTGGGGGCGCGGTAGCCGATCACCGGCACGCCGCCGATATCTTCCAAAATCTTTTTGCTGCTGACGATATCGCCGGTGAATTCCACCCGGCTCTGGTCGGAGGCGCGCAGGTGGCCATAGCCGTGGCTGGCCAGCTCGTGGCCGCCGGCGACGATGCGCTTGACCATGGCCGGGTAGCGCTCGGCGATCCAGCCGAGCGTAAAGAAGGTGGCGTGCACTTCGCCTTCGGCGAGGATGGCGAGGATGCGGTCGATATTGGCTTCGACCCGGCACTCGCGCTCGGGCCAGCTGACGCGGTCGATATTGGGCGCGAAAGCCGAGACCTGGAAGTAGTCTTCCACGTCGATGGTCATGGCATTGCGGATCGGCGCGCCGGGCACGCGCGGCCGGGCTGGGGGAGCTTGCATCATCATGGCGGGTTACTCGTTGGGCTGGTGAAGCGAGGTGGAGGCCGCGGCCGGGGTGGCGACGATTTTTTTCAGGATGTTCAGCACCGATACCACCGATTTTTCGAGCCGCATCATGCGCTCGTCGAGGTAGGCGGGATGAAGCGCGCCGACCGCCGCTTCGGCTTCGCCCAGCGCATTACTGTCGGCCAGCGCGGCAGCCTGGGCGGGCGGCAGTTCGAATTCTTCGGCGATGTCGCGGATCACGGTGGCTACATCGGCACCGCTAAAGGCATGCATCTCTTCCAAAAAACCCATCAGCAGCAGGCGGTCGCACAGGGTGTTGACCTTGCGCGGGATGCCGCCGGTGTGGGCGAAGATGGCGGCGTAGGCATCTTCGCTGAAGGATGGGTCCTGCTTCCAGCCGACGGTCTGCAGGCGGTGTTCGATGTAGGCCTGGGTTTCGGCGGCGTCCATCGGCCCCAGGTGGTAGCTGGCGATCACGCGCTGGCGCAGCTGCGACATGGTGGGGCTGTGCAGGGTCTGGCGAAATTCCGGCTGGCCGACCAGGAAGGTCTGCAGCAGGCATTTGTCGGCGGTCTGGAAGTTCGACAGCATGCGCAGTTCTTCCACCGTGCGGGCGGTCAGGTTCTGGGCTTCGTCGACCACCAGCAGGGCGCGCTTGCCGTCGGCGTCGGCCGCGCGCAGGAACTGTTCGAGCCGGGTCAGCAGGTCGGTCTTGCTGACGTTTTCGTAGGGCAGGCCGAAAGCCGCCACCACGGAGCGCAGGGTGTCGTCCGAGTCCAGGTGGGTATTGACGATGTGGGCGGCGACGATCTGTTCGGACGGCAGGTGGTCGAACAGGTTGCGCACCAGGGTGGTCTTGCCGGCCCCGACTTCGCCGGTGATGA
Organism: uncultured Oxalobacteraceae bacterium; assembly: GCA_946479255.1. The sequence continues at coordinate 7,297 of CAMLFK010000160.1, forward strand.
CGATGAAGCCTTCGCCCTGCGACAGGCCGTACTCGAGGTAGGCCATGGCGCGCTTGTGGCCCTTGCTGCCGTAGAAGAAGTGGGGGTCCGGACGCAGCCGGAAGGGCTTGGCGCTCAGCCCGTAATATTGTTCATACATGGCGATGCTCCGCTAGCGCGTGTAGGTCAGGGATGCCGCGATCGCGTTTTCGCGGTACGGCTGGTTGTTCACAAAGGCACTGGTGCCTTTGATATGGCGCATTTCCAGCGTCCCGGTCAGATATTTGCCGAAGCGGTGGTTGCCGATCAGACGCTGGGCCCGGTTAAAACTGCTGAAGCTGGTCGACAGCGATTCGCTCCGGTAGGCATCACTGGACAAGAGCAGCGAGGTGCGCGGCGACACGGTGTAGGTGAAGCTGGCGTTGGTGCCGCGCTGGACCGTGTTGTCGTTGATCGACGAGCTGCTGTTTCCCAGCAGTTGGCTGTCGCTCTCGCGCACCGACAGGGCGTCACGGCGCGTGCGATAGGCGGTAAAAACCAGCATGCTGCGCGCGCCCTTGAGCGCAACCGAGGCGTTGAAGCTTTTCTGCAGGAAGAAGCGGTTGCTGAAAAAGTTGATGCTTTCGGCCAAAGTCGCCGGCAAGCCGGTGCGGCGCATGTATTCGGCGACCGCCAGCTGGCGCTGCGCCGGGTCGGCGATGTCCGCCTGGAACATACGATCGAGCAAAGAAGCGGTATCGAAGGTCGCCGGCAGCAGGAAGTTGGAGCGGCTGTTGGTGACCGCGTCGTTATAGATGATGTTCCAGACGGTGCGGCGGCTGCGGTGCACGGCCTTCAGGCTTTTCGTGGTGCCGACGTAGCGCTTGCCGCCGCTGGCTTCGAGGCTGGTGCGCGAGCTTGGCGTCCAGATGAAACCGCCGGTCCAGGATGGGCCCTTGGTGACGCCGCCCAGCGAGGTGTAGTCGTACTCGTCGTAGCCGCCGGTCGCGGTCAGGCTCAGTGTGGCGCTGGCGCGATAACGCAGGCTGGCGACCGCGCTCTGGGTCAGGATGCTTCCGGAGCGGGAATCTTCCAGGTCCTGGCGATTGTAGTTCAAGCCCCAGCCAATGGTCCGGAACGCGCTGCCGCTGTTCAGGTTCAACAGCACGTTATTGCTTTTCGTATCGCCGAAGCCGGGGTTGTCGCTGTTCACCGCATCGCGGGCCAGGCGCAGCTGCAGGCTGGCGCTGCTGCCGAAACGGTGCACCAGGTAGGGACTGATGCTGTAGGAAGTCACCGCCGCCTGGTTTTGTTCGGCATAGGCGGCCTCGCGGTAGACCACGCCGAAGGGCGAGACGCTGCGCTGGGCGCGGTTGGCGCTGGCATTGAAGTACAACAGGTCGTCGACCAGGGTGCCTTGCGCGCCGGCACTGCCTTCGCGCTGGTTGCGCGCCGTGCCGCTGACCTTTTCGTCGGAAAATTCGTAGTGGCGCAGGCGTACGATCGAGCTGAGCTTCAGACGCGGGCTGTTGTGCATCACCGCCAGCGACGGCGACAGTTCACTGACCAGCTGGCGCTGCGCCAGATCGCCGGGCTGCAGCGCGACGTTGTCGGTCCAGGTCTCGCGTACCGTCAACGCCGGCACCACATCCCAGCTGGCGCCGCTGGCGCTTGGCGCGAGCAGCGTCATCAGGGCGGCCGCCAGCGGCAACAGCCGCGGCAGCCGGGCTGGACTAGCCGTAGTGATAGTCATAGGTCTCTTCAACGCCCGGGAATTCGCGCGATTTGTTATAGATGAGATTGACGTTGGAGCAGCCTTCCAGCTGGCGCAGGGCTTCCTTGACCGCATGCTGGGTGGTCTTTTCGGATTCGACCACCATGGCGATCTGGCCCATGTGGCTGGCCAGCACATGCGCTTCGCTGGTCAGCAGCAGCGGCGGCGAATCGAAGATCACCACGCGGTCCGGATAGCGGTGGGCGATTTCGTTGACGAAGCTGCTCATCATCTGGCTGGCCAGCAGTTCGGTGGCGCGTGGGCTGCTGGTGCCGGCCGGCAGGATGGTGAGGGTCTCGACGTTGGTCTTGAGCAGCACGTCGGCCAGTTCGGTCTCTTCGTCGAGCAGCAGGTCCATCAGGCCGCGCTGGTTCGGCAAGCCGAAGGTGCGCATCACCGAAGGGCGCGCCACGTCGGCGTCGATCAGCAGCACGGTGTGGTCCAGTTCCATGGCGATGCTCATGGCCAGGTTGATCGCGCAGTAGGTCTTGCCTTCGCCTGGCAGCGAGCTGGTCACCATGATCAGGTTGCCCGGACGCTCGCCATCCTGGTGGGGCGCGAAGGCGCGCTTGAGCAGGGGGCGCTTGATGATGCGGAAGTCTTCCACCAGGGTGGTGCGCCCGCCGGCGGCGGTCACCATGCCGAGGTCGCGCATGCGCGCCAGGTCGATCTCGACCCGCTGGGTGGTGGTCTTGCCGGACGCCTTCCGGCTTGGCGCCGTGGCGGCCACGGGCGCGGACGGCGCTAGCGCTGTTGCCGCCGCTGGCGCGTCGGCGACGGCCGGCTCTGGTGCCGCTGCCGGCACGATGGCCGCTTCGCCAGCTTCGCGCTGCTGATCCATCCGTTTTGCTGCTTTTTCAATAATGCTCACAATTATTCCCCAGTGCTAGGCTCAGGCCGACGCTTTGATCAGGATGGCGGCCATGGCGGCGCCGTAGGCGCCGAACAGGGACACCACGGACGCCCACAGGGCATAGCGCTTTTTCTTGTGGCGCTTTTTCTGCTGGTCGGTCCAGCTCATGCTGATGCTGCCCAGAATCGGCAAGCCGGTCGCTTCACGCAGCGTGGCCTGGCTGAGGAAGGTCGGGCGGAATTGGCTCATCAGGAAAGCGGCGCCCAGGCCGGCCGCCAGCGCAACGGCAAACACGATCGACATCAGGCGCGGACGGTTGGGGCCCACTGGTGTGGTCGGGGCAATCGGCGGATCGATCACGCGGAAGGTCATCATGTCGGTGGCCGAGGACAGGTCGCCCGACAGTTTGGCCGATTCGCGGCGCTCGACCAGCTTCTGGTAATTCTCGCGGTTGACGGCATAGTCGCGGTTGAGCTGGGCCAGCTGGGCTTCGACATCCGGCGCGGAAATACTCTGCGACTTCAGGCGTGCCAGGCGCGTGTTGAATTCATCGACCCGCGCCTTGAGCGAGGCTACCCGCGCTTCGGCGGCCGACAAGGCCACCGTCATCTGCTGCAGCATCGGGCTGTAGGTGGCGCCCGGATCGGCGGCGCTCGGCTTGTAGTTGCGCTCCTCTTCCTTGCGGCGCTCGGTCAGCTGGGCCAGCAGGCGCTTGGCGCTGACGATGTCTGGATGCTCTTCGGTAAATTGCATGCGCAGGGCGTCGAGATTCTTGTTGACGGTCTGAATGCGCGTGTCGAGGTCTGGATTGACGTAAGGCACGGCCACCGGGGCGCCGCTGCTGCTGGCGCCGGCCGAGACGCCCATCTGGCGGCGCAGGGCATTGCGGGCTTGCTCGGCTTCGGCCAGTTCCAGGCGGGCGGCGCTCAGCTGGTCGGTGCTGCTGACGATCTGGCTGCTGTAATCGGCGCCGCCGCGCGGCAGCAGACCCATGTTCTTGATCTTGAAGTCCTTCAGGGTGTTTTCCGCCTGCGCCAGCTTTTCTTCGTAGCTCTTGATCTGGTCGTCGATGAACTGCACGGCTTTTTCCGAATCGCCCTTTTTGCCGCCGAAGCTGCCTTCCACGAAAATGGTCAGTAGCGACTGCACCACGTCCTTGCCCAGCTTGGGGTTGGGATTGTGATAGCTGATGGTGTAGATGTCGTCGCGCTCGGTGCCGACGATCGAGATGGCGGAGATCAGCTCGTTCACCTGCTCGTCGTGCTCCTGGGGCGTTTTGTTGCGCACATCCAGGTCGACCATGCGCATGACGCGCTCGACGTTGGGGCGGCTGATCAGCGTGC